>DATJLT010000260.1:0-35584 GCA_035509195.1 Streptosporangiaceae bacterium | reverse complement strand
CACCGTCATCGAGCGTGAACCCCTGAATCACGTACTGGCCGTCGTCGGTCTTCCAGAGCGTCGGGGAGTTGCCGCCTTGGCTCTCCTTGCCAAGGAACGTTAACCGCATCGCTGGTCCTTCCGTTGGGAGCTTGCCCGAGTTTGCTTCGAGCCTTGCCAACGATGCTTGATCAGCCCGCAAGGCGTGTCAAGAGGGTTCTTTGCGTGTCCGGGTTGCTGTGTTAAATACCTGTGGTGTACTGTCCAGTGCGGACATGAAGACGGCTGCGGTCGTGTTGGTCAGCGCGACCCACTTGTAACGGTCCTGGTTCTCAGCCATCAGACGCGGAGCGCCAGTCGTTCTAGCAGTGGCGCCGCGTCCTTGAGCTTCGCGATTTCTCCGTCGGTGAACCCGCTTGCCAGTGCCTGCGCGAGGTGCGCGGTGCGGGTGTCGCGGCGGAACCTGAGCACGTCAAGCCCTTCCTCGGTCACGGAAAGCACGACGCGCCTGCCGTCGGCGGGGTCGGGCTGACGGGCGACCAGGCTCTTGGCTTCAAGCGCGGCCAGCGTGACGCCCATGGACTGCGGGCTGATCTGCTCGATCTTCGCCAGCGCGCTCGCGGTCGTCGGGCCCGCCCTGTCAAGGCGCGCGAGCGCCGAACTCTGCGGCAAGGTCAGCTCGCCGGCGATCGGCACCTGGCGCAGGCGCCTGCGCAGCAAGCCGACGCTGACCAGGAGCGCCCCGGCGACCTGCTCGACATCTTCAGCTTGCGCCATTTGATCAGTCTAACCTGATCAGTTTGCCCTGAGCAACTCGGCCCCGCGCCCCGCAGCAGCATCAAGTAGCCACCGATGCCGTAACCCGGCTCCGGCGGACAGCATCGGTGGCTCCGCGATGCTGCGGGAACAACATCAACTAGCCACCGATGTCCCCGGCCCCGGCCCGCGAACGACAACAGGAAGCCAGCGATGCGGTAAGCCACGGCGGGATGGGATGCCCCGAACGCGCCGGCTGGCCCGCTGCGAGCGAACGCCGGCGCGTGGTAGCCGGTCATCCGGGACGATGCCGGATATGCTCGGCGAGATGCCCGGCGACCGACGAGGGTGGTGAGGCGTGCTGGAGATCAAGCGGCTGCGGCTGGCGAGGCTGACCGTGGTCGACGGGGCCGAGTGGCCGGTGCACGGGTTCGTGGTGTCGCATCCTGGCGGCGCGGTGCTTGTCGACACCGGCGTGGGCGGGCCGCCCGACGTGCTCAGCGACTGGCGCGTCGTGAACCGTACGGTCGCCGAGGCACTCGCCGACTACGACATGATCCCCGATGACATCGACCTGGTGATCAACACGCACCTGCACTTCGATCACTGCGGTCAGAACTCGGTGTTCAGCCACGCGGCCTGCTGGGTGCAGCGGACCGAACTGGCTCGGTGCCAGGCCGAGGAGCCTGAACTTTACGACTGGTTCGACTTCATGAACGGCCGGTTCGAGTTGCTCGACGGCGACACCGAGGTCGTGCCTGGCCTGTCGGTCATCACGACGCCAGGACATACCTCCGGTCATCAGTCCGTGGTCGTCAGTACCGGCGAAGGCCGCGCGGAGGTGCTGATCGGCGACGCGGCGTATACCTCGGTCCAGTACGAAGGACCGGTCGGCAGCGAACTTCCTCCAGGGCAGGCCGCCGATAAGGTGGCGTGGCGCGGGTCGCTGTCCCGCGTTCGGGGTCTGGCGCCTTCTCGCGTGCACTTTTGTCATGACACGGCGGTCATTCACGGTTAGGGCAGTCACAGATGCGGAGCAGGCAGTACGGGTCAGACGTGCTCTCCGGCCGCCGGCGCGGACAGCCGCGCGAGCTTACCGAGGTGCCCTTGGAGCTTGGCCTGGTGGTCGAGGACGTATCCGGCGAGTTCTGCGGTGCGGTCGTCGGATGGGAAAAAGACGCGATCGCGCTTGAGGACCGGCATGGCAAGCGGCGGCTTTTCCCTTACGGTCCGGCACCGTTCCTGCTCGAAGGCCAGCCGGTAAGGCTGGTCAGGCCGGCCACGTCCGCTGCGAGCGCGGCGCCGAGGCGAACCGCTTCAGGGTCAGTCGCGGCGCCGGCGAGCCGGGCCAAGGTGGCCAGGCAAAGCCGCATCTACGTCGAAGGCAGGCATGACGCCGAGCTTGTCGAGCGGATCTGGGGCGATGACCTGCGCGACGTCGGGGTAGTCGTCGAATTCCTCGGCGGCATAGATGATCTGCCCGCGATCGTCGATGAGTTCTCGCCAGGACCGGCACGGCGGCTCGGCGTGCTGGTTGACCACCTGGTCGCGGGGTCGAAGGAGTCCCTGATCGCTGCGCGCGTGACCTCGCCGCACGTGCTCATCGTCGGGCACCCGTTCATTGACGTGTGGGCCGCGGTCAAGCCGGCCAGGCTAGGCATCGACCGGTGGCCGGACGTGCCGCGAGGGACACCGTGGAAAGAGGGCGTGCTCGCGGCGCTCGGCTGGCCGCCGGACACGGCCGCCGGGTGGCAGCGCATCTTGCGTTCAGTGCGCGGCTTCGCCGACCTCGACCCGGCCTTTCTCGGCCGGGTCGAGGAACTGATCGACTTCGTTACGGCTGCTGACTGAAGCGTTCCATCAGGATCGAGTCGCCGCGGAACGTCGGGTTTCTTCGAACGTTGCGCTCGATCGAGGACGCCGCGAGCGTATAGCCGAGGAACAGCAGCAGCGAGAGTGCCTGGACGAAAACGGCGACCCAGACCGAGCTGAAGATCGTCAGCGTCCAGTCGTTCAGCGCGTGCAAGACGGCGGGAATGCTGACGCCGAGCAGGAGGATGGGGATGCGCAGCTTGCGGTAGTTGACCGCGACTCCGACGAAGAAGCCGGAGATCCCGGCCCAGACCGCGTGCTGGAAGCCGTCAACGAACACGCGGAACGCGAACAGCAGCGCGCCGCCGTCTGCCTGGCTGACGCCGTTGGCGCTGTGGATGGCCACGATCGCCGCTGGCGTGTAGAGCGACTGCTCAACGAGCCCGAAGGTCAGTCCGGTGACGGTCCCCATGAGCATCCAGGTTCTCGGATCGAGCTTGATCTTCCGCCCGTACAGCAAGATCAGGGCGGCCACAAGGACAGGCAGCGCCTTGGTGGTCTCCTCGTTGTAGCCGACGACGAGAGCCTTGGGCAGGTTAAGCGTCCCGCCGAGCATGTCGTTGATCTTGATGGTGACCACGTACAACCAGATATACGTCCAGATGATGCAGCCGACCGCGACTCCGATCTCGAGCCTGGTGATCTTTGGCGGCCTGATCAGGTACCAGAAGGCCATCAGCCACAGGGGCGCTACGTAGAGGCTGTAGGCCCAGCCGGGTGTCTTCAGGCTGTCCGAGTGCTCGAATAGCTGCAGGAAGATCAGCGGCAGCAGTGCGTAGGGAATGATCAGCAGCCTGATGCCCTGCCGCCAGCCCCGGTCGTGCAGCCAGCTCCTGATCGGGACCAGGGTCTCGAAGAACGAGCCGGTGGTGAGCTGGCTTGGGTCAAGGCCGGCAACACCCCCCTGGAAGCCGGGCATTCCCGGAACGCCGAACGGCACGCCGGCCTGGGGCACGCCAGGCTGGAAGCCTGGTCCCTGCGGACCTGCCTGACCGCCTGGTGGCGGGCCGAACCCAGGTGCGGGCGGCGCGCCCTGGCCACCGAACGCCGGCGGTGGCACGCCAGGCCCGCCGAAGCCTGGTCCGCCTGGTCCGGCGAAGTTCTGCCCGCCGAACCCGGCGCCGGCGTCGGCGGTGAAGGCCGGCGGGCGGTTCTGATTGGTTACAGGGGAGTCGCCGAAACTCGCCACCTCCGTCGGCTGGGGTCCGCCGCGAGCGGAATCGGCGACCTGAAGGCGGATCACCGGTCCCTGGGGCGAGGCGAGGAACACCTCGGTAGCCGGGCCTACGTTGAACCTGGAGACCGGTTGCCCGGCGAGGAAGGTCGGTGCCTGCCCGGCGTTCTGCCAGACCCACCCGGTCGACTCCCAGGAGAGTTGCGCGTGGCGCCTGGAGACCGTCGGATCGCTGACAACGATGTCGTTGTCCGAGCTCCGGCCGATCCTGACTATGGCCCCTGGTGCGAAGGAATGTTGACGGCCATCGTAGCTAAGCTGCAGTTCGCTCATCGGCGGTGCTCTTTCCGTACCTCTCTAGCTGATGATCTTGCCTTGCGCCGTTCCGAAGTCAATTGACATCGGGCGGATGCCAAGCCGGCGGTCCGGCTCGACGGTTTTAGCCGGCTCGCCTTCTGGAGTCATGGTCCACGCCTTCTTGCTGACGTTGCGGAGCACGACCTCGCCTGGCCGGGCCGGGTGGGGTTCGACCGTGGCCACGACGGTGTCGTAGTCGCGGTTACGGCTCAGGTGATGAGCGGTGAGAGTGGCTCCTTCTGAAAGGACGACGGTGGCGCCTGGCAGTTCGAGCAGCGGCGGCCTTGGCGGTACCTGGTTGCAGTTCCAGCAGCGCAGCCCAGGGTCATCGGGGTCGTAGAACACAGACGCGTTGCACCGGCAGACAGAAACGCAGTCGCTGAGCCTGACCAGTGCGCGGCGCCATACTCCCTCGGTCACCCGGCCGAGCCCGGTGGGGTCACGCAGCCCAGAGGTGAAGGCCCGCTCGAAGACCGCGCGGAAGAATCTGGGGTAGAGCCGCCACCAGATCGCCACCGGGTCACCAGGGCGCGGCGGATTGGAATGGTCCTCAGGGTCGAAGATGAACACGGGCTCGGTGCCGAAGTGCCGCAGCGCCAGGTCCGTCTCTGAGTGGTGATCGGAAGGCGACCAGGAGTAGGACGAGTCCGTGCGCACGCCTTCAAGCGGATGCCCGTGCATGAACAGGTAAAACATGAAGACGGCCAGCGAGTGCAGGTCGGTCAGGCTGGAGGGAGCCGCCTCTCGCCGCACCACCTCAGGTGCCATGAACCGCAGGGTGCCCCAGACGAAGACCTCGCCGCTGTCGAGCCCGACGTTGTCGTTGTCGATGATGGCGACGTCCGCCTGGTCAGCGTCCACCCACAGGTTGCCGAAGCTGATGTCGCGGTAGCAGAGGCCGGCGGCGTGCAGCGCCTCGAAGGCGGTGACCAGGTGCCTGCCAATGCTGATCACCACGCGGAACGGCGGCTGCTCTGACTTCGACACGAGCTGAGCGAAGGAAGAAAATCTCGGTTCGAGCCTTGGCATCACGTAACCGAAGCCGCTGATCTCGTCGCTGACCACGAGGTCGATCGGCCAGATGAAAGCGCGGTGCGGTCGTCCCCGCTCGACCAGTGCCGCGATCGAGCGGCGCAGTTCCCCTGACGGTGCGTACCTGTACCACTTGGCCGCGTAAGGGGCACCGCCTATCGTGACCGCGTGGACGACGCCCTGCCCGCCTTCGCCGAGACGCTCGCCGACTAGCACCGCCGTACCGGCCCGCACCATGCGGAGTGTCCGGCCCTGAAGGGAGACCTGGCTGCTCACCTGACCCCCGGCCCGGCATCGTCGGCGGCCGCGTCGGCCGGAATCGTGATCTCGTCCTCGGCATCGGCTTCAGGCGAAACGGCGGTGGTGTCCGACGGCGCTTGCGTGCCCATCGCCTGCCCGGCGGGCGAAATCAGCAGTGCCACGGTCGTGTCGTCCGCGCTGCCGTCTGCTGAGGCGCAGCGCGCGGCCCAGGAAGGAAGCTGGCTGGCCAGCCACCGCGTGTCCCGCTGGCCGAGCAGCCAGGTGAGGTCCTTGCTGAACGAACTCGGCCAGTCCTCTGCGAGCTGGGCGTTACCGTAGCCGTCGGTGGCCAGCAGGACCGCGAGCAACGGGATCGCGCGGGTGTCGAGGACCGCGATCCTGAAGTCGCCGGCCGGGTCGGGCCCGCACAGGCTGGTCGTGACCTGCCCGTCGAGCTGCGGGTCGCGGGGAACGGGTAGCTCCGCGCTGCCGTCGGCTCGCACGCACACCACGTCGCCGTCACCGATCTGGGCCAGGATCAGCCAGTTGCCGAGTACCAGGCAAAGCAGCATGGTCGAGCCGTAAGCGATGACCGGGTCATCGCCAGGGCGGCGCTTTTCCTCCTCCGCCTCGGTGAAAGGGTCGGCGGTCACGTCGGTGATGACCGCTTCGCGCCAGCTCTTGACCAGCTCGGGCACCAGCGACAGGTTGACGAGTTCGGCGATACGCCCGGCCGGGCTGTCCAGCGTGTCCGCGTCCTCCCCTTCGGCGCCTGCGGCGGGCTCGGCTATCTCGCTGGCCTCGATCAGGTCGGCGAGTTCCTGCGCGGCACGGCAGCCAAGGCTGACCGCCAGCCGCGAACCCCTGGCGCTGCGCAAGTGACGAGAATGCCCGTGACCGTCGGCGACGACGGCGACGACCCCTGCAGAGCCTGCCCGTTCTGAGCCGACAAAGTCCTGGTTGGGCAGTTGCATGACAATGTGCGCGGCACCGCGTTCTGAGGCAGTGAGTACTGTCCAGCCGCCCTGACCATCACCTGGGTCCGCTGGCTGTCCAGCGGTTGGCATGATCATCACAGGATCGAATCATCGAGTCGGACCTGGCCGGGCTCTGGCGGCAGGACCGGGTGGGCTCCGCGTTGCTGCCCAGGCTGAAGCAGGCGCTCGGCCAGTGCCTCGCGGTTGACTCCGACCTCAGACATCCTTGACACCGCGATCGAGGCCGTGACCAGGCGGTCGGCGATCTCGTCCGTGCCATCGGCGACCAGCACTGGCACGTCCTGGCTGCGGAAGCGGTCGAGGGGCTCGGAGCTTGCGTCGCGGCCGATCGCGACCGCCAGGCGCAGCGCGGATCGTCCGGCAGGAACGTCGAGCAGGGCAGCGAGCCCTTGCTCGAACCCGCCAGGCGGGTCGGTGGGCAGCCCGTCGGTGATCAGCAAGATGGCCGGGCGAAGCGCACGCCGTTCCAGCCGTTCAGGGCTGAGCGCCTCGGCGACCATGCGGAAGGCGGGACCCATGTTGGTACGTCCCATGGGGACGTACTCGAGGTTGCGCCAGTGCGCGCTCAACTCGGAGACAGGAAGCGGATCGGGCACGTACCAGTTCGGTGCGGACGCGAACGCGAGGATCCTGATCAGGAGCTGAGCCTGAAGCTGGTCGCGCTCCCAGTCCACCAGGTGAGGCAGCATCGACCGCAGGGCGTAGTTCAGGGCCTGCATCTTCTCGCCCTTCATCGACCCTGAGCAGTCCGCCATCACGATGAAGTGCAGCGGTCGTCTCGCGACACCGCCCCCCGGCATCAGTGTCTCTGTCATCAGCAGCGACCAATCGGGGAAGCTCCGTTAGCCATAAAGCAGAGTGTCCCACCAGTCGAGCACGGTCTTGATCGTCGTCTGCTTGACGCGATCTTCGCCGATGAAGAACACGTGCATGGTCGGCATCGTCCAGATCAGCACCGGCTGCTGACCGTCAACGAAACATTCCAGAATCTGGCCAGGGTGGTCGACGTACTTAGGATTGTGGTTGGCGTGCCAGGTCGCCGTGCCCGCGGTGCTGCTTCCCTTCGGCGGGCAACTTGTCGAGGTGGACTTGAAACCGGTGTAGGCGTTGATGTGCGCGAGACCCGCCGTGTATCCGGCCTTGGTGAAGAACTGGTAGCCCCACACCTGGATGTTCTTGGCCGTCGTCTTCGGGCAGAAGATCCGGCTCGAGATGCTCGAGGCGTTGAGCTTGAACAGCACGGCCTTCACGCAGTTGGTGCCTACCGGCGTCTCGCCCTTCGGGTTCATGATCGTGGTCAGCGGTTCGACGCCAGCGACTGGCTGACTGGTGGGGCCGGGCGTCGTCGGGCTCGGAGCCGCCGTGGTGACGTGGGTGGTCGGCGCTGGAGTTGGCTTAGGCTTCGGCGTCGGGTTGCTTGAAAAGGCGAACACGGCGATGACCACGATGATGACGACCGCGACGACGCCGCCGCCGATGAACAGGCCGCGGCGCGACTTAGCTGGCTGGATCGGGGTACCGCCGTACCCGGCAGGCCCGCCGTAGCCGCCTCCAGGCCAGCCAGGGCTTCCGCCGCCCTGCGCGGGCTGGACGTAACCTTGCTGGCCGGGGAAGCCTGATCCCTGCGCCGGTCCCTGCGCGTACCCCTGCTGGCCCGGATAGGCAGGTCCTACGTTAGGCGCGGTCGGGAAGCCCTGCTGGCCCGGATATCCCTGGCCGGGGGCGCCGGCTCCGGTTCCCTGGGCGCCGCCGCCCTGCTGCGGTCCGTACCCTGGCTGGTAGCCGATCGCGGTCGGCTGGTCCTGCGGACCAGGAGACGCGGGCGACTGACCGAAGCCCTGCGCGGGGTACCCGGAGCCACCCTGGCCTCCTGGGGTCGGCGAATTGGCCACCCGTGTCGGCATGGCCTCGCCGCCGATCGGCGGGGACCCAGGAGGGTTGCCGCCGTACCCGCCGCTGCCCGGCCGGCTGATGCCGAGGGCGAGCGCGAGTTCGTCGGTGACCCAGTTACAGGCATCTGGCGTGAACGGCGTGCTCGAGGAGAACGACGAGGCGGTCAGCCGGATCGCGGTGCCCGCGTCCATTCCCTGTGAGACATGTTCCCGCAGCGTGTCGGCGAGCCCTGCCTCGGCGGCGGCGATGAGGATGCTCTTTTCCCTCGGCGCGTCAGGCAGGTAGTCCTTCAGCAGGTTAGACATCGTCGTCGGGCTGGAAAGGGCAGCAACACCATGTTCGGGATCGGAGACGATGGCATTCAGCGCGGCCCGTGCCTCGGACGCGTGCTCCCATGACATTTCCGACATCAGGTCCCCCTCCTGTGCGGCCTATACCGCGCCCAGGCGTTGACGTCAGAAGAACGGCAAGCGCCGCTGACGTCCGGTACACGGAATGCCACATATCGCATTCGGCTGTGACGGCATGCTAACCGGACTAGTGCATCTATGTCACGCGGTCCCGTAGCCAAGTGGTCACACGAAGATAACGACGTACCAAGATCGTGAGCCGGCGTCAATCGGATAACCATGCAGCAAGGCCGCGAGCGGCTGGGCGCGCGATCCCGTCAAACTGTGATTTGGTGTTGGCCGGGGGCTGCAACTAGGCGGGTCAGGGCCTCTGTGAGGACTTCCTTGCGCTTGCAGAAGGCGAAGCGAACCAGGTACCGGCCGGCTTCCGCGTCGTCGTAGAAGACCCGCATCGGGATGGCCACCACGCCGGCCGCGCCAGGCAGCCAGCGGCAGAACTCCACGCCGGTGACGTCGCCTGTCATGCGGCGGAGCGGGCGGATGTCGGTGGAGATGAAGAACGTGCCTGCCGGGCGGAACACCTCGAAGCCGGCCGCGGCGAGGCCGTCGCACATCAGGTCGCGCTTGGGCTCGAGGTCGGCGGCGACCGAACGGTAGTACTCGTCAGGCAGGGCAAGCGCCCCGGCGATCGCATACTGGAAAGGCCCGCCACTCACGTACGTCAGGAACTGCTTGGTCGTCCGTACCGCGGACACCATGGCAGGCGTGCCTGTTACCCAGCCGATCTTCCAGCCGGTGAACGAGAACGTCTTGGCGGCCGAGCTGATCGTTGCCGTGCGCCCGGCCATGCCAGGCAGCGTGCAGACCGGCACGTGCTCGCCGTCGAACACCATGTGCTCGTAGACCTCATCTGAGATCACGAGCAGGTCGCGTTCGCAGGCGAGCTCGGCGATCGAGGCCAGTTCTGCGCGGGTAAAGACGGTTCCTGTCGGGTTGTGCGGCGTATTCAGCAAAATTAGCCTGGTCCTGCTGGTGACGGCCGCTCGGAGCGCGTCGAGGTCGGGACGGAACGAGGGCGCGCGCAGGGTGACGGGTACCCGCACGCCGCCTGCCATCGCTATGCAGGCGGCGTACGAGTCGTAGTACGGCTCGAACGCGATCACCTCGTCGCCCGGCTCAACCAGCGCTAGCAGCGCGGCGGCAACCGCCTCGGTCGCGCCCGTCGTGACCAGCACCTGCGAGTCAGGGTCCAGGTCAAGCCCGTAGAAGCGCCGCTGGTGCGCGGTCACGGCCTGGCGAAGCTCGGGTATCCCCGCTCCTGGCGGGTACTGGTTACCGCGCCCGGCCAGGATCGCGTCAGCCGCGGCCTGCGCGACCTCGCGCGGCCCGTCGGTATCGGGGAAGCCCTGGCCTAGATTGACCGAGCCCGTAGCCACCGCGAGCTCGGACATCTCGGAGAAAATCGTCGTGCCTAGACCGCTCAGATCGCGGTTGAGCAAGGGGCGCCCAGGTTCAGGCCGCGGAGCTTCCATCCGGCTATCAGATCACGCGTCTTCATCTGGTATCCACATCGCCCTCACGGCCACTGCAAACCCGGTGGGTTATCTAATTCGTGTGGCTGGCGGCTGGCGCCTGGCTAGCTGGCATGTCACCAGCAGGACCGCCAACAGAAAATCGGCCGAGGGGTTCGAGGGTTCCGGGTTCTCTGATGGGTAGTGCTGACCGCAGCGCCAAAGTTCGGGGGGGCGCTGCGAGCAGCGGACCGGTTCATAGCCGGCGTACTCAGGGGGGTACATGAGATCGGGCCGGAGCATAACTCGCTGGCTGATCATTGGGTCGCTCGCGGCGGGGACAGTGGGGGCTGTCCTCGCCATCGCGGGCGCTGACACTCCGCTTAGGCTGCCTTTGGCGCTCTTGTTCCTTGCCTTGGCACCCGCGTTCGCGGCCGGTACCTGGCTGGAGGGCTTTGACCTGGCCGCACGGGTCGTCATCGCCGGTACTTCGGCCGTCATGGTCAACTTCGGCGTCGCCGAGACCATGATCGTCATTGGCTCCTGGTCACCGCGGGCCGGAGTGGCCGCGGTGGCCGTGCTCAGCGGGCTAATCGCCGCAACTCATTTTATTTTCCGCCAGAACGCACCGGCCGAGACGGCCAGGCCGGGCTGAGCCGGCCCAGCACGCGATGGAGTTCGCCGCTGCGCGGTTCTTGGTCATGCGCGCCCGGATGAGGGAGGTAGCAGATGCATAACTTCGAGCATGGATCAGAGGACCTGACCCAGGCTCTCGGCCGGGCGCAGCGCCGTCCGAGCGACCAGCCGGCCAGCACCAGGGATCTGCCAGGACTGATGCGGCATCGCACGGGCGGGCGTGCCGAGCACCCCAGGCTGCCAGCGCAGCGGCGCCCGGGCTCCATGCGCAAGCTGTCGCCGATGCGGGTGCCGCTGCCGAGGTCACCACTCGAAGACCTGGCCGGTCATGAGGACGGGGCCGGCCAGGTCGTCGTGATGAACGGTCATCACGTCAACGGCAAGAAGCTCGGGCAGGCGGACGGTGCCCTTGACGGCGCACTGGACAAGACGGGCTTTCGTGAGATCGCCGACGGCATGGCGATCGCGCCGAGGATCACTGTCGTGCTGCCGGTCATGAACGAGGCCGCCAACCTGCCTGGCGTCTTCGCCTCGATGCCACGCTGGGTCGATGAGGTCGTGCTCGTCGACGGCCGCTCAAGCGACGACAGCATCGGCGTGGCCAGGCGTCTTTGGCCCGAGGTCAAGGTCGTCCTGCAGGGCGGCGTGGGCAAGGGCGACGCGCTGGCCGCGGGGTTCGCCGCCGCGACCGGTGACATCATCGTGGCGATCGACGCCGACGGCTCAACCGACGGCAACGAGATCTCGAGGTTCGTCAGCGCGCTCCTTTCCGGCGCCGACTTCGCCAAGGGGTCAAGGTTCAGCAGCGCGGGCAGCAGCGACGACATCACCATGTTCAGGCGCTGCGGCAACAAGGTGCTCAACGTCGCCGTCAACCGGCTGTTCGGCACCAGCTTCACCGACCTCTGCTACGGCTACAACGCCTTCTGGGCGCGTCACCTCGACAAGCTTGAGGTCGACGCGCCCGGCTTCGAGGTCGAGACGCTGCTGAGCATCAGGGCCGCGGAAGCGGGCCTTCTGATCCACGAGGTACCCAGTCACGAACGGCTGCGCCAGCACGGCGTAAGCAACCTGTCGGCTCTCAGGGACGGCTGGCGGGTGCTGCGGCTGATCGCATCTGAGAAGCGGGTCGCCAGGCGGCGCAAGGCCGCGCGGCCCAAGCCGTTCATGGCGCCGGGGCGGCTGGCGGGGGAAGGCGAGTACCCCGTGATCGAGTCGGGTGCGGAAGGCCATGGGGAGCGTCAGCTACTTGACGGAATCATTTACCGCTCGTCCAGGGAGGCAGGGCGATGACGAGGCCAGAGGCCATGCGGGTTTCCGTGGTGATCTGCGTGTTCACGGCCGGGCGCTGGGACGACATCCTCGCCGCGATCGACTCCGTGCGTGGCCAGAGCCTGCCCGCGCACGAGCTCATCGTCGTGGTTGATCACAACGGCGAACTGTTCGACCGGCTGGCGGTCGAGCTCACCAGGCAAGGCAGCGACCGGCTGCCGGTCACTCTGGTGCCGAACCTCGGCCCGCGCGGCCTGTCAGGCGGCAAGAACACCGCGATCTCGATCGCTACAGGTGACGTGGTGGCGTTCCTCGACGACGACGCGGCCGCGGAGCCAGGCTGGCTCAAGTACCTGGCAGACAGCTACACCACCGATCAGGTCCTGGGCGTCGGAGGGCTGACGCTGGCGAACTGGGACTCCGTGCGGCCTCGCTGGTTCCCGCCCGAGTTCGACTGGGTCGTTGGCTGCAACTACGCGGGCATGCCGCAGCCCGGCCAGCCGGTGCGCAATCTGCTCGGCGGCAATGCCTCGTTCAGGCGCGAGGTGTTCGACCTGGTCGGCGGCTTCGCTACCGGGGTCGGGCGGTCGGGCGAGCGGCTGCCGCTCGGCTGCGAGGAAACCGAGTTCTGCATCAGGATCGGCCAGTGCGAGCCCGGTGCCGTCCTGCTCATCGACGAACGGGCCGTCATCTGGCACCGGGTCAAGCACGACCGTGCCACCCCGCGTTACTTCCTGCGGCGCTGCTACGCCGAAGGCATTTCCAAGGCGGCCGTGAGCAGGCGGGTCGGCTCGGCCGACGGGCTCGCCGCCGAGCGGCGCCATGCGTTCGCCACGTTGCCGGCCGGCGTAGTCCGCGGCCTGGCAGGCCCGCTTCGCGGTGACCGGGCAGGGCCGGGCCGGGCTGCGGCGATCACGGCCGGCCTCACCGCCGCCGTCGCCGGCTACGCGATCGGCAGGCTGACCAGGAGGTGACATGACAGATCTTGTCGACTCCTCCGGTCAGCGAGCCAGGCAGGCCGGGCTGCGCGTGCCCGTGCTCATGTACCACGAGATCAGCACGGAACCCGCCGTGTCTTCCTGGCTGGCGGCGGCGCCAGGCCGCTTCGCGCAGCAGCTTGAGTACCTGCGCGGAAGCGGCTACCACGCGCTGACCGCCGGCGAACTGGCTTCGGCGCTCAAATCAGGCACTACGCTGCCCGCGAAGCCCGTCGTGCTGACGTTCGACGACGGCACCGCCGACTTCTATGAGATAGCGCTACCGCTGCTCGCCGAGCACGGGTTCACCGCGACCCTGTTCGCCACCAGCGGGTGGATGACGGGAAAGGACGGTCGTGCGTGCTGCCGCAAGAACCCGCCTGGCATGCTGAGCTGGGATCAGCTCCGTACCATCGCCGGCGCGGGGATCGAGATCGGCGCGCATTCCGTTACGCATCCGCCGCTAGACCAGCTCCCGCCTGACCCGCTGCGAAGGGAACTCGCTGACAGCAAGGCTGAGCTGGAAAGCCAGCTCGGCAGGCAGGTACCCGGTGTCGCCTACCCGTTCGGCTACTCAAGCCGGCTAGTCAGGGCCTGCGCGTCAGGCGCGGGCTATGAGTACGGCTGCGTCGTCGGCAACCGCCTGGCCACGGCGGACGCTGACCCGTACGCGCTGCCGAGGCTGACGATCGCCAGGACCACGCGGCTGCCTGGCTTCGCGAGGACCGTGGCCGCTCAGCGGCTGCCGGTCGAGTTCGCCGGTTACCGGCTGCTGACTCTCGGGTGGTCGGCGGTCAGGAAAGCCAGGAACCGGACGGCCAGGTGAACCGGGTTGTTCCCCCGCGAGCTAGTTCACCCCTTCTGCGCAACGGGTACGCCCTCATGGCCAACGCGGCCGTCACCGGGGTGCTCGGGCTGGCTTTCTGGCTGCTCGCCGCCCGTCACTACCACCCGGCCGACGTCGGGCGGGCGTCGGCGGGCTATTCGGCACTTAACCTGATCGCCGGGATCACGGCGCTCAGCCTCATGGGCGCGATGGCCAGGTTCATTCCGAGGGCCGGGCGCCATACAGGGAAGCTGATCAGGATCGGCTACGGCGCCAGCGTTCTGTCCGCGGTCGCGGGCTCGGCCGTGTTCCTGCTGATCGCCGGGCGGCCGCATGGCTCGTATTCGGAGCTGACCAGCATCTGGGCTGGCCTGATCTTCACCGCGTGCGTCGTCGTCTGGTCACTGTTTACGCTTCAGGACGGCGTGCTGATCGGCATGCGCAACGCGAACTGGGTCACGCTGGAAAACGGCGTGTTCGGGGTCGCCAAGATCGCGATGCTGCTGCCGCTGGCTGCCGTGATCCCGCATGTCGGCCTTTACGTGTCGTGGATGGTGCCGGCCGCGCTCGCCGTGCCGCTTGTCAACCTGCTGATCTTCCGTCGCCTGCTGCCCAGGCACGCCGAGGCGCAAGGCGATCGCGAGCCGCCGGGCCGCGAGGAGGTAGGCCGGTTCCTGGCCGGAGACGTACCAGGAGCCCTGATGCTGCTGGCGACGATCAGCCTGGTACCCGTGCTTGTGGCGCTTTTCGTGCCCCCTGGCCTGAACGCGTACTTCTACATGGCGTGGGCCATCGGTGCCACCATCGACCTGCTCGCCACGAACATGGCGCTCTCGCTGACCGTGGAAGGCGCGTTCGACCCGGTCAAGCTGGCCGTGCACGCGCGGGCGGCGCTGCGGAGGATCTTGCTGATCCTGGTGCCAGTCGCCGGGGGCGCGGCGCTGCTTGCGCCCTGGATCCTCGGCCTGTTCGGCACGGGCTATGGCCATTACGGCGCGCCGATCCTGGTCTTGCTCGCCGCGGCGACCTTGCCGAAGGCGGCGACGGAGATTTACCTCGGCGCGCTGCGCGCGGCCAACCGCACGTCGTTCGTGGCACTGATCCAGGGAGTGCGGGCCGTGCTCGTGCTCGGTCTCACGGTCGGCCTGGTCAAGGTCATGGGCATCGTCGGCGCGGGAATTGCCGTAGTGATTACGCAGAGCGTCATCGCGGTCGCGGTAATGCCCGGCCTTCTCGGGGTACTCCGAGCCGATAAGCACAGCTCAGCTCCATCATCGCGTGATGTACCACGACGCCGGCGCGAAACCGCCGGCCTGTTCCGCGGAGGCGCCGCGTGACGGTGGCATCGGCCAGGACCTCGCTGCTCAGGCGGGCTCCGGCGGAGCCCGCTCAGGTCAGGCCGGCCGGAGGCCGGCCCGACCGCGCACTGCTAGCCGCGGCTATCACGGCGTTCATCGCCGGGCTGCTGCTTTTCCTGCTTCCGCTGCGCGGCGTCAGCCTGGAGAGGATCAACGGTCTCGGGCTGATCTCCGTGCTTCCTGTGGCGAGCCTGGCCGGGCTGGGCCTGATCGTCGCCTCGTTCGCGGCGATGCTGGCGCGGCGGCGGCCAGCCGCCCCGTTCCTCGTCGCGATGCTGATCGGGGTCGTGTTCTGCCTCGACGGCGTGACCGCACTCGTCGAGCCGCTGCCCAGGTTCCCCACGACGTACCAGATCGCCGGGTTCGTGAACTACATCAGCCAGACCGGCCACGTGCAGCCGGGGCTCGAGGCGTACTTTAGCTGGCCTGGCTTCTTCGCGCTGATCGCGTTCGTGACAGGCGCGGCGGGCGTGCACAGCCTGCTCCCGCTGATGACCTGGTGGCCGGTACTGATCGACGTCCTGCTGCTCGTGCCCTTCCTGCTTCTGACGCGGGCGCTGCGGCTGAGCTGGCGGGCACGCTGGCTGGCGGCGCTGCTGTTCTGCATTGGCAACTGGGTCGGCCAGGACTACTTCTCACCGCAGAGCTTCAACTTCCTGCTTTACCTGGTCCTGATCGCGATCGTGCTGATGTGGTTCGGCGGCGGGCGGCTGCGGTCGGGACGGCGTACTCCAGGGGAACTGCCGGCTCACTCCGTCGGCGTGCCGCAGCGCGGGTTCCTTTTGCTGATGATGATCTTGATTTTCGTAGTTTCGACCCTGAGTCATCAGCTCACCCCGTTCCTGATGATCGTCTCGGTAGCCGGTCTTGTGCTGGTCAGGCGCTGCTCGGCACGCGGGCTGCCGGTGCTGTTCGCGGTGATCCTGGTCGGCTGGATCAGCTACGGCACCGTCGCGTACTGGTCAGGGCACGAGCAGGCGATCTTCGGTAATGTCGGGCAGCTCTTCGGCACTTTCCAGTCGAGCGTGAACGACCGGGTGACCGGGACGCCTGTGCACCAGCTCGCTGACGACAGCCGGATCGTGCTGGCGGGCTTGATGGCCGTGATGGCGCTGCTCGGGCTGGCAAGGCGGTGGCGCGGCGGAATGAGTGACCGGGCGCTGATCGTGCTGTTCGCGGCGCCGCTTACGATGGCCGGCCTGCAGAACTATGGCGGGGAGATCGCGCTGCGCGTCTACATGTTCGCGCTGCCCGCGATCGCGGTACTTGCCGCCTGCCTGTTTTTTCCTGGCACAGGGAGCGGGCGGGCACGGGTGAGCCAGCCAGGTAGTCGGCGGTCCGCCGCCGGCGGGCTCGGCGTCGGCGAGGCGCGAGGCTCGGTAAGCCGGTTCCCCAGCCGGCCAGCAGCGGTTGTCGCGCTTGGCATGGCGGGGGTGGTGACGGTGGGCATGGCCGTGCTGTTCATCGTGGCCAGGTACGGTAACGAGGCGTTCGAGCGGACGCCGCCGAGTGAGTACTCGGCCATGAACTACATCTACGACCATGACGGCCAGGGCACCGCGGTGCTTTGGGTAAGCCAGCCGTTCGGCGTCAACGCCACGCCGCAGATGCCATGGGAGTTCAAGGACATCGGGCGGGTACAGTTCGTCTCCGGCGAAGCGCCGCCCGACCCGGCGCGCATCGAGCCAGTCGTCGCCGCCTTGCGAGGTCTCGGCCGGGGCGCGTTCCTGATCACCACCCACACCGAGGCGGCGTTCACCGAGCAGACCGCCGGATACCGTCCGGGCTGGGATGCGAGCTTCCGGTCTGCCTTGTCGGCCGATCCGCGGCTCAAGCTCGTCTACTCGGGCCAGGACGCCGCCGTCTACCAGGCGAAGCTGCCCGCCGGCGCGCCGCACGCGGCGGCGGGGTCGCTGACGACGGTACCTAACCGGTCGACCCCGTGGAGCCCGGTCGGCATCGCCGCGTTCGTACTCGCGTTGCTGCTGCTCGGGTCGAGAGAGTTCATCAGGGAGTGCGTGCCTTCGCGGCGCTGGCTGCTCACGCCGCTTTGGGTCGCGTCTTTGCCAGTGCTCGCGTTGCTGCTTGGCGCGGTCGCGGAAAGGTTCGTGGTGCTCGGCTGAATCGAAGGGAGTGACCATGCGGGTTTCCGTGGTGCGTCCGGCCGAACTCGGTGTCTCAGAGGTCAGCGCCTGGCACGCGATGCAGGACAAAACTGGTGAACTTCGCAATCCGTTCCTTAGTCCCGAGTTCGCGGTCGCGGTCGGCCAGGCTCGCGCCGAGCACGGACTCGATGACGTGCGGGTGGCCTTGCTGTCCGACGGGTCAGGGCTGGCGGGATTCTTCCCGTTCCAGCGTGGCCGGCTTGGTGCCGGGCAGCCGGTCGGCGCCGGGCTGAGCGACTGCCAGGGACTCGTCTACGCTCCAGGCGCAACCTGGGACGCCAGCGAACTTCTCAAGAGCTGCGGTATCTCGGTCTGGCATTTCGATCACCTGGTCAGCGGGCAGGAGCCGTTCAGCCGCTACCAGGTCGCGACCGCGCCGTCGCCGGTGATCGACCTGAAAGACGGATACGCCGCGTACGAGGACAAGGTCCTTTCCGCAAAGACACACTTCCGCAAGGAACTTAGCCGCAAGAGCCGCAAGCTTGACCGCGAGGTCGGCCAGGTCAAGTTCGTGCTCGACTCGCCAGACCCAGCTGACCTCCGCGCGCTGATCAACTGGAAGTCCGGCCAGTACCAGCGGACCGGGCGGGCGGACACGTTCGATGAACCGTGGGTTATCACGGCCGTGGAGAGGCTGCTTGCCTGCCGCGAGAACGGGTTCCGTGCGCTGCTTTCCATGCTCTATGCCGGAGCCCGGCCGGTCGCCTCGATCATCGGCCTGGAGAACGCGGGCGTGATCGCCGGCTGGTTCACCTCTTACGACCCCGAGCTTTCCAGGTACTCGCCCGGCCTGGTGCACTTGCTGGCGATGGTCAAGGACGTCGCCGACCTCGGCATCTCCCAGATCGACCTCGGGAAGGGCGACAAGTACTACAAGGAAGCGCTGAAGAGCCGCGACGTGACCGTAGGGGAAGGCATGGTGACCTCCGGCTCGGCGCTGGCCGCGTTCCACCGTGCGAGGCTCGCGCCGCCCCGCTGGGCGGTGCGGCAGATCAGGGCACACCGGCCGTTGTATGAGGCGGCAGACAAGGTGCTCAGGTACTACGGGCGGGCGAAGGTGGCGGTGCATGGGCGGCGCTTATCCTGAGTCAATGCGGGCCTGGGTAGTGCATCAGCCAGGGCCGGTCAGTGCCGCGGCCGGCGGGCCGCTCCTGCTGACCGAGCGTGACATGCCGTCTCCTGGCGCGGGTCAGCTACTGATTCGGGTGCTGCGTTGCGGTGTGTGCCGTACCGACCTGCACCTGGCCGAAGGAGATCTGCCTCCCAAGAGGCCTGACGTGACTTTGGGTCATGAGGTCGTCGGCGAGGTCGTCGCGGCCGGACCTGGTACCACCAGGTTCGCGCCAGGCGACCGGGTCGGGGCGGCGTGGCTGGCAGGGACCGACGGCGCGTGCCGGTTCTGCCGGCGCGGCAAAGAGAACCTTTGCCCTAATTCGGTCTATACCGGCTGGGACCTAGATGGCGGGTACGCGGATTACCTGGTCGCGTCCGACGCATACGTGCATCCGCTGCCTCGTGGGTTCAGCGACGCCGAACTCGCGCCGCTGCTTTGCGCGGGCATTATCGGGTACCGCGCGCTTCTGCGCGCCGAGGTCCCGCCTGGCGGCACGCTCGGCGTGTGGGGCTTCGGCGGGTCGGCTCACCTGGCCTCGCAGGTAGCGATGGCTCAGGGAGCGACGGTGCACGTGTTTACCCGCGCTCCCGCCGCGCGTGAACTGGCGCTTGAGCTTGGCGCCGCCTCGGCGCAGGACTCATTCGATCCCTCGCCTGAACCGCTGGACTCGGCGATCATCTTCGCTCCGGTCGGCAACGTGGTCCCTGCCGCCCTGCGGGCGCTCGACCGGGGTGGTACCTGCGCGATAGCCGGGATCTACCTCACCGACATTCCCGCGCTTAACTACGAGCGCGACCTGTTCCAGGAGCGGAACCTGCGCAGCGTCACCTCGAATACGCGGGGAGACGCCGAGGAGTTCCTGCGGCTGGCCGAGCGGCTGCGGCTGAAGGTGTCTGTGACGCCCTACCCGCTCTCTGCGGCGGACCAGGCACTCGCCGACCTCGCCGCCGACCGCATTACGGGGGCGGCAGTGCTCGAGGTCGCCTAGCCGGCCTTGGCCGCACGGGCTGCCAGGGCAGCGAGGGCGGCAGGGAAGACCTCGGCTGGCGGGGTGACCAGGCCGGCGCCGACCTGGCCGGTGCCCGCGACCCGGCCGGCCATGCCGGTGTTGATCTGCGGCAGTACCCGTGTCCTTGCCACGAGCGTGACGTCGATTCCTGCCGGGGTGCCGCGGAAGTCAAGCGAAGGCACGCCGAACAGCGGGTGCTCGGCAAGCGTGATCTCGTACATTCGCTCGGTCGCGGTCAGCGCCGTGGCCGCGGTGCCGCCGACGAGGCGGACGATCGCGGGAGCGGCGGCCATCGCGAACCCGCCGAGGCCCGCGGTCTCGGTGATCGCCGAGTCGCCGATGTCAGGGTTGGCGTCTTCCTGGCCGTAGCCGGCCAGGAACAGCCCGTCTGGCACCAGCGCGGGCGCCGTGAACCACTGATCGCCTGCGCCAGAGACCTGGATGCCGAAGTCGGTGCCGTTGCGGGCCATGGCGACAACCAGGGTGCTCCCTTCAACGTCGCGCGCCGCGTCCATGGCCAGCTTGCAGGCCGGCATGGCCAGGTTGAGGAAGAAGTGATCGTTGCCGCCGATGAAACGGGCGGAGTCCGCGACGTCCGACGCGGGGAACCCGGACTCCGCCATGGCAGGGAGCAGGTCGCGCAGGAACATGAGGGTGCCTGCACGGTTGCGGTTGTGTGCTTCGTCGCCCATCTGCACCATCTGCGACAAGATGCCGGTCACGTCGACCGGGCCGTTCCGCCTGACCGCCGCCCGCAGCAGCGGCCCGAGCACGGCGGTCATCCACCGCAGCCGCTCGATCACCTCGGCCGAGTACGCGCCGTAGCGGAGCACCTTGCCGAGGCCCTCGTTCAGCGAGCAGTATGAGCGCCGCCCGTCTGACGGGTCCTCGAGGACGAACACCCACATCGACGCCGAGACCACCCCCGCCATCGGCCCGACGGCACGATGCTGGTGGCAGGGCTCAAGCACGTCGACGCAGCGCCCGGCCTGATCCGGGTCGCCGGTGAGGTTCTCGAAGAGCGCGGCGCCCGTCAGGGCGCCGCGCATCGGCCCTGAGGCGCGCTCCCAGGTAATCGGAGGACCGGCGTGCAGGAACTCGCCAGGGCCTAGCCCGAGCGCTTCGCTCGCAGGCGCGACGTCGACGAGTTGCGCGCGCGACCCGAGCATTCTCCCGACCGCGAGTTCGTTGGCCTGCGCACGGCGCGGGTCGGCGAGCACGGTCGCGAGGTCGTGCTCGGCGCCCGGCATGGGAGGAGCCCAGTCCACCCTGGTCACTGGCGTGCCCTGCCGCGCGATCGCATCGGCGAGCAGGCCGAGCCCGGCACAGACCACGCGCGGCTCACGGCGAAGCAGGCCGGTCATGACTCTGCCGCCTCGATGACCTCGCAGGCAAACCTGGCCGCTTGCGCGTTGGAGGCGAAGGCATGGGAGCCCGCCTCGGTGAGGGCGGTGACCTGGGCAAGGAGGCCTTGCGGGTCTGCCTCGGTGCCGATCACCGACGCGATCACCGTCAGCGCGGGCCGGCTGGTAACCGCCTTGCTGATCGCGGGCGCCAGTTCGGCTGCCGGGTCCTGGTGGGCGCCGTGACCAAGCACGACGTCGAGCATGATCACCGACGTGGCCGGGTCATCGGCCTCGGCCGCCAGCCGGTCGAGCCTGAGCCGCTGGTCGATCATGGGGTGTGGCCGGCCAGCGGTCAGCTCGTCCGAGCCGAAGTCGATCATCACATGCCGCGCCGTCGGGGCGCGGTGGTCGACGGGAAGCAGCGGATCGAGCGCGTCGACCCGCAGTTCAGGTGCCAGCGGCACGTTCGAGTAAATGTCCCCGAGCCTGGCAGCGGCGATCACCATCGCCTCGTCGCAAAGTGTTCCGCCCGCGAACAGCCCGCGCAGGCCGCCGGTTCGCGCGGGCACGGTCATGGCCACGCCTTCCGATGCGGCGGGATGCCAGGCTGGCCAGGCGGGCACTGGCATCCCTGCCGCGCGCAGCGCGGCTTCGCAGGCTTCTGTCAGGTCGGGCTGGCCGGGCCCGGTCAGCGCGAACTGTACCGGCGTCGCCAGCCCGGCCGCGAAGCTTCGCACGCCGGCGGCGACGGCCTGATCTGCCGGCTTGGAGACCAGCACGATCAACTCGGTCGCCTGATCCTCGTCGAGCGCGGCGAGAGCGGCCCGCGCCGACCGCCCGCCGACCTGCGCGGACAGGTCGCGGCCGCCGACGCCGAGCACGGCACCGCAGCCGGCTCCGGCCAGGTCGAGCAGGCAGGACACCTGCTGCGCCCCGGTGCCAGAGGCCGCGACCAGGCTGATCGGGCCCGGCCTGACCGCGTTAGCGAAGCCGAGGCCCACGCCGGCCACGATCGCCGTACCGCAGTCCGGCCCCATGACCAGCAGGCCGCGCCTCGCGGCCGCCTCCTTGAGCGCGATCTCGTGCGCGACAGGCACGTTGTCGGAGAAGATCATGACGTCGCATCCGGCGTCCAGCGCGTCCATCGCCTCAGCAAGCGCGAACGCGCCAGGTACCGACACCAGCGCGATGGCAGGCCCGCTCCGCCCGATGGCGCTGGCGGTAGTCATCGGCACTGCGGGCGCGGCCACCGCGGCCGCTCCCCCTGGCCAGGCGCGCCGCGTTCCCTGAACGAGCGCGTCATCCACTACCGCCAGCACCGCTCTGAGCGCTGCCGCATCCTCCGCCCTGACGGCCACCAGAAGGTCGTGCTGGCTGACGCCAGCAGGCCGGCGCATGCCGAAGCCGTCGAGCAGCCCGAGATTGAGGTCGGTCGCCATCGCGACCAGCACGGTCCGCGCACCGGGAACCGCCTGAGCGCGGGCACTGACCTGCATCAGCGTCACGGAATCGGCGTATGTGCCTCGCCTGGCCTCGACGTGCGAGGTGTCATCCGCGGCGACAGGCGGCTTGTCGGGCGAGCTAGAGGTGCTCACCGGCCCAGACTAAGTCGTCAGCGATACCGTCGGCCGGGCAGGTATAGCCGGAATCACGTACCTGGCGCTCGGCCCGGTCCTTGATGCCGATGAGCATCTTGCGTTCGAACAGCATCCAGCCGGGCTCGAGCAGCAGCGCGCTAAGCAGCCGGGCCGCGGCGCAGTCCTTCGGCAGCACGATCCGGTTCCTGCTGACCAGCCTCGTCGCGCGCTCGCCTGGGAACAGCGCATAGCTTGACACCCACTTGCCTTCACCGCAGCAGAACGCCAGGCTGTGCTCGGGCTCGAACGCGGCGATGCGCATGATGCCGTCCCGCCCGCGAAGCGGGAACTCATCTCCAAGCTCGATGTCCTGGAACTGCGGGAGAATGACATTGGCGCTGTGCATGTCAAGGCCGAGCAGGTTCTCCAGCCAGTCGTACGAATAACAGCCCGCGCGGCCGCTGCCCATCTGGACCAGCCAGGGCCAGATGGTGCTCGGCGGCGCGCTGATCGCTATCGCACGAGTCGTGATCAGGTCGGCGTCGGCGCGCACTTCGTCGCCCGGGAGCGGCCTGATCACTTCGTCAGCGGTCGCACCCCAGGTTGCGAGCCATCGCCGCCAGCCGAAGTGATAGCCAGCGGCGAGAGCACCGGCGACCACTCCGGTTGCCATGCTCGCGTAGATCGAACGTGTGTTTCCCCCCACGGGACATTTCCTCCAGTTTCTCCGTTCACCCCACCCGACCATTAGCTCACTCCCCGTGAGCTAATGGTCCCGATACTTAGCTTCTGGTTATCGCGTCGATACTGACAGTGCCAAAGGTCCCATCTTTTAGCATCCGTAATGCTGATTCGTGACGTTAGGAGTCGATAACGAAAGGGCGGGGTCTGCTGACACGCACCCGTCGCTGTACCGTGACCTCCATGACTCAGAACTGGCGCGCGCTCATCGGCCCGTACGGAATCTGGCGGTCGGTCAACCTGGTGACGCCCGGACTGGCAGCGAAGGTCGAGGGCCTCGGCTACGGCGCGCTGTGGCTCGGCGGGTCGCCTTCCGCCGACCTCAAGATCGTCGACAGCCTGCTCGCAGCGACCAATGAGCTCGTCGTAGCGACCAGCATCGTGAACATCTGGCAGAGCGACGCGCATGACGTCGCGGCCTCCTTCAAGCGGATCGAGTCCGCGCATCCCGGCCGGTTCCTGCTCGGCATCGGCATCGGGCACCGCGAGGCGACGAAGGAGTACGCCAGCCCTTACCAGACGACGGTGACCTATCTCGACGCACTCCTCGCCGAGGATGTCCCGGCGGAGAGCCTGATCCTCGCCGCGCTCGGCCCCAAGATGCTGCGCCTGGCGGCCGAGCGCACCGCGGGAGCGAATCCTTACCTCGTGACCCCGCATTACGTGGCGCACGCCAGGGAGACCCTCGGCGCAGGACCGCTGCTCGCCGTCGAGCACAAGGTCGTGATCGAATCCGACCCGGTGGCCGCGCGCGCGATCGGGCGTCCCCGTGTCCACCGCCCTTACCTCGGCCTGCAGAACTATCTCAATAACCTGCGCCGTCTGGGCTGGACCGATGACGACCTCGCTGACCAGGGCAGTGACGCCCTGATCGACGCGCTCGTGGCGCACGGCGACGCCGGAGCCGTGGCCAGGCAGCTCGGCGACTTCACGGCCGCGGGCGCAGACCACGTTTGCGTCCAGCTCGTCACCGAGTCCCCTGACGAGGATCCGGTCCCCGGTTACCGCGCACTGGCCGACGTCCTGGAGTTCGACTAGCCCAGGCCCTGAGCCGGTGGTGGCGTTGTGCGTTGATCAGGCCTGTCATCGGGTCTAACCTTGCCGAGGTGAAGCCGCCTTCTTTCGGCTACTCGCGCCCCGAGTCGGTCGCGGAGGCCATCTCGATGCTCGCGGGGCTCGGGCCTGACGCCAAGGTGCTGGCAGGCGGTCAGTCGCTGTTGCCGTTGCTGAACATGCGGCTCGCGGCTCCCTCGCACCTGGTCGACATTAACCGGCTGACCGAGCTCGCTTACGTGAGCGTCAGCGGCAGCCAGGTCGCGATCGGCGCGCTGGCCAGGCATAACGATGTTCTGCGCGACCCGCTCGCGGCCGTTGCCCAGCCCTTGCTCGGCCAGGCGCTCGCGCTGGTCGCGCACCCCGTGATCAGGAACCGCGGCACCACCGTGGGCAGCATCGTCCATGCCGATCCGGCCGGCGAAATGACGGCGGTGCTCGCGTTGCTTGGCGGCTCTGTGCGGCTGGCGAGCTCCGCGGGGGAGCGAATTGTCAGAGCAGAAGACTTTTTCCTTGGCCCGCTGGAATCGGACGTTGCGGCCGGGGAACTGGCCACCGAGGTGACGTTTCCCTTGCTCGTGCCCAAAGCGGGCTGCGCGTTCGCGGAAGTGAGCAGGCGGCACGGCGACTACGCGGTCTGCGGGGTCGCCGCGGTCGTTCAAGTCGACGGCGACGGGCAGGTCGAGTCGGCCAGGGCCGCCTACCTGTCGGTCGGGCCGGTACCTGTCGTGCTCGACCTCACCGAGGCAAGGGGAGACTTCGCCGCTGCCGGGAAGCTGGCGACGGGCAGGCTGCGACCTGGCGAGGACCTTCATGCGACCGCGAGCTATCGCCGTCACCTGGCGGGCGTTCTCACCGTGCGAGCGCTGGCGGAGGCATCTGCCCGGGCGAAGGAGCGCGTTAGTGCCTGATGAGCTCTTTGAGATAACGCTTATCGTGAACGGCGTAAGTTACCCGCTGGCGGTCCCGGCGCGGCGGCTGCTTTCCGACAGCCTGCGGCACGATCTGCGGCTGACCGGTACTCACGTCGGCTGCGAGCACGGCGTCTGCGGCGCGTGCACGGTGCTCGTTGACGGAGTCGCGGTCAGGTCATGCCTGATGCTAGCGGTCAGCGCCGACAATTCCGCGATCACGACGATCGAAGGGCTGGCCGGTCCTGACGGCGCGCTGTCGCCGGTGCAGCAGGCGTTCGCCGACTGTCACGGCCTGCAATGCGGTTTCTGCACGCCAGGATTCCTGACCACGATCACCGCTGCCCTGACGGAGAACCCGGAACCCACGCACGACGAGGCCCGCGAGATCATCGGCGGCAATCTCTGCCGCTGCACCGGTTACCAGAACATCGTGAAGGCAGTGCTCAGGGCGGCGGAACTGCGCCGGGAGTGCCGATGACGTCCTTGTTCGGCGAGCCAGTCAAGCGGGTCGAAGACGACCGGCTGCTTCGCGGTCACGGCGCCTACCTCGACGACCTTGGCCACGACGCGCTCGCGGTGGCGTTCGTGCGCAGCCCGCACGCGCACGCGCGGATCACCGGCATCGATGTGTCAGGCGCGGTCGACGTGCCGGGGCTCGTCGCCGTCTATACGTATGAGGACCTGCAAGGCCGGATCGCCGAGCCGCTGCCTTTGCTCATACCGCACCCGGCGCTCACTCACCCGCGCACCGGGTTCCCGCTGGCCGCCGACGAGGTCAACTACGCGGGCGAGCCGGTCGTGATGGTCGTCGCGGAGGACAGGTACCTGGCGGAGGACGCGGCCGAGTTGATCAGCGTGGACTACGACCCGCTGCCCGCCGTGGTCGGCGTGGGCGCGGCTCGCGCGGCCGGGCACCTGGTCCATCCTGACGTGCCTGGCAACATCGCGGCAGAACTGACGCAGAGCCGGGGCGACGCGCACGCCGCGATCGCGGCCGCGCCGCACGTGCTCGAACTCGACCTGACCGTCGAGCGCTCGGCGTCCACCCCGATGGAAGGACGCGGGGTGCTGGCCAGGTGGGATGCCGAGTCGAAGCGGCTCCGCATCTGGACCTCGACCCAGACTTCGACGGGGGTGCGCGCGGCGGTCGCCGCCAAGCTGGGACTTGACCTGGCCGACGTGGACGTGATCACGCCTGACGTGGGCGGCGGCTTCGGGGTCAAGATCGTGCACCCCTGGCCAGAGGAGGTACTTGTCCCCTGGGCGGCACGCCTGCTCGGCCGGCCTGTCAAGTACACCGAGGACCGCGCGGAGCACTTCGTCGCCAGCGCCCACGAGCGCGGCCAGCGGCATAGGGTCAGAGTCGGGTTCGACGACGAGGGCCACGTGCTTGGTCTTGACGTGCGGTTCTGGCACGACAACGGCGCCTATATTCCTTACGGCCTGATCGTACCGATCATCACCTCGACTCAGCTTCTCGGACCGTACAAGCCAGGTGCGTACCGGGTCGAGTTCACCTCTCTGTACACCAACACCGTGATCGTGACGCCTTACCGGGGTGCTGGCAGGCCGCAGGGCGCGTTCGTGATGGAGCGGACGATGGACGCGATCGCGTCGTCGCTTGGGATCGACCGGGCGCTGGTGCGGGAGCGTAACTTCATTGCCCCGGATGAGATGCCCTTTGATCAGGGACTGATCTTCCAGGACGGCAGGCCGCTGATCTACGACTCAGGCGACTACCCGGCAGCCCTCGCCAAGCTCAAGTCCCTCATCGGGTGGGACAGCTTCCCCGCGCTCCAGGCCGAGGCCCGCTCGCAAGGGCGCAGGCTCGGGATCGGGCTCGCCTGCTACGTGGAAGGCACAGGGGTTGGTCCTTACGAGGGTGCCCATGTGGTCGTCGAGACCTCCGGCAAGGTCAAGGTGGCCACCGGACTGACCAGCCAGGGTCAGGGCCATCAGACCATCTTCGCCCAGATCGTGGCCGACGAACTCGGCGTGCCATTCGGCGACGTGTCAGTGACGACGGGAGACACGCGGGCGTTCGGATACGCCGTCGGCACGTTCGCGTCGCGGGCGGCGGTGATGAGCGGTTCCGCGGTGGCGCTGGCAGCCCGCGCGGTGCGGGCGAAGGCGATCGGCGTAGCCGCGGCCGCGCTTGAGGCTTCGCCCGATGACCTGGAGATCGTGGATGGCGTCGTGCGGGTAAAGGGTGACCCGGCCTCGGCGATCGCGCTGGGGACGGTGGCCGTGCTTTCCAATCCGCTTCGCTATGCGTTCGACGAAGCGGCGAAGGCCGCGACGCAGTTCGCCGGCGGCTCTGCCGCCGACTTCGACACGCCGCCTGTCCAGGCCGGTGAGTCGCCCGGCCTGGAAGGCAGGGAGTTCTTCTCGCCGGTGCGGTCGACCTTCGCCAGCGGCATGCACGCGGTCATCGTCGAGACCGATCCCGATACGGCCGAGATCAAGATCCTGCGGTACTGCGTCGTACACGACTGCGGCACGCTGATCAACCCGCGCATAGTGGAAGGCCAGATCCACGGTGGAGTCGCCCAGGGCGTCGCCGGCGCGCTCTACGAGCGGATGGCCTATGACCAGACGGGACAGTTGCAGAACGCCTCGTTCATGGACTTCCTGATGCCTTACGTGTCCGAGGTACCTGACGGGATCGAGATCGATCACCTGGAGACGCCCTCGCCGCTCAACCCGCTCGGCATCAAGGGAGCCGGCGAAGCGGGCGTGATCCCCAGCGCGGCAGTGTTCGCCTCGGCGATCTCTGACGCAGAGGGCTTCCCCATCACAGCGATGCCGATCTCGCCGTCAGAACTCTTCGACCTCAGGCTCGCCCACCGCGAAGGTGGTACCTGACAATCAGTTCCTCAAGGCGGGCGCGGCTGCGCGAGCAGATGGCTCGGATGGTCCGACAGCTTGATTTCCCGCATACTGCCCAAATTCCCGCCCGTGGCCAGCCCGCGCAAGGGTTTGGTCGCCACCGGCTCGGCTTTCCCGCGGGGGCCGGGGCTAGGGCTGGAGAGGTGAGTGGGTTCTGATGTAGGTCTGGTAGGCCTCGTTGGTGTTTAGCCTTGGCAGGGCCTCGGCCTCGGCGCGCTGATCGGCCGGCAGGCGCTGCGAGATCAGCTCGGCTTGGAGTTTCTGCAGGTGGGAGGGCAGGCCAGCGGACGGGCCCGCCGAGTCGGCGGCGGGGACGACGACGCCGGCGAGCACGTCGTCTGTCCTTGGCTCGGTCAGGGTGAGAACGTCGGCGAAGCCTGGCGCGGCGGCGTCGCGGGCGGTGAGCGCGGGCAGGCTCCAGCGCTGCTCGACGGTCTTGAGCAACGAGGTGTGATCGAGCGGCGTGCCGGCCTCTGGTACGCGGAATACGGTGCCCGCCTGGATGCGTGGCGAGATCAGGATCGTCGGGACTCGCGGCCCGAACCTGTCGAACCCGAAGTTCTTCTCGCCGACCGTGTCGTCGGGGGGAGCGGCGCCCCATGGCGGGGCGACGTGGTCATAGCAGCCGCCGTGCTCGTCGTAGGTGAGCACGAACAACGTCTCTGCCCAGGCAGGGCCGGAGCGCAACGCCTCGTAGACGTCATGGATCAGTTGCTCGCCGAGCGCGACGTTGTAGTTCGGGTGCTGGCTGTTGCCCGTTGACGGCCAGGACGGCTCGAGGAAGCTGAAAGAAGGCAGCGTGCCTGCGGCGGCTGCCTGCTGGAAATCGCTGAACTCGCCGATCGTGCCGTTCGGCGTCGTCGCGATGTCGGTGAACGTGGACTTGGTCAGGGGTTCTGTGTCGTAGCCGTAGATGCCCCAGGTGATGTCGTTCTTGCCGAGCAGGCCGAAGATGCTCGGCGAGGTGAACACCTTGGTCTGGTCATCGACGTGTCCCTGACTGGTCGCCGAGCAGGCGAACGCGCGGTTCGGCATGGTCTCTGTTGGCACCGAGCAGAACCAGTGATCGCAGACGGCGTAGCCCTTGGCGAGCGCGGACAGCACGGGCAGCGCCTCAGGCGTGAAGCAGCCCATGATGTCCCTGGCCACAGTGCCAGCGACGATCGCCCAGTTCTGCGCGGCTTCCCACGTGAGGGTGTACGCGTAGTCGGTGACGAACCCTGTCAGCGTCGGCACGGCAAGGTCAGCCGGTGCCTCGATGCTCCCGAAAAGCTGGCTGTTGGTCGCGTAGTAGCCTTCACCTGGATCGGCGCCCGGCATGAAGTAAGCGTTAGGCGTGCTCGGAGTGATCGGGAAGACGCTGACGGCGCCACCCGATCCGTCGGGGTTGGATTCAGCTCCTGTCAGGCCGGCGAACGGCTGGTCGGCGGGCGACACGTTGCCCTGACCTGAGTAAAGAAAGCCGAGCATGTGATCGAACGAGCGATTCTCCAGCATCAGGACGACAATGTGCTGAATAGCGGAAAGCTGGTTGTCCTCGGCCACGTCAGTGCCTTTCCAGGTCAGGTGCCACAACCATTAGTGGTCGGCAGCTTACCGTCCGAATGGGGCAATGACGGCTGCCTTGGGCAGCACGGGGCGCGGGCATGCGATCCTTGGGGCGAGGCTGAAGGGAGAGCCGTGACGACGATCAGCGAAGGCGCGATGCTCGGCATGCCGGCGGCGCAGGCCTGGGAACTGCTGCACGACCAGGCCATGCTCGCTGCCGCTCTTCCGGGCTGCGACCAGCTTGAGGCAACCGGACCTGGCACCGGGCACTTCACGATCACGCCGGACTTGGCGCCCGTCGGCGGCACCTATTCAGGCAGCTATACCGTCACCGAGGAGGTGGCGCCGCTTTCCCTGGTGCTGAGCGTCGAAGGTGCAGGCGACAGGGGTGCCTTCGAGATTGACGTCACGGTGCGGCTGGCCGGGTCAGACGAAGCGTCAGACGAAGCGTCAGCCGAAGAAGCCACGCTCGTCAGCTACGACGTGAGGGGATCCTTCAGCGGGAGCGTGGCAGGAGCCGGGCAGCGACTGCTCGCGAGCATCATGAGCCGGCTGGCGAGCGAACTCTTCGCCGCTCTCGACGCGGCAGGTTCCGCGCCGGAGCCGCCGTCCGAGGCGGGCAGCCGGCGGCAGAAGCGGCTGGTTCTGCCGATCCGCGTGCGGGCGGTCGAGCGTGAGGACGACAGCGGCCTGGCCGCGCTCGCCGGGCGGCCGGAGGTGAGGGTAGCGTTCGCGATCGGCGTGGCGATCGGCCTGGCCGTCGTCATCGCCGCGGGCGTGCGCCGGCGTGGCCGCCGGTGAAGGACGGCTCCGACGTGGAGGTTCGGCGCGGGCGGGCATGGCGGTGACTGGGGGGCGGCTGCGGATCGGGATCGACACCGGCGGCACCTTTACCGACGTCGTCGCCTATGACGAGGTAACGGGTGAGCTCGCGGTGACCAAGACGCCGACCACGCCCGCCGATCCTTCGACCGGGTTCATCGAAGGTCTCGTCAAGGTGCTCGGCCAGCTCGGCACCGGGCCCGAGGCGATCGCCGCGATCAGTCACGGCACCACGATCGCGACCAACCAGCTACTCGAAGGCGAAACCGGCACGCTCGGCTTCATCACGACCGAGGGCTTTGAGTTCATGCTGGAGATCGCCAGGCAGTCGGTGCCTGACGGCTACGGTAACTCCTACTTCTGGGTCAAGCCGCCGAGGATCGTGCCGCCTGACCTGGTGAGGACCGTGGGCGGGCGGCTTGACCACACCGGCGCGGAGGTAAGACCGTTCGACGAGGCGGGCGCCGTCACCGCGGCCCGCTGGTTCCGCGACCACGGCATCGACACGCTCGGCGTCTGTTTCCTGCACTCTTACGCGAACCCCGAGCACGAACGGCGCATGGCAGCGATACTCGCCGCCGAGCACCCTGACGCTGTCGTATCGATCTCGTCGCAGGTTTTGCGTGAGTACCGCGAATACGAGCGGTCGATGACGACCTTGCTTGACGCGGCGGTCAAACCACGGGTGGGCAGTTATCTCCGGTCGATCAGCCGGCGGCTTGAAGGGAGCCCGCCGTTTTACGTCATGAAATCGAACGGCGGCGTGCTCTCCGCTGAGGAAGTCGCTGGCCAGCCGATTTCGACCGTGCTCAGCGGCCCGGCAGCCGGGGCGCTCGGTGCCGCGCTGATCGCCGGTCAGGCGGGCATCTCGCGGGTGCTGACCTGCGATGGCGGCGGGACCTCTACCGATGTGGCCGTGGTTACCGATGGTGTGCCTGCGGTGACGACGGAGGGGCGGATCGGGACATACCCGGCCATGATCCCGATGGTGGACGTGGTCACGGTCGGAGCAGGCGGCGGGTCAGTCGCCTGGGTGTCGCCAGAGGGTGCGCTCAAGGTCGGACCGCGATCGGCCGGGGCCGATCCAGGGCCGCTCTGCTACGGGCGGGGCGGGTCAGAGGTCACCGTCACCGACGCGCACCTGGTGCTCGGGCGGATTCCCCCGCACCTGCTTGGCGGGGAGGTGCCGCTTGACGCGGAGGCCGCGCGGGCCGGGCTGGCTGATCTGGCGGCTGGGCTCGGGTTGGGCGAACTTGAGTGCGCGAGCGGGATTCTCGAGGTCTCTGCCTGGAATCAGGCCAACGCGGTTCGGCAGATTACCGTCAAACGCGGGCTTGACGTGCGGGACTTCACGCTGGTGACGTTCGGCGGTTCAGGGTCGCTTTTGCTCTGCCCGCTGATGGACATTCTCGGCGTGCGGGATGTGCTCGTTCCGCTCAATCCAGGCAACGTTTCCGCGTTCGGACTGCTGACCGTAGATGTCAGGATCGACTACGTGCGGACCTCGGTGCGCAGGCACGACTCGCTTGACGCTGGCGCGGTTCGTGCCGTCTTCGCGGAACTCGCCGCCGAGGCGTCGGCTGGCCTGGCCGCCCAGGGGTTCGCCGTCGCCGAGCAGCAACTTGTTTACAGCGCTGACCTGCGGTATTACGGGCAGGCCTTCGAGGTACGGGTATTGGTGAGCGTGCTGGCGGACCTCGACGGGGTTGCTTCGGCGTTTCATGACGCGCATCTCGCCTTGTACGGCTACGACTTCCGCGACGACGCGCGGCAGCCCGTCGAGTGGGTCAACCTGCGGGTCACAGGGATCGGGCCGATCAGGCGGCCGTCGCTGCGGGAACTACCGTCCGGTGACAGCGATCCCCGGCAGGCGCGTACCGGGAATCGTCAGGTGTGTTTCTCGCGTGACGCCGGGTTCGTGTCCGCCGAGGTCTACTGGAGGCCCTCGCTGGCAGCGGGGGATGTTATCGAGGGACCGGCGGTGATCGAAGATTACGGGGCGACCGTGCCGCTGCATACAGGGTTCAGAGCCACAGTCGACCGGCTAGGGAACCTGCGAGTGCGTCGCACTCCCTTTGGACGGGACAACTTACTCACTGTCATCGCAGAGTAGTAGCTTTGCTCCTATGGCTGGAGAGGATGCGCAAGACACCGGGGAGCTCGGGCTCCAGCGCGCTAAGCAATGGCTGGACTTGTCGACGCGTGTAGGCAAGTCGTGGACTCGTCACGACCGCCCGATGGCGGAGCTACTTGAGTTCAAATGGCCGCACGTACCGTTAACTGACCAGTCCGCACCGTTCAGTTACGACCTAGGTGGAACCTTCAGGGCGAGTCATTGAACAATCAGTCCTTTCTTGCGGAGGTCAAGGCTTACAAGTGCGAGAGTGACCTTCCGGCGCATTATCGTCGGTTCGGGCACATGAGGCCTCTCTGGGTCTCTTGAGCCAGGCACTCGTTCGCGGTGGTCGCGGTGTGGCCGGCGGCGAGGAGATTACCGATCTCACGGAAAAGACGGCCGCCGGTTTCGTCGGCTCACGGCAACTCTCCGAACAGCCTACTCGCGCCGCTGTCGAGGCAATTGAGACCTATCTGGACGCTGAGCAGTCGGGGCGTCTTACGCGCGTCCTCCGTGCCATCTGGGAAGGTCACGGCGGTGTTTCAGCTAGATTCCCGCAGGCACCATCACTAGGGCGTTTGACTGACGACGACCTGTCCTATCTCTTGGCCTCAGTGGATCAAACTTCCGCTGAGTTCTGGCGGCGAATTGGGCGGACGGTTACGACATTGCAACTTGCCCGTCTACGTATCGAAGATCCGTCCGCGAACCTGCAGACGTTGGTACATACAAATCTGGAAAGCTTGCAGGCCAGGGGAATTCGGGTCATCAATGAGCCTTTCCGGCTCGGGGAGTCTGATGAGATCCCGCGCTGGCTGATCGCTAAAGGGTGCCTGGCTCTTCGCGGCCTCAACTGGACCGCGTACATTGCTGCGCGCCGATCAGAGGAAATGCCGCCGGCGGACAAAGCCGGAGTGCCCGATATCCTTACTCTTAGGCGCCGCGCAATTGAGGGTCATGCTCCCATAACCCAGGTGCAACTTGGGCGAGATGACAGAGCGGTGACATACGAATCTAAAGATGGTTCCGAGGTTCTCGATGACCCTGGTCTTCGGCAAGTCGCCGCAGATCTTAAGATCACGGCTATAGAGAAGGCAGTGGCCTCGCTCGAAGGAGACCGGAGCATCGGAATCGACTTCGGTCAAAAGACGGCGATCGGACCCACAAGCGCAGTTTTTCCCTTGGGGTCTTTGATGCGCTCAATACTGCCGCTGGTGTCTGATTTCGAAGATGATGAACTCGCGATGCTACACAGCGCCCTGGATCCGGCGCCGCTCTCGGATGACCTATTCAACGATTAGGAACTTATGACCTGCTGCGCTCATCCCTCAGGCAGGACGGCAGGCACTCACTGTTAACTTGTCAGCCAGGGCTAACGCGGACGGGATGGCGGTGATCGGGTGAGCAGGCCGACGCTCGGCGGCGGGCGGGATAGCGGGCTCGCCGATCCGGTGCTGCTCGAGATCGTCGCGGGCAGCCTGGCCTCGATCGAGAAGGAAGTCGAGACAGCGATCGGCAGGACCGCGCGATCGCCGATGGTGCGGGACGCGCACGACTTCCGCGTCGGCCTCCATGACAGGCTGCTGCGCAAGCTCACTGGCCGCTCCTACAGCGCCCTCGTCCACCCGATCGTGCGCGACTACCCGATCGGGACCATGCGTCCAGGGGATGTCTACTTTCATAACGACGTCTACCTGTCAGAAGGCGGCATCGGTCACCTGCCTGACCTCTGCGTCACCGTGCCTGTCTTCCACGACGGCGAAGTCATCGCCTTCGTCCAGGCGTTCGGTCACCACGACGACATCGGCGGCTCGGTCCCTGGCTCCATGCCCAGCCATGCCACTAGCGTCTTCGAAGAGGGCCTCATGGTCCCGCCGATCAAGCTGAGGGACGCCAGCGGCGCCAACGAAGCGGTGCTCAAGATCATGACCCGCAACTCCCGCATGCCGGAATCGCTCGCCGCCGACCTGGATTCCGAGTGCGCGGCCTGCCTGATGGGCGCGCGCCGCCTCGCCGAGTTGTTCGGCCGCTACGGGAGGGAAGCGGTCGAGACCTGCTTCGACGCGATCATCGCGAACACGACGGCGACGTTCCGCCGTGAAATCCTCGCCAAGATCCCTGAAGGAACGTGGACCTGGGAAGACTACGCCGAGCACGACGGCGTCGACCCGCCAAGGCTGCACGCACAGCGCATCACGCTCACGAAGACCCCTGAGAGGCTCATACTCGATTTCACCGGCACAGGTCCGCAGGCGAAAGGCCCGATCAACCACTGCGCGAACTACGCGGAAGGCAATTTTCTCGCTAAGTGGCTGGCGCCGGTCCTGCGTAACCTCGCTGACACTCCTGAGCGCATGGCTGAACTAGACGTCAACGAAGGCGTCGTTGACCTGCTCGAGCTCCGCTTTCCCCCGCCAGGTACCCTGCTGACCCCTGTCTTCCCCGCCCCGACCAACGCCCGCACTTTCGTGATCCTGCGCCTGCTCGGTGTCCTCGCCGGAGTGCTGGCCAAGGCCGTCGGCGGCCGGATGCCTGCCGACCAGGAGACGATCAGGTACACCGGCGTTTACGGCACCGACGCGGCCGGCGAGCCTTACCTGATGCGCGAGGTGCTCGGCGGCGGCTCGGGCGGGCGGTACTACGCCGACGGCGAGGACACGATCCACGTGGTTCCCGATTCGCGTAACCTGCCTGCCGAGTTCTCCGAGGCCAGGTTCCCCTTCGTGGTTGAGCGCCTCGGGCTCGCGGTCGACTCGGGCGGCCCGGGCCGCTTCCGCGGCGGTCTCGGCTACGAGAAAGTCCTTCGGATGCTCAACGACGGGTACTTCATGTCGATCGCCGACCGCTCGATCCTTGCCTGCTGGGGAGTCAGCGGCGGCAAGGCGGGACGGCCGTTCGAGGTAATGATTCAAGATCCAGACCATGATCAGCCAAGAAGCGCCGAACCGCTCGCCGACGCCGAGTTCGTCCCCGCCGGGACGGTCATCAGGATCCGCACTACGGGGGGCGGTGGCTGGGGAGATCCGCTCGACCGCCCGGTGGACTCGGTCGTGGGCGAC
>DATJLT010000259.1:0-5214 GCA_035509195.1 Streptosporangiaceae bacterium | reverse complement strand
GTCGCGCAGGCCGAGCCGCACCATCGCGTCGTGGTGCACGCAGAGCACCTCGGCGTCGGCCAGCAGCGACCCGCTGCCCAGCGTGTCGACGTCGCACTGGGTGAACTCACGGAACCTGCCGCGGCCAGGCCGGTCGGCCCGCCACACCGGACCGATCGCGTACCGCTTATACGGAGTCGGCAACTGGCTGCCGTACGCGGCCGCGACCCTCGCAAGCGGCACGGTCATGTCGTAGCGAAGCGCCAGATCCGCCTCCCCAGACGCTTCATGCTCTCCCCTCCGCAGGATCTTGAACACCAGCTTGTCCGCCTCGTCACCGTACTTGCCGAGCAGGATGTCGATGCGCTCGAACGACGGCGTCTGCAGCGGCTCAAAGCCGTAGCTGCGGAAAATCGAGCGGAGTTCGCCGAACGCCCACTCGCGTTTTTCGTACTCGGCCGCGAGGAAGTCACGTGTCCCCGACGGCGGATCGAATTGGGTTGGCATGCATCCATGATCCCCGAACAGGGGACCGCTCGGCACCTTCGTTTACTCTTGGGTGCGTGGTATTCGCACCAGAAGGACGGCGGCTGCTGCGCATCGAGGCCAGGAACAGCACGGTTCCGATCGAGCGCAAGCCCGAGTGGATCAAGACCAGGCTGCGCACGGGACCTGAGTACACCAAGCTGAAGGACCTGGTCAGGCGCGAGGGGCTGCACACTGTGTGCGAGGAGGCTGGCTGCCCCAATATCTTCGAATGCTGGGAAGATCGCGAGGCCACGTTCCTCATCGGCGGCGATCAGTGCACCAGGCGCTGTGACTTCTGCCAGATCGCGACCGGCAAACCGGGCCCGCTCGACACCGACGAGCCCAGGCGGGTCGCCGAGTCTGTGTCCGCGATGGGTCTGCGGTACGCGACGGTGACGGGCGTCGCGCGGGACGACCTGGCCGACGGCGGTGCGTGGCTCTACGCGCAGACCTGCGCCGAGATTCACGCGGCCGTGCCCGGCTGCGGTGTTGAACTGCTGATACCTGACTTCAACGCTTCGCCTCCGCTCCTCGCGGTTGTCTTCGCCGCGCGACCCGAGGTGCTGGCACACAACGTCGAGACCGTGCCGAGGATCTTTCGCCAAATCCGGCCGGGATTCAGGTACGAGCGGTCGCTGTCGGTACTGACGGCAGCCAAGGAGGCCGGCCTGATCACCAAGTCCAACCTGATACTCGGGCTCGGCGAGGAACGCGAAGAGATCAGCGAGGCGATGGCCGGCTTGCGTGCGGCCGGCTGCGACCTGCTCACGATCACCCAGTACCTGCGCCCTTCACCGCTGCACCACCCAGTCGAGCGGTGGGTAACTCCGCAAGAATTCGCCGAACTCGGCCAGGAAGCAAAGGAACTCGGGTTCGGCGGGGTGATGTCCGGCCCGCTGGTCAGGTCCTCATACCGGGCCGGCCGCCTGTTCCGCGATGCGATGTCCGCCGCGTCCAGCCAACAATGAGCCGCAAACCGCTCCTAAGCCCCTGCGGTCCACTCGCGCCCCACCCCAGCGCCACCAGCCCCGGCACCTTCCCAAGCCTCGCCCACTCAGCCCGGCACCCTCGCCGACCCCGGCCTCACAGCCCCGCCCCGGCCCCAGCCTGCCGCCGCGCCTCCCGGCAGATCGGGTAAATGCCTTATTCTGCCCGGCGCTACCGCATCGTTGCCCCGCCGATGCTGTTGCCGCACCGGGTTCGGTGACAACGGTGACTTGTTGATGCTGTTCCCGTGACATCGCTGGGACATTGATGCGGTATGCGCGGCCGGGTTTGTGACGTCGGTGGCCCTGCGATGCTGCTGGCCCGCCCGCGGCGTCGCGGGGTCTAGCCCGGTTCGCGTAGCGGCGTGCGGCCTCGTATTCTCTGGGCCATGGTAAAGATCCCAGGGCGCGGCTCGGCGAAGGCGCCAGAGGCCACTGAAAGCACTTCCCCGGCCGAGCAGCCGACGCCGAACCGGTTCAGGCAGATCATCATTGTCGCCGGGATGGTCCGCAAACACGATCCCAAGGCACTGCCGCTCGTGATCGGCGCCGGAGTCGGCGTGATCGTGGTGTTCGTCGTGGCTGGCCTGCTCTCCGGTCTCGTCGGGTTCCTGATTCCGCTCGGCGTTCTGCTCGGGATCGCGGCCATGATGGTCTTGTTCGGCCGCTACGCGCAGTCGGCGCAGTACGCCGCGATCGAGGGCCAGCCAGGTGCCGCAGCGGCGATAGTGCAGTCCATGCGCGGGAACTGGAGCGTCACCCCGGCCGTCGCGGGGAACAGGAATATGGACATTATCCACCGCGTTGTCGGCCGTCCGGGCGTGATCCTGATTGGCGAGGGCACTCCCAACGGCTTGTCCAGCCTCATGTCGGCGGAGAAGAAGAAGATCTCCCGCATCGCCTACGGCGTCCCCATCACTGAGATTCAGGTCGGCGACGGCGACAAGCAGACCCCAATCAGCAAGCTCCAGCGCAAGCTCATGCGGCTCCCACGCGAACTCAAGCCGGGCGCCGTCACTGACCTCAACAACCGGCTCAAGGCCCTGCCGTCGTCGCTCCAGGCCCCGCGCGGCCCCATGCCCCGACAGGGACGCATGCCCAGGCCGCCCCGCCCGAAGGTGCGCTAGCGAACGTTCGTCGGCTAGAGCCGGACGACGACTGTGTTGGCGGCGCGGTCTTGCAGGCCGCGCTGATCGGCGTTCATGAACAGCGCGGGGACGATGAGCAGCAGCAGCACGGTCCTGAGCAGCCCCCATACCGGGCCGATCCACCGGCCGTCGAGCCTTACCACGCGGATGCCGACCAGCCGCTTGCCGATCGTGAGCCCGGTCAGCGAGGTCAGCAAGAAGTCCTGGATGCCGAAAATGAGCAATGTCCACAGTCCCACGTCGGTCTGAGATGGGCGGATCAGTGCCAGGACGATGAACATGCACATGAACCAGTCGATGAAGATCGCGCCGACCCGGCGCACCATACTCGCGAGCGAGCCTCGGCCGCTTTCAGGCAGGCCGAGGGTCTCCCCCATGTAACGTTGACTGTCGAGGGGATCGTCGGTCTCGGAGTCCGCGGCCGACCGGTTCGTACTACCGGACTGGTCAATCACGGTACTCACAGTACCGAGTTCGCCGGGCGGCGCCGAATTCGGCCGCCGCGCCGTAACGCGGCTGAAACATACGGGACACGGACAGGAAACGGCAAGTCGGTAGCGTCATTCAGACTCATCCGGCTGCCTAGGCATACCGGACCTTTGCCTGGCGGGCTTCCCGTGGGTCAACCGGCTACGACGATGGCAGACAAAGTGAGCGAGCAAGGGAGAGCCGATGTTCACAACCGGTGATGAGGTTTTGCGGTACCTGACAGATAACGGGGTGGAGTTCGTTGACGTCAGGTTCTGTGACCTGCCAGGGACGATGCAGCACTTTACTGTCCCCGTCGGCAATTTCGACGGGAAGGTCTTCACCGACGGGCTCATGTTCGACGGCTCTTCGATCCGTGGTTTCCAGGAGATCCACGAGTCGGACATGCTGCTGCTCCCTGACCCGACGACGGCGGTGGCCGACCCGTTCCGTGCCAGGAAGACGCTGAACCTGACGTTCTTCGTCCATGACCCGCTGACCGGCGAGCCTTACAGCCGCGATCCGCGCAACATCGCGAAGAAAGCCGAGGAGTACCTGCGTGGCAGCGGCATCGCTGACACGGCCTTCTTCGGCCCTGAAGCCGAGTTCTACATCTTCGACTCGGCGAAGTTCGCTACCAGCCCGAACGAGGGTTTCTATCACCTGGACTCGATTGAGGGCGCCTGGAACACCGGGCGCGACGAGGAGGGCGGAAACCTCGCCTACAAGCCGCGCTACAAGGGCGGCTACTTCCCCGTCCCGCCCACTGACCACTACACCGACCTTCGGTCAGAGATGGTTGCCATGCTCATCAAGTGCGGCATCGAGACCGAGATGCAGCACCACGAGGTCGGCACGGCCGGGCAGGCAGAGATCGACATCAAGTTCGACAGCCTGCTCCACATGGCCGACAAGCTGATGCTTTACAAGTACGTGATCAAGAGCGTCGCCCGGGCCGCCGGCAAGGCAGTCACCTTTATGCCGAAACCACTGTTCGGTGACAACGGCTCTGGCATGCACTGCCATCAGAGCCTGTGGAAAGACGGCGAGCCGCTCTTCTACGACGAGGTCGGCTATGCCGGCCTGTCCGACATTGGCCGCTACTACATCGGCGGCTTGCTGAAGCACGCACCGTCGCTGCTCGCGTTCACCAACCCGACAGTGAACTCTTACCATCGCCTGGTGCCTGGCTTCGAGGCGCCGGTGAACCTCGTCTACAGCCAGCGCAACCGCTCCGCTTGCGTGCGCATCCCGATCACCGGTCCGAGCCCGAAGGCCAAGCGCATCGAGTTCCGCGTTCCCGACCCGTCGAGCAACCCGTACATCGCGTTCGCGGCGATGATGATGGCCGGGCTTGACGGCATCAAGAACAAGATCGAGCCACCTGAGCCCGTCGACAAGGACCTGTACGAACTCCCGCCCGACGAGGCCCTCGCGATCCCGCAGGTACCGGGCTCCCTCGACAAGGTGCTCGACAACCTCGAAGCCGACCACGGCTTCCTCGTCGAGGGCGGCGTCTTCACCCCCGACCTCATCGAGACCTGGATCAGCTACAAGCGCTCACACGAGATCGACCCGGTCAGGCTCCGCCCGACCCCCCACGAGTTCGAGATGTACTTCGACTGCTGACCGGCACGCTCAGTTCGCCAGACCAACGGCTACCCGGGACAGAACCAGGCACTCTCCCGGGTAGCCGTTCCTTTTACCACAGGCCTCACGCGGTAGCCGGTCCGCTGTTTGCGAGCCAACGGTAGCTGAATCGGTTTGATACCGTCATTAAGGTCTAACGGATCTCCGGACCTGAGCCGAGGGTCAGCCGGGGGGCAGCGAGTCCGAGGGGCCTGGATGCGGGTAAGCAGTGACGATAGCGTTCTCAGCGGTCATTGCAGGATTCTTCGGCCTAGTCAATGGGACCTGGTAAGGCGCCTGCGCCTTGAGGCCATGCGACAATCACCTAACGCCTTTCTGGGCAGCTATGACGAGGTGCTTGCTTACTCAGAAGATGACTGGCGCAAGACCTTCGAGGACGCATCCTGGCACGGGTTCTTCGTAGCGGAAAATCATTCTTCGGCAAGGGCCGTGATAGGAATAGCGCGATCAAGCAG
>DATJLT010000258.1:0-7110 GCA_035509195.1 Streptosporangiaceae bacterium | reverse complement strand
CCCTTGCGCGCCATCATCAGCCTCATCCTGGCGATCGCTGCCGCCGTGGCGGTCAACCTGTACGGGGTGCCGTTCTCGGTCAAGACGATCGGCGGCGCCAAGCGCGCGGGTATCGACACGACAATGCCGATCCTGACTGGCCACCTGATCACGCTCGGCTCGTCGGTCGCGTTCGTGATATTCGGGCTGATCTCAGTATTTGCCTGGGCAAACTGGACACGCGACTTGCTTGGTCACTTCGTCGGCACGGCCTACGGCTCGGTTGTCAGGTACATCCTGATCCTGTTCGGCCTCTGCGTGGTCCTCGTGGTGACGCTCAGCGTGCTCGGCTTCCGCGTCGGGCAACTCGTGCTCGGCGGCACCGTGACAGCCGTCCTCGTGACGATCGCCGCGCAGCAAGCCCTTTCCAACCTGTTCGCCGGCCTCCTGCTGCAGTTGACGCACCCGTTCAAGGTCGGCGACTCGATCTGGGTCAGGTCAGGCTCGCTCGGCGGCACCATCGAAGGTGTCGTCGCCGAGATCAGCATCACGTACATCACGCTGGAGAACGATCAGGGCCGGGTACTGCTCCCCAACGCCGTCGTACTCGCGTCGGCGCTGAGCCCGGTCCGTGCCGCCCCCAAGGACGGCCTTCTCGCCCAGCGATTTTCCCGTTCCGTGCCGAGACCCCCCATTTCGGATGCCGGCGAGCAGGAGCCTGACGGGGCGTAGTGGCCGGCACCCCCGCGATGCCGGCCACTACAGCCACCTACCTAGTGGTTCGCCTCGTATTCCGAGATGACCTGAGCCGGTATCCGGCCTCGGTCACTGACCTCCATGCCCGAACGCTTGGCCCAGGCCCTGATCTCGGCGCTGCGCCGGCGGTGCGCGGTCGTGCGCCGCTTGGTGCGTCCGGCGCGCGACGACACCCGGCGGCCATGGTCGGCGAAGCGCTTCACCGACTCGTCGAACTTCTCGCTGTGCTTAACGCAGAGATCGATCTCGTAGTCCCGGCCATCGAGGCTGAACGTGCGAGTCACTTGCTCGCCGTTGGGAATTTCCTTTGAGTCGTAGTCACACGCGAATGTGACTGAGACCTTCTGTGCCACGTCTGTTCCCCCCTTCCCCAACCGCCTCAATATTCCCGCGATCACCGAGTCGTAACAGTGAGTAGTGAAACAATCTCAGAGAGTAGGCGAATCGGGGAACGGGACACTAAGACCCGACGTAAGGATGGTGCGTCCGATCGGCTATCGGTAAGGCCCGTTCCTGGCAGGAACCGAAGGGAAGCTCAGCATCGCCGTACTGGGCATTGATTCCTGATCGTCAGGGAACTCGTACTCATCGCTAAAGCTTGGACGCCGATGAGATCCCGGGCGATTCGGCTCGGCGTAAGCGGCCTCGCCGTAGCCAGGATCGCCGTAGTTCGGGTCGCTGTAGTTCGGCGGGTTGTAATCGCTCATCCCGTACCCAGGTTCGTGGCCCTGTGCGGTGTCGTGCGTGTAGTTCGCCGGCTGGTAGCCGGTATCGGCCGCATATGGATCGTAGCGAGGGTCGGGCGGGTAACTAGCCGTCCCGTAATCCGGCTGGCTTTGCTGCTGATAGGGCGGTGCGGCGTCGTTGAAACGGTGGTCATCGTACGGCTGCCGCGTCGTGTACCCGGGGCCGTAGCCAGGGCTGGCGGGCACCGGAGGCCCGGCCTGCAGGGTGCGGGTCATCCGGTCCAGATCGGCCAGCGGCAGCCGGAAGGTGCCAGTACAGCGATTGCCCTGCCAGATGCTGAAAACCGCGACCCGGCTGTTGGCGTACCAGCTCAGCCGCATGCTTCTCGCTTCGCCGCGGACATCGAAGAAGACCTCGCCGTCTCTGGGCAGGGGAACGGCATCCGGCTCGGACATGTTGCCTATCGTCGCTCGGTCCCGACCAGGTTGTCCAGCCAATGGACGGATTGAGGCACGTTCTGGGTACTTGCCCCCCGCCCTGGCCGCGCCCGCCAGGGAGATTGGGCGCTCAAAATCGGACGAGAATTGTCATCTTGGCTGTGCGAGCCCGCTGGCGGTGGCATGATTGTCCGGCGGTCCAGTGTTGCGTGAGAGCACTGGCGCGACAGCTCAGCAGCCGGCCGGAGTCTACCGGATCCAGGCGCGGGCAACCGTGCGTCATGGTCGCGAGGGAACAGTTTAGCGCTGCAAGGCGTTTGCATGGTGCGACGGGGCGGTTGCCGTATCGCGCGATTTCCTTGTGTTTGGGCGTGGATGTTAGTTACGGCACGTTGGTTGAGGAGAGCTTTTCATGTCTGAGGTACGCCGTCAGGCCGTGTTGCTGCCGCGGCCTAACTGGGGTTGGCAGGACCGTGCCGCATGCCGCGGCGAAGATGTCGTGTTGTTCTTTGGCCCAGATGGCGAGCGGCAGCCAGAGCGCGAGGTCAGGGAGCGCAAGGCGAAGGGCTTGTGCGCTTCTTGCCCGGTTCGGATGGAATGCCTGGGTTATGCCGTCAGCCGTCCGGAGAAGTACGGCACCTGGGGTGGCTTGAACGAGGACGAGCGGTCCGCTGAGCGTCGTCGCCGCATGCGGCGGGCCAACGCGAACGCTGCCTGATTGAATCGCTGCCCACGGGCGAGAATAGACCTCATGATCTGCCGAAGCTGCCGTCGCCAGGACCACGAATCCTGTCCTGGCGGCACCTGGTGCGACTGCCAGCATAAGCCGCAGCCCGCGCCAGAACCCAAGGTCGTCTGGGTGAGGCAGGGTTAGGGTTAGCGCGTGTGTTCTGTGCCTTTTTGACCTACTGTGGTATTGGAGCATCATGGATGCTGAGCCGCGGACGACAACGGAGGGGCGCGAGATGGAGCAGCTTGCCGCCGAGGCAGCAGAGGCTCTGAACGGGGCGCCGGCCAGCGAGGTCATCAGGTGGGCAGCCGAGACGTTCGGTGACAGGCTGTGCATCACCTCGTCGATGACAGACGCGGTCATCATCGACCTGGCCTCGCGCGAGGTGCCAGGAATCGACGTGCTGTTCCTTGACACCGGTTATCACTTCGCCGAGACGGTCGGTACCAGGGACGCCGTTTCCGTCGTTTACCCGGTCAATGTGGTGAACGTCACACCGGCGACGACGGTCGAGGAGCAGGATACGGAGCTCGGGCCCAAGCTTTACGCGAGGAACCCCGATCTCTGCTGCTATCTGCGCAAGGTGATACCGCTCGAGCAGTCACTCGAGCCGTACGACGCGTGGATAACCGGCGTGCGCAGGGAAGAGACCGACGCTCGCACGAGCACCAAGGTCGTCCAGTGGGACGCCAGGCGCCAGATGGTGAAGGTCAACCCGATCGTCGAGTGGAGCCAGCAGGACGTCGATGACTACATCGCCAGGAACGGCGTGCTTGTCAACCCGCTCGTTTATGACGGTTACCCGTCGATCGGCTGCCGTACCTGCACCGCTCGCGTTGCGCCGGGAGCGGACCCGCGCAGCGGACGCTGGGCAGGCACGGCGAAGACAGAGTGTGGTATCCACACCTGAGCACCCACGAAGTCACCAATCAGGTCCCGCCGCTAGCCGGGCACGACGTAGCCGGCGATCAGGCCCTGCTGACGGCTGTCGCCGATCAGGGGGCCGACTGGGTCATACCCGAGCTGCATGAGCTCGGGTCCCTGGCCGGTTCTGCCGACGTGGCGGAACTGGCCAGGCTCGCCAACGCGCATTCGCCTGTGCTGCGCACGCATGACCGTTACGGGCACCGGATCGATGAGGTCGAATTCCACCCCGCCTGGCATCAGCTCATGACGACGGCGGTCGGCCACGGCCTTCATGCGACCGCGTGGGCCAGCGGCAAATCAGGCGCGCACGTCGCCCGCGCCGCGAAGTTCTACGTCTGGACCCAGGCCGAGGCCGGGCACGGATGCCCGATCTCGATGACCTACTCGATCGTTCCGGCGCTGCGCCACGCACCCGACCTGGCCGCGCGGTACGAGCCGCTGCTCGCGAGCCAGGAGTATCAGCCGGGTCTTGCCGTACCTGAGACCAAGGCCGGCTTGCTCGCCGGCATGGCGATGACAGAAAAGCAGGGCGGCTCCGACGTCCGGGCGAACACCACAAGAGCTGAGCCGGCGGGCGACGGCAGTTATCTCGTCACCGGGCACAAGTGGTTCTGCTCGGCCCCGATGTGCGACCTTTTCCTCATCCTCGCCCAGGCACCTGAGGGCCTGAGCTGCTTCCTGCTCCCCCGTGTGCTGCCCGACGGCAGCCGCAACGCCATGCGGCTGCAGCGCCTCAAAGACAAGCTCGGCAACCGCTCAAACGCCTCGTCGGAAGTCGAGTACGAGGACGCGGTAGCCTGGCCGGTCGGCGAACTCGGCCATGGCGTTCCCACGATCATCGAGATGGTCAGTTCCACCAGGCTCGACTGCGTGATCGGCAGCGCCGCCACGATCAGGCAGGCGGTCACAGAAGCCGCCCACCACGCCAGGTACCGCAAGGTCTTCGGGCGCCCGCTCATCGACCAGCCGGCCATGGCCGCGGTGCTGGCTGACCTGGCGCTGGAGTCAGAGGCCGCGACTCTCCTCACGATCAGGCTCGCCGGAGCCGCCGACCGCGCCAGCCAGGGCGACGCGGCCGAGGCGGCCCTGCTCAGGCTGATGCTGCCCGCGGCGAAGCACTGGGTTTGCAAGCGCACCCCGCTGATAGTCGGCGAGGCACTCGAATGCCTGGGCGGCAATGGTTACGTCGAGGAATCGGTGCTGCCGAGGCTGTACCGTGACGCGCCGCTGAACTCGATCTGGGAAGGCTCGGGCAACGTCACGGCGCTTGACTTGCTCAGGGCGCTCTCCAGGTCTCCTGCGGGCCTTGATTCGCTGAGGGCGGAGCTGGCCACGGGCGCGGGCACGGACCGCAGGTTCGATCGGGCTAGCGATCGCCTATTTGCGGAGCTGGCGGCACTGTCCAGCGCCGATCGGCAATCCGGGCAGCTCCAGGCGCGCAGGCTGGCCGGCCTGCTCACAGTGACCCTGCAGGGTTTGCTAATGCAAAAATATTCTCCTGTAGCCGTCAGCGACGCATTTCTCGCGACCCGGCTGGCCGGAGCGGGTGCGCTTGGTGGTCCTGGTGCGTCATTCGGAATGCTGCCTGACACGCTTGAACTTATGCCGGTTCTCGACCGGGTCCGCACCAGGTAAGGTCGGCTGAATGCGCGTCTGGCCAGGTAATGCCTACCCGCTCGGAGCGATCTGGGACGGGACAGGCACCAACTTCGCGATCTTCTCCGAGGTCGCTGAGCAGGTTGAACTTTGCCTCTTCGACGAGGAAGGCGCGGAACAGCGGATCACGCTGACCGAGGTCGACGGGTTCGTCTGGCATTGCTACCTGCCTGACGTCGGCCCTGGCCAGCGGTACGGGTTCCGCGTGTACGGTCCATACGAACCCGCGCGCGGGCACCGGTGCAATCCGGCCAAGCTGCTGCTCGACCCTTACGGCAAGGCAGTCGACGGGCAGGTCAAGGCTAATCCTGCGCTGTACTCCTACGTTATCGGCAGCGACGACCCTGCCTCGCTGAACGCCGACGACAGCGCGCCGTACATGCCGCGCAACGTGGTGATCAACCCGTACTTCGACTGGGGCGGTGACCAGCAGCTCCGCACCCCCTACCAGGACAGCCTCATCTACGAGGCGCACGTGCGCGGGCTTACCCTGCGGCATCCTGACGTGCCAGAGGACCTGCGCGGCAGCTACGCGGGAATCGCCTCGCCCGCGATCATCGAGCACCTGCAACGGCTCGGCGTGACCGCGATCGAGCTGATGCCAGTGCACCAGTTCGTGGCCGAGCCGTTCCTGGCCGATCGCGGGCTGACCAACTACTGGGGCTACAACACGATCGGCTTCTTCGCGCCCCACAACAGGTACGCTTCGGCCGCGGCGCCGGTCGGCCATGTCGCCGAGTTCAAGTCGATGGTCAAGACGCTGCACCAGGCCGGCATCGAGGTCATACTCGACGTGGTCTATAACCACACGGCAGAAGCGGGCGCGCTCGGGCCGACGCTGTCGCTCCGCGGCATAGACAACGCGGCGTACTACCGCCTGGCCGACGATGACCCCTCGGTATATCTCGACTACACCGGCTGCGGCAACAGCCTGAACGTCAGGCATCCGCATTCCCTGCAGCTCATCATGGACTCGCTCCGCTACTGGATCGACGAGATGCATGTTGACGGTTTCAGGTTCGACCTGGCGGCGGCCCTGGCGCGGGAACTGCATGACGTAGACCGGCTGTCGACGTTCTTCGACCTGGTACAGCAGGACCCGCTGGTCTCGCAGGTCAAGCTCATCGCCGAGCCGTGGGATGTCGGGCAGGGCGGATACCAGGTAGGCAGGTTCCCGCCGCTATGGACAGAGTGGAATGGCAAGTACCGCGACACGGTGCGCGATTACTGGCGCGGCTCCCCCGGCCAGCTTCCCGAACTCGCCTCACGCCTGACCGGGTCGAGCGACCTGTACGAGACGAGCGCGCGGCGGCCTGTCGCGTCCGTGAACTTCGTGACCTGTCACGATGGCTTCACTCTGCAGGACCTGGTGTCTTACGACCACAAGCACAATGAGGCCAATAAAGAGCAGAACCGCGACGGCACCGATGACAACAGGTCGTGGAACTGCGGCGTTGAAGGGCCGACCGCCGACCCAGCCATCCTCGAACTCAGGGCCAGGCAAGTACGCAACTTCCTGGTGACGTTGTTCTTCTCGCAGGGCATCCCGATGCTGCTCGCCGGTGACGAGCTCGGGCGCACTCAGCTCGGCAACAACAACAGCTACTGCCAGGACAACGAGATCTCCTGGGTGGACTGGGAAGCCGCGGTCAAGCATGCGGACCTGATCGACTTTGTCGCGGCGCTGTCGGCGCTGCGCAAGGCGCATCCGGTGTTCCGGCGGCGCCGGTTCTTCAGCGGCCGGAGCGGCGGCTCTGCCGACGGCCAGCGGGACATCTTGTGGCTGACGCCGTCGGGTACCGAGATGACCGACGTCGACTGGAACGCGGGCTACGCCAAGTCGCTGGCGGTGTGCGTGAACGGCGACGCCATCACCGAGCCAGGTCCGCGCGGCGAGCGGATCACCGATGCTGACTTCGTGCTGTTGCTTAACGCCCA
>DATJLT010000257.1:0-7438 GCA_035509195.1 Streptosporangiaceae bacterium | reverse complement strand
CAGAAGTCTCCTGGCCGGACACGTCGCCTACATCGGCGAGCAATTCAGCCTCGCGGCCAGCACGTACGCGGAGTTGCTCGCCGGCCTTCCCCATGACATAGACCTGTGGCGTGATTTCGCATTCGCGCTCAGGCACCTGGGCCAGGTCGAACTCAACGAGTTGGCGCTCTTCCGGCTGCCGGAAGTGGTGGAGCGAGCCTGCGAGTGCCGCCTCGCACTCGGGCCGCTTGAGGTCCTTCGCGCGGAGCCCGAGCGCTGGCGATCGGCTCCGGCACCCGCACGGCTACTCGCCGGCCTGCTGGAATGGATGCGCATTGATTCCGATCACCGGTGACCTCAAACCGCCCTCGCTGCTCACCATGCAGATGAGCGGCGAACTGCGCGGGTACGTGGAGATCCGCCCCGAGCACGGCCAGCCTGCCTGCTTCGTAGCGCTGCTCGCCGGCATCAAGCCAGTGATGGACGACTGGGTCGGCCAGGACAGGTTCGACGATCTGGTCGACGTCTGCCGTCAGCGCGGCCTGACCGTCGCCGCCGACGTTCAGTTCGAGGCACTCGCGGACCAGGGGCGGCTCGGCGGCGTCGTCGGCAGGGAGACGCTGACGACCACGCGGGCGGTCGGCCATGCCCTTGCCGACCGGGTCGCCGGCGCTTCAGTGCACGTCTTTATCGGAGCCGACCGCGGCATCGTGGAGCGCACAAGAGCCGCGGGCTGGTATCCGCTTATCATCGGCGGGCGCGCGATGAACAAGCCGTGGATCGACCATCTCTGGTTCGGTGACGGCCTCGGCTACCCGCGCTGCTGCCTGGACGCGTTCGCGCGCAACAACAACTGGACACTGAACAACATGCCTTACCAGGCCTGCCGGTCGGTCCGCTCAGAACCTTCTTTCCTTTGCAACTCGCTGATGAGGTTCAGCGGGCTCACCTGGGCGGCGCACCTGCCATGCAGGTACGACTGCGAGGTGACCATCGAACTGGCCGGGCGGGTAAGGGAGGAAATGCGGCGGCACTGCCCGGAACTCGCGGCCTGGATCGACAGGCTGTGTACCGCGCCCTATCTCGTGCTGAACGAATGGGAAGCGTTCGCGTTCTCCGGTGCGAAGGCCACCGGGACCGCGATCGACTACTCCGGCGTCACGCTCGCACCCTCGAACCGGCCTAACCTCGGCCTCTTCGCCGCCCTGAGACGCGGACGCCGCCTCGAGATCCGCGACGACCTCATCGTCATCTTCGGGCAGGACGAAGCGGTCATCCACGTCGAGCGCACGGCCACGGACACGTTCGCCCCCCGCATCGCCTGCGCCGTCAGCTTCCGGGCGACTCCCACGTCACGGTGCGGAGCCGGCGGTGCGTTTGCCTGACGACCGGGTGCAGGCGGTACAGGCTGAGCGCCAGCTTGTTCATCTGCCTGACCGGCTGCGGGAGCGGGCGGGCCACCTCGACCAGCAGGACCAGCCTGTCCCCGGTCCGGTCGTTGACGGCACCGTGCTCGTGCATGTCGTCGAAAATGAACGCCTCGCCCTCGCGCCAGGGCTGGCTGATCCCGCGGGCAGGGAAGGTCAGCTCGCACCGCCCGGCGCCCTCGGGTACCCGGAGAGCCAGATGGGCGCGAAGGACGCCCCAGTTCGTGCCGCGGTGAGCGGCGATCGACGACGACCCTTTGAGGATCGCGAAGTCAGCGCACCGCAGGTCGGGGACGGTGCGCAGGACGGATACCGTGGCAGGGAAGTGACAGGTTACTGACCTGACCCAGCCCCGGTGCGTACGCAGCGGCAGCAGTTCCCAGGAGCCGGCGACCGGGACAGAGAGCGGGTTGAGCCGCCGCGTGTCCTGCGGCACGACGCGCAGTTCGCGTGCGTGGTCGACTTCCCCCCGGATGACCGGCCAGGCCGCGGTCAGGTCGCCCAGCCAGGGGAACAGCCCCGGCTCGAGTACCGGGCCTGCGCCGGCGGGAATGACCCGGCGGATCGGAACGCCGACCATTCGCAGCGACTGCTCGACGAGGACGCAGACCGGATCCATCAGAACGCAGGGAAGTAGTCGGTGTTGATGGTAATCCGCTGCTCGCCTTCTGGGATGGGCGCGATGACCGGCACCGAGTGCTCGAGCCATCCGGGAAAGATCACCAGGGTGCCGACCTCGGGCGCGACCGGCGCGATGCTGGCCTGCCAGGGGCAGTTCACGTGGAAGGCCGGATTGTGAAAGATCGTCGGGAGCTTGGAGCGGTCAGGTTCGGCCGGAAGCTGGCAGGCGAACACGCTGGTGAGCAGCGCCGGGCTGTGATTGTGCTTGGCTAGGTAGCGATCGGGGCCGAAAGCCAGGTCCTTGGCGGCGCTCGCGGCGTTGACCCGCAACCCCCATGACCTGATCGTGAACTGGCGGTAACGCTGCACCGGCGCTGTCGCCGTCACCTCAGCGAACGCAGACGTGACGAACCCAACGAACTCTCTCCAGTGCTCGCCAGGCTGGTCCTGCAGTTCGGCAAGCGTCTGATGTCCCGAGGAGCGGCCAGGATCTTGCGGGCGGGTCACGAGCAATTCGGTTATGTCGTCAGTCAGCCTCGGGATCCACCAGGTGCCCGGGTCCACGGAAGCCTTCCAGATCGGAACGGCGAACAGCGGGATCTGCGTCACAGCCATGGGTAACCCGCCTTCATCGCAGCCGCGCTGTCTCGCCGCGATGCCGCAGCCAGTCAGGCGGGTAAAGGAGTTTGTCGAGGTAAGCCCACTCGGCGTGGCGGGACGGTTCGATCTCGTAGACCCTGCCGGTGCCGCAGAGCACGCCCTCGCCGATGAGGTAGGCGAGCTCATCGGCGAAGACGTCCTCGGGAGCGAGTCCGCATTGCGCCTCGACGAGGGCGGCGTCCGCCTGCCGGTCACGGAAGAATTCGTTGACCAGGGCAGCGGAAACGCGGGAAGCCTGATCGCAGCGCTCGACCTCCACGAGGCGACCGGCCAGTTCATAGCCGGCACTGGCACGGTGCGCGCAGTGAACCATTTGCTCGTTCCTGAGGAACGAGCGTGCGGCCACCCCGACACCGATCAGGGAGTTGCGCAGGTCCGGCCGGTAACGCGTCTCGTAGAGATTCCGCTCTGGCCATCGCATGGCACGATCAGGCGTCAGCCTGACATGCTCGCCATCGAGCCTGCCCGAGGTCCGCCAGCCGTGCCGCCTGGCGACATCCGCCGCCGCAGCGACCCGCTCGGCGCACCGGCTGACGTAATCGTTCATCCCGTGCCTGGCGGCCAGTTCGCGGCTGCGGCCGGGCCGGTACCGGTAGACCGAGATCGTCAGCTCAGCCTCATCGACGAGGGCCTCGACGGCGTCAGCGAGCGTACGGTTCTGCTCGCCGTCCAGTCCCGTCATCAGGTCCACGTTGATCTCATCGAGCCCGGCACCGCGGCACTGGCCGATCAGTTCGCGGACCTCAGGCGGGCTGGCCCACGTCCGCCCGACTCGCTCGACCATGGCCCGGTCGAATGACTGCACGCCGAAGCTGACGCGGTTGTAGCCGCCCCGGGCGATCGCCTCGATCTTCTGCGGCGTCGCGGACCCTGGCGACATCTCGAAGGTTCGCTGAGCTGAGGGCTCGAACGCGAACGCGGATCGCACCGCCCCGAGCAGGCGGCTGATCTGGCTCGCGGAAAGGACAGTCGGCGTGCCCCCGCCGATATAACTGCCCGACACCACAGGCCGCTGGCCGCGGCCGGCTATCCGCCGGAGAAACCCTTCAAGTCCGCGCAGGCACTCCTCCGCCCTGGCGCCATCGGCATCGGCAAGCCCGTGGAAGTACATGCAGAATGAGCAATGCTCCTCGCAGAGAGGGATACCGATATACAAATTCACCGGATCATCGCCGCGCAATCCAAGTATCGGATCGAGAGCGTCTTCGTACGGTTCGCGGCTGACCGAGGAAACAAAATACGATGGTGGAACGTGCAGGTTAAATTTCTCTGTCAGGCGCCGCAAATCCGCGATACGCTGACTGCTTACCTTCGCCATCATCCGCTAGCCTTCAGTATAGAATCTGCGCACGGCCTGAGGAGTTCTCGCGGCGTGCGATGACGATGCCTGCCATCACGTGCTGCCGTTCCTGACCAGAGGCTGGTAAAGCGCCCCCGCGCTGGCGGCTAGCTCGCGGGCGAAGGCCGCCGCGTGCTGGTACGCAGGGCTGCCTGGTGCGTCTTGGCCGAGAATCCGCAGCGCACGCCCGGCCGCGCCGATCGCCTGCTCATGATCGCCGGCGGCCGCGTGCACGCGGGCGAGCAGCACTGAGATCCGTCCTCGGCACTGATCGTCCCGTGCGCCCGCGCGGCGGGCGTCGAAGGCCAGCGCGCATTCCAGGCAGACGCGGGCTTTCCCTAGCTCGCCGAGCAGCAGCAGCGCGTGCCCGGCGAGGGCACGGCTCGCGATCGCGCCCTCGGAGGTCACGCCGAGCAGCCGGTCCCAGGCGCTCCTGGTCAGGTCGGCCTCGGCCAGCGCCTGCTGCGCGAGCTCGCGGCGGGCACGGAGTTCAGGTTCCGCTTCCGCCCTGGCCAGCAGCAGGCCCGCGAGGAACCCGCGCGCCTCGAGTACGGCCGGGTGGGCGGCCCGGCATAGGGCTGTTCGCCTGGCCTCCTCTGTTACGGCGAGCGACGAGGCACGGGCCAGGTCGGCGCCCGCGTATGCGAGCGCGAGGTTCAGTCTGGTCACGCCCGTGGCGTAGGCGTCCTCGCCGTCGAAGGCACGGTGCCGCTCCAGCGCCGCTGCCAGCCCGCGCAGCACCTCGGCGGAGGTATCGCCTGCGTCCACGCGCGCCCGCAGGCCGCTTTCCTCGATCCGCCCGAGCTCGCGGTCATCGTGAGGCACGCGCGACCTCATGAAGGCCGCGAGACGTTCCCAGCAGGCAGGCCGCACGGCGCTGGTCAGGTCGCTGACCCGCAAGGCCATCGCGGAGCGCGCGAGTCTCAGCACCGCGTGGTGGCTGACCGGCACCAGGCACGGGCATCCAGCTAGCCCGCGCGCCGATGCGGGGCGGCCAGCCAGTCCGGCGCTCGCCCAGTCGGCCGGATCGGCCCACCTGGTCAGCACGCTGACCGCGAAGGCGGCCGCGCGCTCACGGCATCTCGGTCCGCGCGCCGTCAGCACGGCGAGAGCCTCGGCCGCTCCGCTCATCTGCCCCGCCGCGTCCGCGCATTCACTCAGGCCGGTGCTCATGGGCGGAGGCCTTCGGTCACGCTGACGCGGGCCATCGCCTGCCTGATCTGCCCGGCCTGCGCATGGGTCAGCACGTCATCGCCGTGGAGCATCCGGTCGGCGAGTTCGGTCAAGATGGCCTCGACCCGGTCGGCCAGCCGGCCGGGCGGCGGTGCAAGCAGGCTCGTCATCTCCTCGCGCACGCCGTCGAGCGCGCCCGCGGGAGTGAGGCTCGCATCCCGCAGGATGGCCGCCACCACCTGCCCCGCGAGGACAGTGAGCCGGCCGGCGACGCTTTCCTGGCCGTCAAGGACACTGAGCGGCGCATGCCGCGCGATCACCGCGAGATCCTCGGCCGCGCAGCCTGGCGGCCCGGTCGGCCGGCACCTGGCGAGTGCCGCGCGATCGGCTGTCCAGACCGCAAGCGTGCGGTAATAAGCGCAGGCCAGCTCGGTAAGGCTCAGGTCGAACGCATCCGCGACGCGAAGGCATCCCGACCGGTAAGGCCAGAACGACACCACCTTGGCCTCGGCAGCGAACGCGATGCTCGGCTTGACCGCCTGATCAGGCCCTGCCCACCGCGACACGGTCTGAGCGCCCTGGCCTGCCCCCCACCAGTTGTAGAGCGTGGCCGGTGCCGCGTTCACGGCCCTGGCGATCACGGACAGGCTCGGGGGAATAACTTCTTTCCCGCCGCCACAAGGCACCATTTCCTCATCGTCCGCAAGCGTGCTCATCAGCGCGGCGAAGCACAGTTCCCGCATTTTCCATGCGGCTGAGAATCGCTGCCCACGCGCGAGCCTGTGCCATTGAGCGGAACGGGTCCGAGTCAGCTCATCAGTTAGCGAAGGCACGTGTCCAGCCTAAGCAGCACCCGTGGCGGCAAAGGCGGCCGAATTTAACGGGGATTTCCGCTTTTGGCTCAGCCGGCGCGTAGCCTGGCGCTGACGACCAGGCCGGCGACGGCAATCGGAGCGGCGAAAACGACCGCGGCCCAGAATGCCTCGGTCCCCCACAAGGACGCGAAGCCGCTGAGCAGGGAGCTGGCCACCGGGTGCCATAGCCACCTGAACAACGCGGCGGGCAGGCTCCAGATCGACACGATCGTTGCCCCGATGACGCCTGTCACGAGCACACGGTGGGCACCGTAGGCACCGGGGAACGCCGCGACAACGGCGAACACGGCGCATGCGAGCAGCAGGCCGCTCTGATAGTCCGCCGCCAGCGACCCTGGGAAGGCGGACCCAGAGGGATCGGACAGCGTTTCCCTCGTGACGACCACGGTCCACAGCACCGATTCGAGTACCACGAACGTGATCGCCCCGGAGACGAGGTGCCTGATGCCGGCCGGGATGCCGGCCAGCCAGCGTGCCGGCCTCGGCGGGTACTGAACCCGGCTGAGCCTGACGGCGAAGGCGAGGCACACGATCGCGGCCGCGGGGGCGATGAACACGGCCGCGATGCCGGTCAGCAGGTGGGTGCCGGCGGCGGCTGAGGTCAGCCAGCCGCGCACGAACCCCGGTGCGAACGCCGCGGGGAAGGCCGGGGTCCGCGAGGCCGCGAGACTGGCCGCCGTCAGCAACGTCACGCCGACTGCCAGCACGCTGCGGCCCAGCCTGGGCAGAGCCGACGCAACGGCGACGAGGACGATCAGAGGAACCAGATCGAACACGCGGACCGAAGCGAACCGGCCAAGCGTATGGTCGAGAAACGCCTGCTGCGGCATCGTGCTGAGGAGCTGGCTGTCACCGAAGGAGATCGCCTGGCTGATCACGGCGGCCGACCAGGTCAGGAGCACCAGGGCAAGAAAGGAGAGTAGCGCTATCGGCGGGGCGAGCCGGAACGAGGCGAGCTGGCGGCGGAGCCGGTCCCTGGCTTCCAGGCGCAGTCTGGTCCGCTCCCTGGTCACCCGGCCGTTCAAGGTGATCGCGGTCGTCAGATCGGCCCGGCCGGCGACCGTACCCGGGTCAGCCGTCCTCGCCCGCTGCCTGACGCCCGCCCACCAGGCAGGGTCGCCGCCCCATGACCCTCCGAGCTGGCCGCCGACCAGCGACGCGGGGTTCGGCACCGCCAGCTCGGCTACCCGGGGACGGCCGGGTATCGCGGCCCCGAGCGTGAGCTGGACGGCCGTCGTCCGCGCGAGGTCGCGCTCGGCGGCGGTGAGCGCCCCGGCGGCCGGCAGCTGGCGTGCCGTCCGCTCGACGATACCGGTGATCAGCGGGATGTCTTCGGCAAGGCCGTCGAGAATCAGGCAGCGGCC
>DATJLT010000256.1:0-37707 GCA_035509195.1 Streptosporangiaceae bacterium | reverse complement strand
CGAGTTCGCCTCCTGGGCAGCCAGGGTCGCCGCGGAGTACGGCTACGACGTGCGGTACGCGCCGGTCGGCGAGGTGGATGCGGAAGCAGGACCGCCGACGCAGCTCGCGGTGTTCGCCGGGACGGGAGGCAGGCCGGCGTGAAGACCGTCGACATCCCGGAACTCTGCCTGGTCGTGCTGATCGGGGTCAGCGGGTCAGGCAAGTCCACGTTCGCCGCGAGGCACTTCGCGCGCACCGAAGTACTGTCAAGCGACTTCTGCCGCGGGCTCGTCGCCGACGACGAGAACGATCAGTCCGCCACCGCCGACGCCTTTGACGTCCTCCACTACGTCGCGTCCAAGAGGCTAGCCGCCGCCCGGCTGACTGTTATAGATGCGACCAATGTTCAGCCAGAAAGCCGCAAGCAACTCATCGCACTGGCGCGCGAGCACGACGTGCTGCCTGTAGCGATCGTCCTTGACGTGCCCGAGTCTGTCTGCCTGGAGCGGAACAGGGCACGGCCAGATCGCCAGTTCGGCCCTCAGGTGATCCGCCGCCAGCACGACCAGCTCCGCAGAGGTCTCAGGGGACTGGAAAAGGAGGGTTTCAGGCGGGTCCACCTTCTCAGGTCAGCAGACGATCTTGAATCGCTGTCTGTGGTCAGGACTAAGTTGTTCTCCGACCTGCGCGACAGGACAGGGCCGTTCGACGCGATCGGTGACGTGCACGGGTGCGCCGCGGAGCTGCGCGGCTTGCTGACCGAGCTTGGCTACGAGCTGTGCTTCGACGACGAGGGGCAGGCGGTCGGGGCGCGGCACCCTGGCGGCAGGACGGCCGTCTTCCTCGGGGACCTGGTTGACCGCGGCCCAGATACGCCGGGCGTGCTGAGGCTGGTCATGGGCATGGTGCGCGACGGTGACGCGCTGGCCGTCCCTGGCAATCACGAGAGCAAGCTGCTCCGCGCGCTGCGCGGGCGCAAGGTCCAGGTCACCCATGGCCTCGCCGAGTCGCTCGCGCAACTCGGCGCGCAGAGCGAGGAGTTCAGGGCCGAGGTCACGTCGTTCCTCGACGGCCTCATCTCTCATTACGTGCTCGATGGCGGAAAGCTGGTCGTCGCGCACGCCGGCCTCACGGAGAAGCTGCAGGGCAGGGCCTCTGGCCGGGTCAGGTCGTTCTGCCTTTACGGTGAGACGACCGGCGAGACCGACGAGTTCGGGCTCCCGGTCAGGTACCCCTGGGCGGCCGACTACCGTGGCCGCGCCATGGTCCTCTACGGTCACACGCCCGTGCCGTCGGCCGAGTGGGTAAACGGGACGTTGTGCCTGGACACCGGCTGCGTGTTCGGCGGGCGCCTGACGGCGCTCCGTTATCCGGAGCGCGAGCTTGTCTTCGTGCCCGCGGCCCGCGTCTACTACGAGCCGGCGAAACCCTTCCTTGCTGCCGAGGCCGAGCCGGCCAGCCAGCGTGACCCAGGCGTGCTCGACCTCACCGACGTGACCGGCAAGCGCATCGTGGAGACCAGCTACGGCAGCCGCGTCATCGTGAAAGAGGAGAACGCGGCCGCCGCCCTGGAAGTGATGAGCCGATTCGCGATCGACCCTCGCTGGCTGATCTACCTGCCGCCCACGATGAGCCCGGTGGCCACCTCAGCCGAGCCAGGCCTTCTCGAACACCCGGCTCAGGCGTTCGAGGCGTTCGCCGCTGCGGGGGTCACAAGCGTGGTCTGCGAGGAAAAGCACATGGGCTCCCGTGCGGTCGCCCTGGTCTGCCGTGACGCGGACGCGGCTCTGGCCAGGTTCGGCGCGCCAGGCGGCGCCACCGGTGCGGTCTGGACGAGGACGGGGCGGTCGTTTTTCCGACCCGAGCTGACCGAGGAACTTCTGGCCAGGCTAAGGGCCGCCGCTGTTCAGGCCGGGCTGTTCGAGGAACTCAACACGGGATGGCTGCTCTTCGATGGCGAGTTGCTGCCGTGGAGCGTGAAGGCAGAAGAGCTGCTCAGATCGCAGTACGCGGCGGTCGGAGCCGCGGCCGCGCACGTGCTGCCCGCTGCGGTTGCCGCACTTGAACAGGCTGCGGGTGCCGGGCGCGAGGTCGGGGCTTTGCTGGCCAGGACCACGTCACGTGCAGCCAACGCCGAGGCGTTCCGCGCCGCCTACCGGCGGTACTGCTGGCCGGTCGACGGGCTCGCAGGGATCAAGCTGGCGCCTTTCCAGCTACTCGCCAGCGAAGGAGCGAATCACGCGGTCCGCCCGCACGACTGGCACCTGTCGATCGCTGACCGGCTGGTTGCGGCTGATCCAGAGCTGATCGCGAGTACGGAGCGGACCTACGCCGATACCGCCGACGCCTCCGCCGCGACTGCCTGGTGGGAGCGCCTGACCGCATCGGGGGGCGAGGGCATGGTCGTCAAGCCCGTCGCCAGCCTGGTTCGCGGTCAGCGAGGCGTGGTACAGCCTGGCCTCAAGGTCAGGGGCCGGGAATACCTGCGGATCATCTACGGACCCGACTACACCGAGCCGGAGAACCTGACCAGGCTCCGCCAGCGTGGTCTTGGCCATAAGCGGTCGCTGGCCAGCCGTGAATACGCGCTCGGCCTCGAGGCGCTTGACCGGGTAGCCGCAGGCGAGCCGCTCTGGCGGGTCCATGAGTGCGTCTTCGCTGTCCTTGCGCTCGAATCCGAGCCAGTCGACCCCAGGTTGTGAGCCCGGCCGAGTCGCCGGCCGCCTCGCTGTGATAAGAGGGAGCTATGAATGCGAATGCTCCTGGTCTGTCGGTCAAAGAAGGCTACATACCGTTTGCCGGTTACCGCACCTGGTACCGGATTACCGGGACGGGGGAGGAGCCTGGCAAGTTCCCGCTGTTGTGCCTGCACGGCGGGCCAGGGGCGACCTGGCACCACATGGCGCCTTACGAGCAACTCGCGGTCGGGCGGCGCGTGATCTGCTACGACCAGCTGGGATGCGGCAACTCCGCGGTCACCGAGCCGCACGATCCTGCGATGTGGACGACCGAGCTTTACCTGCGGGAGGTCGACGCGGTCCGCGAGGCCCTCGGCCTCGACCAGGTCCACATACTCGGGCACTCCTGGGGCGGCATGCTCGGCATGGCGTACGCGCTCACCAAGCCGCAAGGCTTGGTGAGCCTGCTCGTCGAGTCCTCGCCTGCCTCGGTACCATTTTGGCTGAAAGAACTTGACGTCCTGAGAGCCGCCCTGCCACCCGAGGTTGAGGCGACGCTGCGCAAGCACGAGGAGGCGGGCACCTTCGACAGCGCGGAGTACCAGGACGCGATGGTCGTGTTCTACGACCGGCACGTGGTCCGGGTGCGGCCTTACCCCGACTGGGTGCAGGCCACGTTCGACGGCATCGAAGGCAATCCCGAGGTCTACTTCACGATGAACGGGCCGAGCGAATTCCACGTCATCGGGCCGCTCAAGGACTTTGACATCGTAGGGAAGCTGGGGGACATCGAGGCGCCGACGTTGCTGTTCTGCGGGGAGTTTGACGAGGTGACCCCGGCGACGGTGCGTCAGGCGCACGAGGCGATCCCCGGCTCGCAGTTCGTGGTGCTCGACGGCTGCTCCCACATGAGCCAGGCCGAGCGTCCAGACCTGGCGCTCGGGCTCGTGCGCGGCTGGCTGGCCGGCGTGGAGTCTCAGCTCGCAGGATTGGAGTTCTCACGCTAGTAGGCTTCCGGCATGGATGGCGAGCGACGAGTTCCGTGGCGCGAAGTGGAGCCTCTGCCGGACCTCAACGGCACTTTTGAACCGATGCTGAAGACGGTCAGCGCTCTTCGTGACGCATGGGAAGACGCGCTCCGCGTAGCCTCGCCTGAGGATGTCCTCGCGGCCAGGGAAAGACGCCTGCGCCGTCACGCGATCGAGACAGGCATCATCGAACGGCTCTACGACCTTGACTGGGGAGTTACCGAGGCTCTGGTAGCCGAGGGCCTGAGCAGCGAGGTGGCCAGCCGGGCCGGGGCGCCGCGGGCGGGCTGATCCTCTCAATCCGGGGTTTGAGGGTCTGTACGGCCCTCAATCCGGGGTTTGTGGGTGCGGACCGCCCTAAGCCGGGGCTGGTTCGGGCGGGGCGGCTGGCCCCGGTGGTGGTACGGCATAGTGGCGGTACGGCATAAAGGCGACCGCCGCCAGCGTTGTCTGGTACCGAGTTTGTCGGCTTCGAGTTCCGGAGGATTAGCTACGTGAGCGTTCATGACATCGATCTTCAGACGCTGGCCGGCCAGCCGGCGTCGCTTGGCGATTTCGCCGGTTCCACTGTCCTCGTGGTCAACGTGGCGTCGAAGTGCGGGCTGACTCCGCAGTACGCGGGCTTGCAGCGGCTGCATGACCGGTTCGCTGACCAGGGATTCACGGTCGCTGGCTTTCCCTGTAACCAGTTCGGGGGACAGGAGCCAGGGACCGCCGATGAGATCAGCGAGTTCTGCTCGGTGAACTACGGCGTGACCTTCCCCATGTTCGCCAAGATCGACGTTAACGGGGAGGACAGGCACCCGCTCTACGCCGAGCTGACCGAGGTCGCCGACGCCGAGGGCAACGCCGGCGACATCCAGTGGAACTTTGAGAAGTTCCTGCTCGACGGCGAGGGCAACGTCGTCGCGCGGTTCCGGCCGATGACCGACCCTGAGGCGCCCGAGCTGGTCGCCGCTATTGAGAAGAGCCTGGACAGCTAGCTAGCCGCGCCTGGCCTGACCTCAGGCCAGGTTCGACGGGCCGCGCTTGGCCATCTGGTCGGCGATGATCGCGCGCTGTACCTCGCTTGTGCCTTCCCAGATCCGTTCGACTCTCAGCTCACGGTAGAACCGCTCGGCCGCGTACTCGCGCATGTAGCCGCGCCCGCCGAACACCTGGACAGCGCGGTCGGCGACCCGGTTGGCCATCTCGGCCGCATACAGCTTGGCCATCGAGCACTGTGCGTGCTGCACCTTTACGTCGACGCCGTCGTCGATGTTCCGCGCGGTCTCGTAAGTTAGCGACCGGGCCGCGAACAGCTCGGTCAGGCTGTCGGCCAGCATGGCCTGCACCGCGCCGAACGCCACGATCGGCTGGCCCTGGACAACCCGCTCCTTCGCGAACTCCGTCATCTCCGCGACCAGCCGCTCGGCCGCCCCCAGGCAGCGCGCGGCCACCATGAGCCGCTCGAACCTGAACCACTCGTACGCGAAGCTCATGCCGTCGCCCTCGGCCCCGACGAGCTGGGAAGCGGGCACGCGGACATCTTCGAAGGCCACGATCGGGTGCTGGTGAGCCTTGCCCAGGGTGTGCATGTAGGCGGGAGTCCTCACCACGCGGACGCCGGGGCTCGGCAGGTCGACGAGGAACATCGCGTGCTCGCCGGCGTGCTCGCCACCGACGAGCTTGCCCTGGAAGAACGCGTAGTCGGCGCAGTTGTATGACGTCACATGCCACTTGACGCCGTTGAGCACGTATTCGTCGCCGTCCCGCTCGGCGGTTGCCACGATCGCGTCGACGTCCGAGCCCGCGCCTTCCTCGGTAATCGCGTAGCACTCGTCCCGCTCACCGCGCGCCGCCGGCCGCACGTAGCGCTCGAGCTGATCCTCGGTCGCGACCTCAGGCAGCCAGGAAGGCGGCGTCGCCACGACCCAGGCGAGCGCGTTGGTCACCCGCCCGACCTGCTCTTGGATCAGCACCTGCTGCAGCGACGTGCGGCCGCCCCCGCCGTACTCCTCAGGGATATTCGCGGCGTAGATGCCGAGCTCGATCGCCCGCTTCTTGTGCGCTTCCTCGAGGTCCTCAGCCAGCTCGCCCCCGGCCAGCTCGACCTCCGCCTCCAGCGGAATAAGGGAATCGGCGAGCTCCCTCGCCCTTGCCTGGATGTCAAGGTCAGCAGCCGACAGCCCGTACATGGTTCTCCTCCGCAGAGCGCATTGACTGAACGTTCAGTCTATGCCAGCATCGAGTTCATGCCAATGGTGTCTTCTGCCATACCAAGCACGGCGGACGCGGTCGTGGTCGGCGGCGGTACGGTCGGCGCCTGGTGCGCTTGTTTCCTGCGGGAGGCCGGGGTCGAACGGGTTGTCCTGATCGAGAAGGACACTCTCGGACAAGGGGCATCAAGCCGTGCGGCCGGCATGGTGCGTACCCAGGGCGGCACGCCGTGGGCGGTCGAACTCGGCGAGTGGTCGCGGCAGTTCTACCTGGGCCAGCGTGCCTGGCTGGGCACGGACTCAGGGTTCATCCCCCAGGGCTATTTCCTGCCGTGCTTCACCGAGGCCGAAGTCCGCACGGCCAGCGAGCGGATACGGATGCAGCGGCAGGTCGGCATCGACGTGCGCTGGGTGGACGCGGCCGAGTTCGACGAGATGAACCCGGCGCTGGCCAGGGGCAAGACGCTCGGCGCGACCTATTGCGCCGAGGACGGATACCTGCACCCGCCGAGAAATGTGATCGCCTACACGGCGGCACTCGCCAGGGCCGGAGTGACAGTAGCCGAGCACACCGCCTTCACCGGCCTCACCTTGGCCGACGACGCTGTGACGGCCGTCCGTACCACCGCAGGTGATATCGGCACAGGGCTGGTGGTGCTTACTGGCGGACCCGTGCTTGCCGAAGTTGGCAGGATGGCCGGCATACGGATTCCGGCCGGAGGAGTCAGGCACCAGGTCGCTGTCACCGCGCCGCATCCCGATCTCGCGCCCGAGCGGCTGCCGATGGTGTTCGACGTCCCTTCCGGGCTGTACTGGCGGCCGGAAGAGGGGGGCATGATGTTCGGGATGTCCAACCCCGATGAGCCGCCAGGCGAGGCACGCGGTATCGACCTGCCCTACCTGGCCAGGATGCGCGAGCGACTCGGCGAACTCGTCCCGGTAACCAGCGGGCTGGCGCTGCGGCGGATCTGGGCGGCGACGATCGACTACACGCCCGATCACCTGCCGATCATCGGGCCCGCTCTGGTTTCTGGTCAGGTTCTGCCATCGATCACCGTGGCCAGTGCCGGCGGAGCGGGAATGATGTGGGGGCCGGCCGTCGCTCGTGCCGCTGCCGACGTGGCTCTCACCGGGCGGTCAGCAGTGACCGACACCGCCGACCTCGGGCTTGACAGGTTCGACGAGGCCGGTCGCAGCAAGCTGGCGACCGACCCGATTGCTTTGCCGTTCCCTGAGCTAACTGAGAGGAATTCGTGATGACTGACGTGACCCCGTACCTGGCCAGCGCCGTGACCGCCGAACTCGAGGACTGGGGGCCGCTCGATGAGGCCACCGGCGAGGAGATGTCAACCAGCGGCCTCACCTTGTGGAAGGACGGCGACCAGGAGGCCGGCGTCTGGGAATGCACGCCAGGCCCGTCCTACTGGAAACTTGAGACCCACGAGTTCGTGCAGATCATCGCCGGCCGGATGACGGTCACCCCCGACGGCGGCGAGCCGACAGAGATCTCTGCGGGCGACGCCGCCGTGTTCCCGCGCGGCTGGGCAGGGACCTGGCAGATCCACGAGACGATCCGCAAGGTCTACGTGATCTTCGAGTAATCTGGCCCGGCCGGACGCCGCCGCGGCTAGCGCTGATGCGCTACAATAGCGCTATGGCGACTATCCAGGTGCGCGAGATCCCCGAGGGCATCTATGAGGTGCTCAGACGTCGCGCTCGCCGCGCCGGGCAGTCCTTGCAGGCCTACATGCATGACCAGGTGATAGCGCTGGCCGAGCGGCCGACTAAGGAAGAAGCCATCGAGCAGGTCGAAGAGGTCCTGCGGCGATCGCACATCGGCGAGCCAGCGGTGACCGCCATTCTTGACGACCTTGCGGCCGAGCGGCGTTGACCTGGCGAGGCAAGCATGACCTTCGTTATTGATGCCTCTGCTATGGTGCTGGCGCTGCTCGGGCAGTCCTCGGATGCCGTGGCGCTCCGGTCGCGCCTGCGGACGGAGGACTGCCATGCACCTTCGCTGGTTGATGCCGAGGTCGGCAATGTCCTGCGGCGCAGCGTGCTCAGGAAAGAACTGCCGCCCGAAGATGCCGGGGCCTTGCTGGCCGCTAGCTGGCCGCTCGTTGACTACCGGCATGAGATGACCGGGTCCCTGGCCACGGCCGCCTGGGCGCTTCGCGAGAACGTGACCTTTTACGACGCCCTGTATGTCGCGCTCGCGGTCGCCTTGAGCGTTCCTTTGGTGACTGCCGATGTCCGGCTGTCAAAGGCGCCCGGCCTTGCCTGCGCGACTCAACTCGTCGGCGCCAGCGCCCCCAACCAGGCAGGGCCGGGCGGGCGTTAGTGGTGCAGGGTGGCGTTTACTGCGGTGATCGGGACGTAGCCGACGGTGATCACCTTGGCGGTCTTCGCTGAGGTTGCCTGGTTCCACCACTGCGTGGCGAAGCCTGAGTCACCGCAGCCGGAGCTGAACTCGATCTGGTACCGGCCGGGGATCAGGCCGTTGATGCTGTAGTCGCCGGCACCGTCGGTAACTGCCAGCTCAGGTACGACCGGCAGTCCGGCGAGGGGCTGCACGGGGTCCTTGAACGGGACCGCGGTCACGCACTCGCCCCGCACCTGGGCGTTCGCGGTGGTCGTGACCGTGCCGCTCAGCGAGCCGAACGGCTGCATGACCGCCCCGATGTTCTTGGTCTGCTTGCCCGCAGAGACCCTGACCGCGCTTGACAACGCCTCCCTCGGCTGGTCCCGGTACCACTGCGGCGCGAAAGGCGGAGCCTGATCGGGATAGTCGTCGCAGGCCGGGCTCCCGAAGAGCACGCGGTACCGGCCGCTCGCGAGGTTCCGCAGCAAGTACTCGCCTTTTCCGTTGGTCCAGGCCAGGCTGGGGTAACCGGTCGTGCTCGCGGGTTCGGCGAGCACGCACATTCCGCCGAGCGGCACCTTGCCGCCAGCGCCGCCGAGCATCTGTCCGGAGATCGTGCCGGCGATCGTCATCTTGAAGGCAGGCACAGTGGTCGTGTGCGGCGCGCTCACGTGGACCAGTCCCGCCCTGCTCAGGTCGGCCAGCGCCGGCATGCCGGAGCCGCAGGGGGCGAAGTCGAGCAAGTAGCCGCCCGTCGCCAGGCCGGTGATCCGGTAGGCGCCTGAACGGTTCGTCCGTGCCGACCCGAACGCTTGAGTCGCCCGGCTGTAGGCGTAGACGCAGACGTTGGCGAGCGGCTTCCCAGACGGGCCTGCCACCGTGCCTGATATCGATCCGCCCTGGCCGAGCGCCGCGCTGACCCCGGTCGTGGTCTGGCCTGCGGTGACCCGCACGGGCGTGGCGTGCCCGATCGTCGTCTGGTTCTTGTACCACTCCGGCGCGTATCTGCCGCTGCCGCAATCGCCAAGCTGGACAACGTAGCGACCGGGGAGCAAGCCGCCCGCGGTGTACCTGCCCTTCTTGTTCGTGCCCGCGGTGCCGCTTATGCCGAGGGCCTCATCCTGGCTGACCGGAGTCAGGTCCACGCACTGCCCCCCCAGTGGCTTGCCCGCCGAATTGGTAATGGTTCCCCTGATCGCGCCGGCCAGCGCGAGCCGGGCGTTGACGTGGATCGTGGACGCAGCGGTGGTTGATACCGCTGTCGCTGTGACCAGGCTTGGCTGCTCACGGTAATACTCGTTGGCGTACCCGTCGCAGCCGAAGGCGATGTCGAACGACGAGGACGGCAGGTTCGCGAATTTGTAATGCCCGTGCTCGACGGTGGTGAAAAAACGGGGCGCGCGGCCGCTGAACTGGTCAGGGAAGTACTCTGTCGGGCTGAAAATCGCCGCGCAGGCACGGCTTGCCAGGTGCCCGCTGCTGTCGGTAAGCGTTCCCTCGATCGTGCCGCCTGGCTGCATGGTGGCGTTGATATCAGGTGTCACCGTCGCCGTATGGAAGGCGATCGCGGTGGCGAACGGGCTTGACTGCTCGTCGGGATAGAACTGCGGTGCCAAGCTCCCCGCGCTGCCGCAGCCGCCGGTGAACTGGACGACGTAACTGCCTGAATGCACGCCGAGCAACTCGTACTCACCGTCGGGCTTCGTCATGGCGGCGTCCCCGTCAGGGTCATCGACGATGACGCACACGCCACCCACGGGATGCCCGGCCGCGTCGGTGACCAGGCCGGAGATTCCGCCGGCTTCGCGCAGGTAGACGTTGAATCCCGAGTCGTCCTCGCCCACGGTCAAGGTCACGGTGACCTGCTTGCCCACGTAATGGTCAGCCGGTGCGTCACCGCAACTCGGATCGAATCGCAGCGTGTACGTGCCTGCGGCGAGACCAGGCATCGAGTACTGGCCGTTCTTGCCGGTCAGCGTGAAACCGTACAGGTTACCGTCGGCCTTGGAAGTCGCGCTTGCGCAGACGTAAGGCAATGGCTTGCCGCTCGCGCTGGTGCCTGTCACCTTGCCGGATATGACGGCACCTGGCAGCATGGCGGCGTTTACGGCGCCGAAGACCTTGGTGCCAGCCACCTTGAGGTCAGCCGCCTTACGTTCGGACACAGCGTTCCGCCACCACTGGAAGGCGTAGTCGCCCCTGTTGCCACAGCCGTTGTCGAACACGACCTGATAACGGCCGGCGAACAGGCCGTGAGCGGCATACCGCCCGCCCTTGCCGGTCGCGGCCTGGTAGTAGCCCTCCGTGGCGCTCGTGCTGCCCTGCTTGAACGAGCCGACCACGCTGACGCAGATTCCCGCGATCGCCTTGCCCGCCTCGTCCCTGACGGTCCCGGCGATCTCGCCACCTTGCTTCAGCCTGGCATTGATTCCCTTCAGGTTCTCTCCGGCCTTGATCCGCAGCGTCGCTACCTTCTTGGTCGGGAACAGCGAGTTGACGTCCGGGTACCACTGACCAAGCCAGTTGCCGTCGTTCGGGCAATCGCTCGTGCCGGCGGCGAATACAACCTGGTACTTGCCCGGCTTCAGGCCGCTGATCTTGTAGGTACCGTTCCTTGAGGTCCTCGCCTGGATTCCGCCGCCGTACGGCTCCTGGTATGCGATGGCGCATACGCCGCGCTGCGGCCGGCCGCTGCCGGTGACGACGCCTGAGATGCTGCCGTCCTTCGCCGCCGCGGCCGCGGTCAGCGGTCTCGCCTGAGCACGGGGCCTGGTCGCGGTCCAGATCGATGCGGCGCGCGCGGTCGTGATCATCCCTGCCCTGACCGTCAGCCCGGTCTGGGTGCCCTGGGTCGTCGCCATGTACAAGGACCCGGTAGCCGTCGCCCGGCAACTGGTCACGCGCACCGTGTACTGCCCTGGGCGCAGCCCGTCGATGAGGTAGCGGCCATCCGCGCCGACCAACGCGGTCTTGGCCGTGTCCGAGCCAGACGCGGTGACGCAGGCGCCCTTGACCTGACCGCTGACGCGACCGGTGATGACGCCGCTCCTGGCCCGCGCGTCGCCAGTACTGGCCATCGGGTTCGCGTCAGTGAGCCCGGCCAGGAAGCTCAGCCCGGACTTGGGGCGCAGCCTGGCCGAGACGAACTGCGGCAGGCGAACCTGGCCGCCCGCCGGAGAGTCATGGCGCGTGCTCGCCGAGGCCCGCACTGCCGGGACGGACATCAGCCCCGCGGCCAGCGTCACTGAGAGCGCTACGGGCCAGAACAGCCTGGTGATTCTCGCCGTGCGTTCCAAGGGAACTCCTCGCCTGTTAGCGATGCAATTCGGCATTAACACCGTTGACCGCCGCGTACGTTACCTTAATCACCCCGACGGTCTTCAGCGAACCTCCTCACATGCTGATGAGCTGGCGTTTAGTAGCTAAGATCGCATCAACTCATGACAGAACTACTAGGATGCGCCCCGTGAGCCAGGCCGAGGAAGAGGTGCACGCACCCAGCCCGGGTAGTGCCGTGGTGCCGCTCGGTCAGGTTCAGCGCGCCGATGACTGGGCCGACCTCAGGAAGACGATCCGCCTGATCCAGCGGAACCGGCCGGTACTGATTATCGCGATCGTGATGGTGCTGGCTCAGGTGGCCTGGCGGGCGCAGTTCCTTAGCCACCTCTACTTCCTGCGCACCGACTACTTCAACTACGACTACGCGCTCGAGTCGCACCTCGGCTGGGGCTATCTCACCTATCCCGATAGCGGTCAGCTCGTGATAGGTCAGCGGGCGGTCATCTGGATACTCGCCAGGATCTCGTTCTATAACTGGGACCTGGCGATGGCGGTGACGCTCGCTTTCACGCTCGCGGCAGGCCTTGCGGCGGCGAAGATGCTGCGGACGCTGTTCGGCGAACGCCGGGTAATCCTGCTGCTCCTCGCGATTTACCTGCTGATACCTGTGACGATGGCCAGCCTCGGATGGCTCAACGACGCACTCGTATCGATCCCGCTTCAGCTCGCTACGTTCATGGCAGTCGACGCGCAAGTCAGCTACGTCAGGGCCGGCCGCCGCAAGGACTTCGCCGCCGCTGTTTGCTGGCTGATCGCGGGCTTGATCTTTTCCGAGAAGGCGCTGGTGCTGCCGCTCCTCCTGTTCGCGGTCAGCGCGTTCATCGAGCCGGGCGGTTCCTGGTTTGCCAGCGCGCGCAGCGTGCTGATCAGGTGCATGCGGCTCTGGGCGGCGTACGGTGTCGCCTTTTTTGTGTACCTGATCGTTCTGCTGACCGCATCTGAGGGCCAGGTCCCTCCGCAGGCACCCGTGTCCGCCCATTCCTTCTTCACGTTCGGCTGGGACCTGGTGAGGCAAACGCTGCTCCCAAGTGCGGTCGGCGGACCATGGCGCTGGTTCCCCCTCGCGGGCAACTGGTATTCGCTCGCCGCCGCGCAGTCGGAGTTCCAGTGGATCGCGCTCGTGGTGGCCATCGCGGTTGTCGGCATCAGCATCTGGCGCCGCAACGCCGCCTGGGGAGCCTGGGCTATCTTCGCTGGCTGGCTGATTCTTGCTGACATCGTTCTCGTGATCGCGAGCAAGCTGATCGCGTACCCGGCGCTCAGTGCCCTGGACACGAACTACGTGGCGGACGCCGCTCCTGTCCTGGTTTTGTGCCTCGGCCTGGCGTTCTTGCCGCTCTCCGAACCGCACGGTACTGCCGTCGCCGGAACTGAGGTCGCGTTGCCGTCTTCGCGCGCGCACCGGCTGGCGGCCGATCAGGCCTGGCGGTCGGCGGCGGCCGCGCTGTTCACCGTCTTCCTGATCGGCTCTATCTGGTCGGCGCAGGATTATTCAAGCCTGACGACCGGGAGCCCGGCCGCCATCTACGTCGCCTTCGCCAAGGCAGAGATCGCGCAAGCGCAAAGCGGTCAGCCCGTGCTCGACACCGCGGTCCCGCCAGACGTGAGCTACCAGGCAAGCGACAACGGCACTGCGCGCGTGATCGGCGATGCCGTGCCTGGCCGGGTTCGCTGGATCGAGAAACCCGACGGGACGATTGATAACCTGCGCGAACTGGCGTCGAACGGACTGCTAGAGCCCGTGTGGGTTTACGGCACTTCCAGCGGCAAGGGCCACGTCCGCGGATGCTGGCCGGAGACTGACGGTGCGGTCACGGTCAGCTTTCCCAAGCCCTCGCCTTACCTGACCACGCTCGCGCGGATCGGCTATATCTGGGGCTCATCCGCCTCTGGGACCGTACAGGTCCAGTTCGGCAACGTGACCAGGTCGCTGGTGCTTGAGCCGGGCCTGCACACCGCGTACGTCACGGTCAGCGGCTCGGCCGCCACCATGTCGGTCTCAGGCATCAGCGGCGGCACGTTGTGCGTCGGTGACGTCGAGGCTGGTAACCCAGAGCCGGTGACCGCCGGCCACACCATCGCTCGATCCTAGGGATGTGCCTTGAGTCAGGCTGAAGAGGATGTCCAGCTACCCGGCACGGGCAAGGCGCTGGCGCGCGTCGAAAGAAGAGGCGACGACCTGGAGTGGGCCGACCTTCGGTCGGCAGTCGGATGGATCCGCTCGCGGCGGGTGCTGCTCGGCGCGATCTTGCTGATCGTCGCGCAACTCGCCTGGAAGGCTCAGTTCCTCAGCACTCTCTACTTCCGCCAGGATGATTTCCACGACCTGGATCTGGCGGTTGACCACGGCTTCACCTGGAAGTACCTCACCTTCATCGGTTCCGGGCACCTGATCATCGGCCTGCGGATCATCGCCTGGGTACTCGTGCGAGTTTCCTCGACGCCTTACAACTGGCTGCTCGCCTCGACTGTCAGCCTGGTGTTCGTGGCGGCGGCGAGCATCGCCGCTTACCGCTTGCTGCGTGACTTGTTCGGTGAGCGCCCGGCGATCCTGATCCCGCTCGCTATCTATCTGCTTAGCCCGCTCACCATGCCCGACCTAGGCATCTGGTCCTCGGCGATGGAGTCGGTGCCGCTCCAGCTCGCCACCTTCCTCGCACTCAGCGCGCACTTGCGCTACGTAAGGACGCGGCGCTGGCCCTACCTGGCCGCGAGCGCGTTCTGGATGGTGTTCGGGCTCATCTTCTTCGAGAAGGGGCTGGTCCTGCCCTTGCTGCTGTTCGGCGTGACGGCGGCGTACCTGGTCGACCGCCGCTCGCTGCTCGGCGGCATGTTCAATGCCCTGCGGAAGTACTGGCTTGCCTGGCTGCTGTATATCGTGCTGGCGATCGGGTACCTGGCCGTACTCGCCGAGGCGCTGCACACCTCGACCTCGCAGCCCAAGGTGCCGATATCGGCGTCAGGCGTGCTCACCTTCGTCTGGGAACTGCTGCGTGACACGTTCATTCCCGGATCTATTGGCGGGCCCTGGCAGTGGTTCCCTGTCGCTGGCAACTCGTTTTCCTTCGCGGCGCCGCCGCCCGCCCTCGTCGGCATTTCAATCGCCGTACTGCTGGCAATCGTGGTCGTCAGCATCTGGCTTCGTCCCGTCGCCTGGCGTGCCTGGCTGATCCTCGCTGTCTGGCTGGCCGCGGCGGACATGCTGCCTGTCGCGATTGGCAGGATCAACACCTTTAACCCCTCCGTGCTCGGGCTCGAGACGAGGTACGTCGCCGACGCCATGCCTGTACTGGCCATCTGCGTAGGGCTGGCGTTCCTGCCTGTGATGGCTCAGCCGTCCGATCGTGCTTCCGCCGCAGCCGAAGCACAGGCGGCTGGCCGTTCCCGGCATCACCGTAGCGAGTCGTCCTCCTCGTCACTGCGTCCCCTGGCGGCCGGGCTGGTCGGCGTGTTCGTCTTCAGTTCGATCTGGTCTGTATCCGCTTACGAGGGCGTGACCAACGGCAACGAGGCGCGTGATTACATCACCAACGCCGCGCTCGCGCTCAAGGATGCCCCGCGCGGTACCAAGGTCGTTGACCGGCCGATGCCGCAGAACATCGTCGAAGGAACCTTTGAGGCCTACGCCTATACCTCGAAGGTCGTTGGTTACATGGAAAAAGGGAAGCTCAAGGGCAAACTGGACTGGATCAGCAGGCCAACGGGCACGATCGACGGGCTGATGACGTTCGGTACCGACGGGCGCCTGCACGTGATCCAGGTATACGGGACAACGAGCCAGCCAAGGGCCGATCACTCCTGCTGGCCGCAGCGCCACGGTCGTATCGTCGTCCCGTTCATTCAGGCCTCGTCGGGTTTCTCAGGTACCGTGCGCATCGGCTACATCTGGTCAGGGAGCACGCCGGCCGTGGTTTACGTCAGGTACGGGCACACGGTGCAGCGACTCGCGGTCGAACCAGGCCTGCACGCGGGCTTCCTGCACGTGCTCGGATCGGCGCGCGGCATCGTAGTTTCCGGCCTTGGCGGCATCAAGATGTGCGTCGGTGACGTCGAAGCCGGCAATATAGGCCCCGCGAACGCCGGCACGGTGATTCCGCCGCTGCCCTCGCCGGCGCACTCCTGAAGCCGGCGGTAAGCGGATCGCGCCTGACGTCATCGATCAGCCGGCGCGGGAGGGCGGCACGGAAGCCGGAGTCGCTGTTCGGCGCTAGGAACGCTCGTATATCGCGGCTGGAGCCGCTGGGATATACTCTTGAGCTGAGGGAGGTGTGATGGCCAAAACACTGATCGACGTCGACGAGGACTACCTCGCCGCAGCACGGGAAGCACTCCACACCGATACCAAGAAAGACACCGTTAACGCTGCGCTGAGAGCCGTGGCAGCGATGGCAGCGCGCCGCCGCGACTTGCAGCGTCTGATGTCAGGTGCCCTGCCAGACTTGGCTGACGAGCAGGTAATGCGCGAGGCATGGCAGCGGTAGCCAGGTGCATTGCGGACACTAGTGCGCTGGCCCGGCTCCGGCATCCGGCAGTAGCGAATGCGCTTGGACCGCTCATCGAGGCGGGGCTCGTCGCCACGTGCGGAGTCATCGAGTTTGAGCTTGGCTGGGCTACTCGCAATCCGGCGGAGTTTCGTCAACTCCGGGCCGACCGCGACCTTGGCTACGAATGGCTCCCCACACTGGACGAGGACTGGCACCGCGCGCTCAACGTCCAGGCCGCGCTATGGGATGCTGGCAGGATCCGCGCTGTCGGGTTCCCTGACCTGCTAATTGCCGCCGTCGCCGAACGCGAAGGGGTCACTATCCTGCATTACGACAGCGACTATGACTACATCGCTGCGATCTCTGGTCAACCCGCGCAGTGGATCGTACCCCGTGGCAGTATCTCCTAGCCGCGCCACGAGAAGTTACTCAACAGAAGCCGCGCTTCCGGCAGCCGGGTTCGGCGAGGTACGACTTGTCGGGCTGATGACGATCGCGCTGGTCTTCTTGTGGAAGGCGCAGTTCGTGCTGGTCAGGTACTTCGCCCAGGACGACATCGTCAACCTTGACCTGGCGCGGAGGTCGGGGCTCTGGTGGCATTACGTGACGCTGCTGAGCGGCGGGCAGTTAACGCCGGGCCTGCGGGTACTTGCCTGGGTTCTGTCGCGGGCGTCGCTGTATGACTGGCCGGTGGCCGCCGGTCTGCTCGTCGCGCTGATGGGGTGCGCCTCGCTGGCGGCGTTCCGTGTGCTGCGTACCTTGCTTGGCGATCGGCCAGTGATCTTGGTTCCGCTGATCGTCTTCCTGCTCAGCCCGATCGTGATGCCAGATCTTGGCGGGTGGTGGGCGGGCATGCGGGAGGTGCCGCTGCAACTCGCGACGTTGCTGGCCATCGACGCGCACGTGCGCTATGTACGGTCGGGGCGGCAGCGGGAACTTGTCACGGCGGCTGGCTGGCTGGTGTTCGGGCTGCTGTTCAGCGCCCAGGCCGTGTTCTTGCCGCTGCTGCTGTTCGCGATCACCAGCGCGTTCCTGGTCGGCGCGCCGTCCTGGCGCGGCGGCGTGGCACTAGCCGCCCGGCGGTTCGCGCCGGCGTGGCGTTGGTACGGCATAGTGCTGGTCTGCTACGCGGTGACGTATCTCAGCGCGTTGTCTAGCGCAGGGCCGCGGACCGTCTCCGGGCCGATGTGGAAGCTCGCGCTGACCGGACTTGCCGGCGGTCCCTGGGCGTGGCACCCGGTCGGGCCTGGCCTGCTGTACGCGATGGCCTTTCCTTCCGCGGCCTTGATCGTGGCCGTGGCGCTGGTCGTGGTGGTCACGGTCGCGCTCAGCGTGTGGGCCAGGCCGGTCGCCTGGCGGGCGTGGCTGATCCTCGGCGCGTGGCTGTTCCTCGGCGATCCTGCGGCGGTGCTGGCCATTTGCGTCGGGCTGGCGTTCTTCCCGCTCGCTGGCGACCTGGTGCCAGCAGTCGCATGGCCTAGACGGGCCTTGACCGTGCGCTCCTTCTGCCTGGTTCTCGGGACGCTGTTTATCGCCGGGTCAGTCTGGTCGGACCAGGCCTACGAGAACGTCACGAACGGCTACCCGGAGATCGCCGCTTACCTGAGCAACGCCGGACGGGCCGTGGCGCTGGCGGAGCCAGGAACTAACGTGCTCGACCTGCCTGTTCCCGCGCCGCTCGTGTCGCCCGCCTTCGGGCTCGACGGCTACGAGTCGGTCGTCATCGGGCCCCTGACTGACCGGCTCCGCTGGGTTGAGCGGCTGCGCGGCACTATTGCGGGCCTGAAGATGTTCGGTCCTGATGGCCGGCTGTATCCGACGCTGATCTACGGCGTGCGCTCGCCCAGGCGGCGGGAGCCTGGACTGGCCGCCTGCTGGCCTCGTCTGGGACGGCGGGTCACCGTGCGCTTCGCGCGCCGGACTGGCGTTCGTGACCGGACGCTGCAGCTCAACTACATCTGGGCAGGGGTGCCGGCCAGGGTGGAGGTCAGGTACGGGTCGCTGGCGGGCTGGATCCGGCTGGTGCCTGGCCTGCACAACGCCTACCTTCCGGTAAGGGGCCGGGTGAGAAGCGTCACGGTTTACGGTGCCGTCAGTCACCTCTGCGTGGGCGGCGCGGAAGCCGGAGTCCCCGTGCCGCTCTAGTGGCGCAACCCGGCCCACAGCAACCCGGCCCACAGCAACCCGGCCCACAGCATCAAGGCCCACAGCAACCCGGCCCACAGCATCAAGGGGTCAACGATGCTGTCAGCCCGGCCCCGGCTACAGCAACAAAGTCGCAGCGATGTCGCGGGAATAGCATCAGGTAGCCACTGTTGTCGCTGGATCCGCGCCGGTAACAGCAACGCCGGGCCACCGATGCTGGCCATCTTCGGCAGCCAGTCGCCGTGATTCGCAGCGGCCCAGCCGGCGGATGTCGAGCGCAGTCAGGAGACGCGCGGCCTCGGGTGCGGGTTCGGGTTCGCCGTTCCTGGCCAAGGTCATCCCGCCTTCCGCCGAGCTAGCGTTAGCTCCAGTTTACTTAGACCGCACGCCAAACCCGGCTTAGCGGAGTTCGATGAGGGCGTCGGCGGCTACGGCGCCGGCGGCTGAGCAGATCAGCGGGTTGATGTCGAGCGCTGCCAGGTCGTCGGCCAGTTCCGTGGCCAGGGTGCTGAGCGACGCGATCGCGACCGCGATCGCGTCCAGGTTGGCGGGCGGTGCGCCGCGGACGCCGGCGAGCAGCTTGCTGACCTTGAGTTCGGCGAGCAGTTCGCGAGCCTGGTCGCAAGACAGCGGCGGCAGTGCGACGGCCCGGTCGCCGATGAGCTCAACCAGCGTTCCGCCCGCGCCGACGACAACCAGCGGACCAAGATCGGGATCCCGCACCAGCCCCAACGATAGCTCGACGCCCGGCGGTGCGGTCTGGCACACGAGCACGGACGGGCCGAGCCGCGCGGCGAGGTCGGCGTAGGCGGCGCGGAGCGACCCCTCGTCGGGGATGCCGAGCTTGACGCCGCCGACGTCGGATTTGTGGGCGATCGACGGGTTGTCGGTTTTGAGTACCACGGGGTAGCCGAGTTTGGCGGCGGCACGAGCCGCCTCGCCGCCCGAGTCAGCGCGCGAGGTACGCGTTACCGCGATGCCGTACAGGGAGAGCAGCTCAAACGGGGACGAGAGCAGTTCGCGGGCGCGGGCCTGGCGAGAGGGATCGACAGGTGCGCGGGCGGGGCGCCCATAGATACCGGCCCCGTGGTCGAGCAGGTGGCGTACGGCCTTCAGCCCGGTCCGCATGCCCTCGAGTACCGGAATGCCGTTGTGGCGCAGCAGGGCGGCGGCCTCCTGGTCAAGTGCGCTCGGCACGTTGCTGATCAGCATCAGCGGCTTGGCGGTGCGTGCGGCCACGTCGAGGGCCGCGAGCTGGTACGACTCGTCCCCGTCGAGTTCTTTGACCAGGTCGACGGCTAGGGCCAGGGCGTCGACGGACGGGTCGGAGGCGAGTGCCGTCAGGCACTCGCCGAACAGTTCCCTCGTAGAGGCTCCCGTGCCCCACACGTCAAGTGGGTTCGTGGGCAGCAGCCCCGGGTCGAGCAGGGAGGTTAGCCGGGCAACGGTGGACTCGGAGATTGCCCCGTACGGCACTCCCACTTCCTCGGCGACATCGGCCGCGTGGGCTCGTTCCAGTCCTGAATCGTGGACCGTAGCGATGCCGCCACCGCGGCCGGCGCGACGGCCGGCACAGAACAGTTCCATGGTGTCGCACAGTTCCGCGAGGTCGGCTACCCGGTGGACGCCGTAAGCACGGCACAGGGCTTCCCAGCCCGCCCCCGACCCGGCCAGCGCACCGGAGTGCGCCGCGACCATGGCCCGCCCGCTGGCCGAGTTGCCCGCGGTGAGCAGCACCACTGGAACGTCTCGCTCCGCTGCGAGGCCGAGCACTGCCTGAAGCCGCGCAGGCTCCCTGATCGCCTCGAGCACCAGCGCGAGTACCTTCGTCTCTGGCAGCGAAAGCGCGTATTCCAGGTACCCGGGCGCCGCCGTGACCAGTTCCTGCCCGGAGGACACGGCGAGCGTGAACCCGAACGCACGCCGCGTCCGCAGCAACGCGGAGAACACAGAACCTGAATGCGTCACCAGCGCCACCGGGCCGGCCGGGATCGGGTCGGGCTCGATGTATCCCATCGCCCGCAGGCCGTAGGTTACGTTGGCGAACCCCATGCACCCGGCCCCGCACAGTTCCATTCCCGCTGACCGTGCGATCGCGGCGAGCCGCGGTCGCAGGTCGTGCGCGTTTCCGAAAATCACGCCCGATCGGCAGCCAAGCTCCGCGGCCAGCGAAAGCTGGCCAAGAAGAGCGAGATCGGGTATGCCATAAAGCACCAGATCGGTCGGCCCAGGCAGGTCAGCTAGCGTCGGATAACACCGCTGCCCGTCGATCTCGCCGTACCTGGGGTTCACGGGATACACCGCTGGCCTGGCCGGCGACTTGGCGACCTCGGCCAGCATCCGGGCGCCGAAGCTGTCCGGCCTGGCCGAGGCGCCAACTACCGCGACGGACCTGGCCTCGAGCAAGGCAAGCAAGGCCGTCCGCTGGTGCTCTCTGGCGGAAATTTCCGTTGTCATTCCTAGGAGCGGCCTGACTTGGTCAGCTTCTTGTCGGCGATCGCCGCCTTCGCCGCCTGCCAGCCGGGGATGCCGCAGACTCCGCCGCCCGCGTGCGTCGCCGAGCTGCCGTAGTACATCCCGGCGATCGGCGTGCGGTAGTCGGCGAACCCTGGCGCGGGCCGCATGTGGAAGAGCTGCTCGAGCGACAGTTCGCCGTGGAAGATGTTCCCGCCGATAAGGCCGTAATCCTGCTCCATCTGATAAGGCCCGACGACGTCGCGGTGCAGCACAGAAGCCTTGAAGTTGGGTGCGACCTCGTCATACAGCTCGATCATCCGGTCCGCGTAAGCCTCGAGTTCCGACTGGTGCGGCTCGAGGTTCCAGTCGGCGGGCACCCACTGAGTGAACAGCGACATGATGTGCGTGCCCTCCGGGCACAGCGTCTTGTCGAACGCGGTCGGGATCACGCCGTCGCTGAACGGGCGCAGCGCTGGCTTGCCGTTGCGCGCGTCCTGGAAGGCCTGCTCGATGAATTCCATCGACGGCGCCATCTCCACCGAGCCGGTGTGGTGCTCGGCGAGGCCGGTGCTCGGATCGGCGGTGAAGTTGGGCAGTTCGGAGAGGGCGAGGTTGATCTTGACCACGCCCGAACGGGTCTTCCAGATCTTGATGTCACGCGCGAACTCGGGCGGCAGGTTCGCCTCGCCGACCTGATCGAGGAACGCGGTACGCGGATGCAGCGTCGACACGACCGTGCTGGCCCGCAGTTCCGTGCCGTCATCGAGCGCGACCCCGGTGACCCGGCCGCCGGAAGTGAGTACCTTGCTGACCCGCGAGTTCAGGCGGACCTCCGCGCCGAACCCGAGCGCGGCAGCCTCGATCGCGTCGGAGACCGCGCCCATGCCGCCTTCCTGGAAGCCCCAGTTGCCCAGGTGCCCGTCGCCGACGTCGCCGATCGAGTGGTGCGCCATGACGTAAGCGGTACCTGGCTCGTAAGGCCCTGCCCAGGTGCCGATGACCCCGTTGACCGCGAGCGCGCCCTTGACCTGAGACGACTCGAACCAGTCGTCGAGCAGGTCGGCGATCGACATCGTCATCAGCCTGGTCACGTCGGCGGTCGTCCGTACGTTGAGTCCTCGGTTACGCCAGGCCAGCTTCAGCAGCCCGCGCAGGTCCCTCGGCTTACGCGAGCCGATGTTCGGCGGCACGGTGAGCAGCAGCGGTCCGAGCACGTCGGCCAGGCCCTCGAGCCACGCATCCCACTTCGGCATCGCCTCGGCGTCCTTCTTTGACCACTGGGCGACGGATTCATAGTTACGCTTGGCGTCGTCGGCATACAGCTTGATCGAGCCGCCCTCGGGAAATGCCTGGTAGTACGGCCCCATTGGGTAGATCTTGTATCCGTGACTGGATAGCTTGAGATCGTTGATAATGGTCGGCGGCATCAGGCTCATCACGTAGGAAAGCCTGGTCACCTTGAACTCGGGAGCATCGGGCCATGGAGATTCAGTGGTTGCGGCGCCGCCAGTCTTGTGGCGGCCCTCGAGCACTACTGTCCTTGCGCCTGCCCGAGCCAGATATGCGGCGGCCACGAGGCCGTTATGCCCTCCGCCGATGACGATGGCATCGTATGTTGCGGCCATGGTTTGGCTTCCCTTCCTGGCCTTCCGCTCGCGCGTCCTGGCCTTCCGCTCGCGCGTGACCTGCCCATCTGAGGTCTGCGGGAGTACTGACTGAACATTCAGTCTAAATTTTTGCTACGGTTACGACAAGTGCTGCGGAGGAAGTACGGATGAGACAGCAGGTTGATCGCGCCCCGGCCGCCAGGGCCGCCGCAGGCGCCGCTGGGCTCGGAACAGCCGAGCTCAGCCCTTCGGCGCCAGGAAGCGGTGAGCCGGGTGCCGGCCTGCCGGGGGCTGTGCCAGTTGGTTCTGGCGCGGCCGGTCAGGGCATCGCGGACCAGCGGCGCAGGCAAATGCTGACCGCGGCGCTTGACGTCATCTCAGAGCGCGGGTTCGCCGACACCAGGATCGCCGACATCGCCGAGCGGATCGGGATAAGCCCGGCGCTGATCATTTACTACTTCAAGACCAAGGATCAGCTTCTCACCGAGGCAATCAGGCATTACGAGGACACCTGGTACGCCGAAGGCAAGCGCCGCATGGACGCGCTGCCGACGGCCGCCGCCCGGATCGAGGAGTTTGTCGCGATGAACCTGCTCCCCGACAGCGACGACGAACTGGAAAGCGACTGGCAACTCTGGCTGGAGTTCTGGGTCCAGGCCGCGCGGAACCCCGGCGTCGCGGTGCTGCGTCAGAAGAGCGACGAGCGCTGGCGCGAGGCACTGGTCTCGCTGGTGCGCTCTGGCCAGTCCAACGGTGAGTTCGCTAGCCTTGATCCTCACCCGTTCTCGATCGTGGTGTCGTCTTTGCTCGACGGGTTGACCATCCAGATCGCCCTGGATGATCCGGTAGTTGACCCGGTAAGCGCATTTGAGCTATCTATGCAGTTCATAGCGGAAAAGCTGGGGTTCGAATGGGCACCAACCGGGCGTGCCCATGCGAACGGCGCAGGAAGGTAGTCCAACATGTCTGGCGGACAGATCGACCTCATCTCGCTCAGCAAGCGCTTCGTCGAGGTCGCGGTCGACAACATCGACCTGACCGTGCCAAGCGGCGAGTTCTTCTCTCTCCTTGGCCCCTCAGGGTGCGGCAAGACGACCACGCTGCGTCTTATCGCCGGTTTCGAGCAGCCAACCGCAGGTCGGGTGCTGCTCGACGGAGTCGATGTCACGCACACGGCGCCGAACAAGCGCAAGGTGAACACCGTATTTCAGAGCTATGCCTTGTTCCCGTTCCTCACCGTGTACGAGAACGTCGCTTTCGGGCTGCGTAACACCGGCGCCGACAGGGCAACGATCAGGACCAAGGTCCATCAGATGCTCGAGCTCGTGAGCCTGACGCAGTTCGAGAAGCGCCGGCCAGGCCAGCTTTCCGGCGGGCAGCAGCAGCGCGTCGCGCTGGCACGCGCCCTCGTGCTCGACCCGGCCGTGCTCTTGCTTGACGAACCGCTCGGCGCTCTTGACGCCAAGCTGCGCCGGTCGCTGAAGGTCGAACTGAAGGCGCTGCAGGAGCGGGTCGGCATCACCTTCCTCTACGTCACCCACGACCAGGAAGAAGCGCTCACGATGTCTGACCGGCTCGCCGTGATGCGGGCAGGAAAGATCGTGCAGATGGGCGGACCGCACGAGATCTACGACGAGCCGGCCGACACGTACGTGGCCGACTTCCTCGGGGTGTCCAACCTGATGACGGTGACCGTAGTCGAGCGCGGACCAGGGTCCAAATGCGTGGTCAAGCTCGGCGAGTCGATGCTGAACGCTGACTACGGCGGCACGGACGCACCCGATCGCGCTCACGCGGTGATCAGGCCAGAGCGGGTGCGGATCGAGTCCTTCGGCTCAACAGGGCAGAACCGCGTGCCAGGCATGGTCGAGCGCCTCGTCTACCTGGGCTCGGCGACGCAGGTGCTGATCAGGCTGGCGCCAGGGCACCAGGTGCAGGCGCTCGTGCAGAACGACGGCAGCGCCGCCGACCTGTCACAGGGCACGCCCGTGCATGTGCACCTCGCTCCCGACGCGCTGCGAGTCCTGGCGGGCGCGGACCTCGCGGTAGATGATGACGAGCTTGAGGTGGCCTAGGCCAGCTCACAGGTAAAGCGCCTGGTGGGCGGCCGCTATGACGCTGGTGAGGGCCAGCATGGCCGTGAGCAGGCCCAGACGCTTGCGGAGAGAACCGAGCAGGACGAGCACGGCGAGCAGGTAGCAGTCGTCGATCGACCGCAGGTCGGCGTGCCCGGTCCAGATCGAGTGAGACAACACGCCGAGCCCGATCACGAACCCCGCGAAGGCAAGCCGCTCGTAACCGGGTGCCGTCGACGAGCGGAGCGAAGCGAACGCCGCCACGACGAACGCGATCAGGGTGGCGACTTCGGCAAACCAGATATAAGCCGCTCCGGTGGCTGGCCAGAGCAGTTCCGCGTTCAGCCGCAAGGCGCCGGCGAACTGGCCGAAAGGCCAGCCGTTCGCTGAGTTGCCTGAGAAACCCGATAGCGCGACGAACGACCCGGTGACGAATCGCAGTATGAGCTGCCAGCAGCAGAACATCACGACAGGGACGAGCCAGGCCAGATCCGGTGTGCCAGGCGAAGTCCGGCGGCGTGCCATCGCGGTCAGCCTGATGGCGGCCAGTGCCAGCGGCACGACCAGTTCGGTTTCTCGTGTCACCGCCGCGTACCCGAGCAGCAGGCCAGCGAGGAGCGGATGGCCGCGGCGGCAGGCGATAAGGCCGCCGAGCAGGCAAGCGGCGGCGAGCGGCTCGGTCAGGTCGCAGCCGACGCAGATGAAGAAGCCGAAGTAGCCGGGCAGCAGCAGTCCCCAGAGAGCGGAGCGCCCTGACTCAGCCGCGAGCGTGCCGCCCGCCAGCCCGATCGCGCCGAGCGCCGCCACGTTGACGACGACGAGCGCTACGGGGACGAAGCGGTGCTGGCCGAGCGACACGACGGCGGTCAGCGCCGGATAGCCGATCCTGTCCAGCCTGAACAGGTGATCAAGCGTGATGCCGAACGCCGTGCGGTGCAAGTTCGCCGGGTCGAGCGCCAGGCGGTAGTAGAACTGGCCGTCATAGCCGTCTGAGCGGAACACGAACAGCCCGGCCGGGACGTGGCGGGGGTCAGAATACGGCAGCGCCGCCCTGACGAACTTCGTGATGTCGCCGTCGGCCGCGAGCCACAGCCGCAGCGCCGCGAAGCACGCGGTTCCGCCAGCCGAGATCAGGCCGGTGACGACAGGTCCGCTGGCTGACGGCCACCGCGCCCGCACGGTCAACGTCCGGGCGGCGCTTCTGGCAGGCGGCCCATCGCGACGTCCGACAGCAGGCCAAGCAGCGTGTCTGCCCCGCGCTCCCAGGTCGAGTCGGCCGCGACGACCTGTCCAGCGCCAGTCAGGGACGCCGACAGGGGCGGCGAGCCGAGCAACTGGCCGATGGCTGTCGCCCAGCCGGTCACGTCGAGCGGCGGCACGGTGAGCGCCGCTGTCCCCGCGATCTCCTTCAGCACGTGCAGGTCGCTCATCACTACGGGCACGTTGGCGGCCATCGCCTCCAGCACCGGGATTCCGTATCCCTCGGCGAGTGAGGGGAACGCGAAAACGGAGGCCGCGCGGTAAACGGCGGGCAGCAGCTCCTCAGGTACCTGCGGCAGCAGCATCACGCGAGCGCTCAGGCCAAGCTCGGCGATCAGGCCTGGCAGCGGATCGGAGAACCCTCTGTCGAAGTAGCCGACGATGACAAGTGAGATATGTTCGGGCAACTGGGCAAGCGCCCTGACCAGGGTCTGGTGATTTTTATGAGGCCGGTGCGCGCCGACCGTCAGCACGAACCTTTTCGGCAGGCGGAAGCGTTCACTTGCCGCCGCCACGCTCGCTTCCGTCACGCTGGCGAACTGCCAGCTATCGACGCCGTTCGGCACGAGAGCGGCGTGCGGTGCGTGCGGGTAGTGCCTGCGGATCTCGGCGAGGCTTGCCCTGGTAGGTGCGGTGATCGCGGCGGCGACGCGCAGCGCCGTCGAGGTCGCGGTACGCAGCCAGGTCTGGCGGATCCAGCCGCCGGCGAAGGCCAGGCTGTTCTCGATCGTGCAGTCATGCAGCGTCATGACTACGGGGCAGGGCCTGACCAGCGGAGTAAACGTCGGGTAGGGCACGTACATCACCGCGGCGTTCGCCTTCTTGATCAGGCGGGCCAGTTCGAGGCAGCGATGCGCTGCTCCGAGCGGGATATCGGTCTCGATGACCTCGGCGTGGGCAGGCAACTCGGACAGCGGGTAAATCTGCGGCCTGGCCGGGTTGATGAGGACGGCAAGATCCAGGTCGTCGTCGGACTTGCCGAGATGAGCTGTGAGCTTGAGTGCCGACCGCGCCAGCCCGTGCGCGCCGCGCAACCCGTTCACGCGCGCGTCGATGAGGATCGAGCGACGATGACTCGTCATGTAAGCACTCCGCTGTTCGGCTTTGCAGGGAAACTATTGTGCATGCACCATTGATGATCCAAGCCAGGGAACTGACCAAATCGTTCGGTAACACCGGTGCTCTCACCGGACTTGACCTCGATGTTCCCGCCGGAACCATCACCTGCCTGCTCGGCAGGAACGGGGCGGGAAAGACGACGGCCGTCCGCGTGCTCGCGACGTTGCTACGGCCCGACGCGGGCTGGGCTCGGGTCGCCGGTCACGACGTTGTCAGCGACGGGCACCGCGTGCGCGAGCGGATCGGGCTGTCAGGCCAGTACGCATCGGTGGATGAGTGCCTGACCGGCCGCGCGAACCTGGTCATGATCGGCGCGCTGAGCAGGCTGCCAAGGCGCGTGGCCCGCAAGCGCGCGGTGGAGTTGCTAGCGGTGTTCGATCTCGAATACGCGGCCAGGCGGCCGGTACGCACCTACTCAGGTGGCATGCGCCGCAAGCTCGATCTCGCTGCCAGCTTGATGGCAAGGCCGAGCGTGCTGTTCCTTGACGAGCCGACCAGCGGCCTTGACCCGTCGAGCAGGCTGACCTTGTGGGCCATCATCGGTGACCTGGTCGCGGCCGGCAGCACGGTGCTGCTGACCACGCAGTACCTCGAGGAGGCCGACCGGCTGGCCGACCAGATCTGCCTCATCGACGGCGGGCGCGCTACCGCGCAGGGAACCCCGGCCGAGCTCAAGGAAAGCCTCGGTGCCGCGCATCTGCTGCTGACAGTTGCCCGCAGGGAGTCGCTGGCGGCCGCGCAGCGCACGCTTGCCTCCTTTTGCTCAGGCATCGTCAAGGCGAGCGCGGCCGACCGGACCATCGAGATGCCTGTGGTGCCGCGCGAAGGCCTGGTCACGCAGGTCATCAGGGCACTCGATGAGGTTGGCGTGGAAGTGGACGACATCGCGTTGCGCCGTCCCTCGCTCGATGAGGTCTTTGAGTCGCTGACCAGGCGTGCCGCGTGACCTCCGGCCCGCCCGCAGGCGGACTGGTGCGGCTGAGGTGGGCGTTCGCAGACGTTTCTGTGCTCACCTGGCGGACGCTAGCAAGGATCGCGACGACTCCCGAGCAACTGCTGAACGTCACCGTGCAGCCGCTGATCTTCGTGCTGCTGTTCAGCTATGTCTTCGACGGCGCGATCATCCTGCCAGGACGCGGCGATTACCGCGACTACCTGATCGCGGGCGTCATCGCGATCAACATGGGCGGCACAGCGCAGGGCGCGGCGATCGGCCTGGCCGTGGACCTGACCACCGGCATGGTCGACAGGTTCAGGTCGCTGCCGATGTCAAGGGCCAGCGTGCTGGCTGGCCGCACGCTGGCCGACCTGACGTTGACGATCATCGCCGGTGCCGTCACCGTGCTCGCCGGACTGGCAGTCGGCTGGCGGGTTCACGCGGGGCCTCTGCGGATAGCCGAGGCGGCGGCCCTTGCCTTGCTCTTCGCTTACGCGGCCGCCTGGGCCGGCGCCTGCGTGGGACTGCTCGCCAGGGGAGCGGAGTCCGCGCAAGCGGTCGGGCTGACCCTGATCGTGCCGCTGTCGCTGACGTCGAACGCGTTCATCTCCACCGAGCACCTGACGCCCTGGCTGCGGCACATCGCCGACTGGAATCCGGTCAGCGTGCTCGCCGCCGCCTGCCGCCAGTTGCTCGGCAATCCTGACCCGGCGGCGGCGATCCCCGCCTGGCCTATGCAGCACCCGGAACTGGCGTCAGCGCTCTGGTCCGCGCTGATGCTCGCCCTGCTCGCGCCGCTCGCGGTCGCCCTGTACATCCGCCGCGGCCGCCGCTGACGCGAGCTCAACGATCGAACGGCAGTACCTTGAAGGCGGCGTAACGCCTGCTGAGCGGGGTTATCGCACGAAAATGCCGTTGATCGGTTGTCAGGATCTCATTCGTATCGAACCGGTCGGCAAGAACCACGTTCACGGCGTCGGTCAGGCCAACCGCGAGGTCACGATGTTTCCCGATGACCTGGTGAGCGGCTCGCAGGTCATCGACGTCAACGTCGGGGATGTCGTACGCCCCGCTGGCCAGGTCCTCGACAACCGCCATCTCTCTTACTACCCCCGCGCGGTCCAGAACCAGGTAGTCGATCTCGGCCATGACCAGGGGCGAGACGACCGGCGGCTGGTCCGCGCTCAGGAGAAGGTCGCGGACGGCGGCGCGAAGAGGATGGGTAGCGATTGACCCGGCCAGATAGCCGGAAGTGTCGACGATTAGCCGTCGTGACGTCGTCACCAGTCGCCCTCCAGGCCGTCACGGCCAAATCCGCCTGACAGGAAATCGTCGGCACGATCGGCGATCGCCGGGTCGAGATCTAGCGAGGGCGGATTCGGCCTCGGATGCTGCGGTTCCTCCGCCAGCATCGTGTCGATGGCCTCGCGAATTAGCTCGGCCTCGCTGCGCCGACGCCGTCGGGCCGCAAGGTGCAGGCGTCGTTTCGCGTCCTCGCTGATGTAGACCGTCGTTCTCGTCATCACCATGACATATATGGTAACGTATACGTCAGGAGTTGAGGTAGGCGAGGACGGCTAGTACGCGACGGTTGTCGTCGTCGCTTGGCTCCAGGCCGAGCTTGGCGAAAATGCTTGTGCTGTGCTTGCTGACCGCCTTTTCAGAGACGTAGAGGCGCTGGGCGATCGCGGCGTTAGACCGGCCCTGCGCCATGAGCTCGAGTACCTCGCGCTCTCTTGGGGAGAGCGCTGCAACGGGCTCGTCGGCCTGTCGCCTGCGTAGCAGCTTGCCGATGACTTCAGGGTCGAGCACCGTGCCGCCGTTCGCGACCGTGCGCAGGGCCTCGACGAACGCCTCGTCGCTGAAGACCCGGTCCTTCAGCAGGTAACCGACGCTGCCCGCGAGGTCGGAGAGCAGTTCGCGGGCATAGAGTTGCTCGACGTACTGCGAGAGCACGAGGACAGGTAGTCCGGGAAGTCGCTGCCGTGCTTCGAGGGCAACGCGCAGGCCTTCGTCGGTGAAGGTTGGCGGCAGCCTGACGTCGATGACCGCGATGTCAGGCTTTTCTTCGAGCAGCGCCTTCAGCAGCTCAGGACCGCTGCCTACCGCAGCGGTGACCTCAATGTCGTGGGCGCGCAGCAGCCTGGTCAGGCCGTCTCGCAGGAGAAACAGGTCCTCCGCGATCACCACGCGCATGGGCGCCACTCTAGGCGGATACGGCGAGCGCGCAGGGCACCTCGATCGCGATGATGGTCGGACCGCCTGGAGGGCTGTTCACGGCGAGGATGCCATCGAAAGTGGCTAGCCGGCGCTCGAGGCCGAGTAGTCCTGAGCCTCGTTGCGGGTCGGCGCCGCCTGCGCCGTCATCGGTGACGGTGATCCGCAGTGCCCCGTCCGAGTGCCAGATCCGCACGTAGGCACGCCGGGCACCAGAATGCTTGACCGCGTTGGCGAGGACTTCCGCGACAGCGAAGTAGCATGCGGTTTCTACTGGCAGATCAGGACGGCCGTCTAGGTCCACCTCCACGTCGGTAGCGAGCGGCGTGTCGAGTGCGAGTGCCCGTACCGCGTCGGCGAGGCCGCGATCGGCGAGTACTGGCGGGCAGATGCCTCGCACCAGGTCACGCAGGTCGGCCAGCACCTTGACCGAGGTCTCGCGTGCTTCGGCGACTAGCGCGGCGGCGGCGGCCTGGTCGGTCGCGATGAGCCGCTCCGCGGCCCGCAGGCTCATGCCGAGCGCGACGAGCCTGGCCTGGGCGCCGTCGTGCAGGTCGCGTTCGAGCCTGCGGATCTCTGCGGCCGCGCCGTCCACGGCGTCCGCCCTGGTCCTGGTCAGGCGGACGACGCGAACCGCGAGGTCGGCGTCGGTGGCCGAGCGCAGCAGCGCCCGCGTCCGGTCATCGAGCGCCCGCGGCACCAGCCAGAGACCGAAGCCAAGCAGCGCCAGCCCTTCGATTCCGGCGAGGATCGCCGAAGGCCGGCCGTCCACCAAGACGACGCCGAACCGCACATCCGGTGTGTAAGGAGACGGCAACGGCACGTGCGACGGCCAGAACGCGCTGAGGGCGACTCCGTAGAGCCCGAGCAAGATGAACGCGGCAAACGCGAGATCCGCGGCCAGTGCGGGGAACCTGATTACGCTCACGACGGCCGCCGCCGCGGCCACCAGCGTCAGGCCAGGGCCCCACCAGGAAGCGCCGAACCAGCTAGTACGCCCGAGCAGCTCGATCACCATGATCGTCACGGGCACAAGCAGCAAACTCCAGCGGGGCACGCTCACCCCGCCCGGCTTCCTCCCTGGTCGCCGCAGCACGGCCCTGGCCCACGGGCTCGTGCGGTGAGTCCACCAGAGCAGGTACAGGCCGACCGCGATAAACAAGTACGCCTGGAGCAGCACGAGCTGCGGGTATGCCGCTCCGTTGCCGGTGTGCGCGAGGCCGTACCTTGAGGCCCACGAGGTTCCGCGCAGGTAGTCCCTGAGCCTCAGGAACCCGTCAAGGCCAACCGCGACCAGCGATAGCGGGACGACGCCCGAGGTGACGTAAGCAGGCGCGAACGTCCAGATCGCCACGGCGATCAGCGGAGTAGCCATCCCGAGTGTTCCGTCGACCGGTCCCGAGAGCCCGGCCAATGCCGCCACCGCGGGCAAGAGCAGGATTCCGAGCTCCAGCCGGCGCAGCCGGTCAGTCAGTGACAGTGACCGGAGTTCTGGCCTTCTCAGGCGGCGCGAGAGAACTCGCAGGAACCAGGCCAGGCAGATGACGGCATAGCACAGCACGAGCACGGGCATCGCGTCGCTCCTTCGCAAGGCGGTACGCAAGGCGGTACCGCCATGGTGGCGCACTCCGGCCTGCTCGGGAATGGTCCGCGTCCTACACCATGGGTAGGTCTAGGCCTACTCAAGGGACCGCATCCGCCAGCGGGGGCCCATGGCTGCCGCCAAAACAGCAGCGGGGCGCCCACGCTGTTAGACGCCGGCACCGCCACCCGGCACGAACCGGGCATTTCGGGCTACCGGGCGTCCCGCCGAACCGCAGGACCAGCCGGCTCACTCGAAAAGGCGCATCGTTGGCCATCTGATGCTGCTGGCGGAGCGGAGCCAGGGACAACGGTGGTCATCTGATGCTGTTGCCGTGACATCGCTGGGACTTTGTTGCTGTGGCGCCGGGCGGGCGTACAGCATCGTTGGTCACTTGATGCTGCTGGCGCGCGGCCGGGACGGCTGTCGCTTAATATAAATACAGTTATGATAATTGTAACGCTACAAAAGGAGGTCGAGTAATCGACGGCATGACCGGCGCCGAGCGGCCGCCTGACATGTTTGACCGTGAGTTCGAGTGGCGCGAGCTGATGGTGGTTTCCGTCGCGGAGTGGGACGAGCTTCAGGAGACCATCGCGGTGCTGACCTGCCACGAGCACCGTCTCGGACAAGAGGCCGGATCCGGTTCAGGCCAGGATGCGGAGGCGCTGGGGGTCGTAGAACGGGGCGATCTGCAGACGGCATGGCCACTCGCGGGAGTCTGACCGCACGGTGAAGTTGCCCGACTTGAGCCACTCGCCGGTGACGCCGTCGGCGCACGACACTTGCGCAAGCGCGACCGGGCCGCCGACCGAGTAACCGTAGGCGGCCGCCCGTACGTACCCGACCCGAGCACCGGAGAGGAACACCGGTTCGTTACCGAACAGGTCAGCCGTCTCGTCTTCGACGAGAAGACCCACGACTCGCTGCTGAGGCGGCCCGGCGGCCCGCACGGCAAGCAGCGCGTCACGCCCGACGAACCCGCCGGGCTTGTCCCACGCGACAGTGAACCCGAGCCCGGCCGAAATGGGGTCATCGGTGTTGTCGATGTCGATGCCCATGTCCCTGTAGCCCTTTTCCAGCCGCAGGCTGGACATCGCCGACAGCCCGACTGGCCGCAGGCCAAGGTCCGCGCCCGCCGCGAAGAGATCGCCGTAGACGCCCGCCGCGTACTCCGCCGGCACGTGCAGTTCCCAGCCAAGCTCGCCCACGTAGGTGACCCGCAGCGCCAGAACGGGCGCGTACCCCGCGTACAGCGAATGGGCCGACAGGTAAGGAAAGTGAGCGTTGCCGAGATCAAAATCGGTGAGCCGTGAGATGAGTTCCCTTGAAGCGGGCCCCTGCACGGTGAGCAGCGTCGTCCCCGACGTGACATCGGTAACAACCGCGACCTCGCCGGGCCTGGTCTCACGCCTGATCAGCGCGGGCACCCGGCGGTGAATGATGTCGCTCGCGACCACCATGAACCGGTCTTCGGCGAGGCGCGTGACGGTCAGGTCGGCGACGATGCCCCCGGCGGAATTCAGCCACGGCGTATAAACGATCCTCCCGACCTCGCGCGCCACGTCATTAGCCGACAGCCGGCTCAGCACGGAAGCCGCGTCAGGCCCCGCGACCATGAACTTAGCCATCAGGCTCATGTCAATCACGCCGACAGCCGAGCGGATAGCTGCGTGTTCCTCCCGCACGATCCCGAATGACGAAGGTCGCGAGTAGCTCAGAGCGGGCTCCGCGGAACCGAACCATTCAGCGAACTCCCACCCGGCCGACACCCCGAAGTGGGCACCCTCGGCCGCCAGCCGGTCATGCAGCACGGAACGCCGCACATTACGCCCGGTCCTTGGCTGCCAAGACGGCCACACAGCATCACCGAAAAGCACCCCGAGTTGTTCTACGGTCCGCTCGGCACGGAACTTGCGGGACGACTCGTAAAGCGCGGTCCTGTCGATCGCTACCGGCGTCGCATCGACCGGAGGCACGCCGTCCACGATCCAGTGCGCGATCATGTTCCCGACTCCGCCGCCGCTCAGGATGCCGAGCGAGTTCAGCCCGGCCGCGACCCAGTAACCGTCAAGCTCAGGCGCCGGCCCGAGCAGCGGCCTGACATCGGAGGTAAACGATTCAGGCCCGCAGAAGAACGTCCGCACGCCGGTGTCAGCCAGCGAGGGAATCCGCTCCATGGCCCGTGCCAGATAAGGCTCCATCCGCTCCCAGTCGGGCGGCAGCTTTCCGAACGCGAACTCACGGGCCACGCCATCGAGCGACCAAGGGGCACCAACGGGCTCGAAGAGCCCTACCAGCATTCCGTCGCCTTCCGGGCGGTAATAGCCGTAGCAGCCGGGATCCTCGATCACGGGAAGGTCGGTGTCCATCCCCGCGACCTTGTCGGTGAGCAGGTAGTAGTGCTCGGCCGCCTGAAGCGGCACGCTTACTCCGGCCAGTGCACCGAACTGGCGTGCCCACATGCCGCAGGCGTTGACCACGATCTCGGTCTCTATACTGTGCTGCTCAGGCGAACCGACCCCGCCGCCGAGCTGCTCTGTAGTGACCGCGGTCACCCGGCCGCGTGCCGTGCGCACCCCGGTCGCCGCGACGCCCTCTATCACCCGGACGCCGAGCTGACGTGCGCCCTTGGCGAGCGAGGTCGCCACCCCCACCGGGTCGGCCCGCCCCTCGTCAGCCACGTAGAACCCGGAAAGAACGTCGTCGGTCCGCGCCAGCGGCCACAGTTCGGCCAGTTCGCGCGGCGAGATCTCCACGTCATCGACGCCGAACCCGTGCATCCAGGCGGCTTCGCGCCGCAGGGCGGCCTGCCGCTCGGGTGTCGTGGCCAGGGAGATGTGCCCGACCGCGCGGAACCCGGTCGAGTGCCCGGTCTCCTCTTCGAGACGTGCGTACAGATCGCGTGAGTACCGGCTGAAGAACAGCGCGGTCTCATCGGTCATGCCCGCCGACGTGATAAGCCCGGCCGCGTGCCAGGTCGTGCCGGCCGTGAGCCTGTGCTGTTCGAGCAGCACCACATCGGTCCAGCCAAGATGCGCCAGGTGATAGGCGATGCTGCAGCCGATCACGCCGCCGCCGACGATGACAACCTGCGCCCGTGCGGGCAGTTCACCGCTCACGCGGATCAGTTCCCTGCGATCGTGGTCAGCGCGTCGGTCGTCGATCCGCGCTCGCCCCTGGTCATCAGGCGGTAGCCGAAGTAGCCGAGGATCGCGATGATGAACGACATGATCAGCATGATCGTGCCGAGCGCGTTCAGCGCCGGTCCGCCGTTGCCGCCGTGCTGCTGGCTGTAGATGTAGACCGACATCGGCGTGTTGGCCGCGCTGTTGCTGAGCAGGTCCACGATCACGAAGTCGTCGATCACGGAAGAAAAGACCAGGATCGCGCTGGCGAAGATCGCCGGAGACAACAGCGGCAGCATGACGCGGTACATGGTCTGGAACGGATTACAGCCGAGGTCGGCTGCCGCCTCGGAGTAGGAATCACCTATCGTCGCGAGGCGCGCTTGCACGATGATCGCCGGCCAGGAGACGTTCCACGTGACCAGCGCGAGCGTCTCGGCCAGCGTGCCGAGGCCGATCCCGCTGAACAGCGAGGTGAACACGAAGAACATCGCCACGCCGAAGATCAGTTCGGGAATGACGAAGGACAGCAGCATCACGAAGTTGAAAGACGCGGACGTTTTCGTGCGCCAGCGGTGGATGCCGAGCGCGAACGTGACCCCGAGGGGGATCGCGATCAAGGTCGTGTATGCGGAGAGCTTGAGCGTCTGCAGCACGGCTAGCTGCAGTACCGTGCTGTGCGCGACCGAGTTCACCGGGTCGGTGAAGTACCAGCGCCAGGAGAAGCCCTGCCACACGGCCTGCGACTTGCCGTTGTTGAAGGAGAAGAGCACGGCAAGGGCGATCGGCACCAGCGACCAGATCAGGTACAGCCAGGTGAAGCTCTCGAGGAACCACGGATGCCGCCAGGGGTTCGGCTTGAGCCAGGGCGGGCGCGCGCTGGTGCTGGCGGCGGTGCCCGCCGCCGACCTGGCCTGGGTAGTCGCCGCGGTCGCCATTACGCCTCCCTCGCCGACCTGGCGGTCGCTCGCACGTAATAGATCATCGGGATGACCAGCACGGCGAGCAGGAGCAGTGACAGCACCGCTCCCTGGCCCTCGAAGCCGTTCGTGGAAAGCTGGTTGTCGATGACGTTGCCGATCATCGCCGTGCCAGGCGTGCCAGACAGCAACTGGTTGGTGAAGTAGTCCCCGAGCATCGGCAGCACGGTGATGAGCATGCCGGTGAGGATCGGCTGCCTGGACAGCGGCAAGGTCACCTTGACGAAGGTCCTCGCCCGGCCGAGTCCGAGGTCGCGGCCCGCTTCAAGCAAGGACCCGTCGATCCGGTCAAGACCCGCGTAGAGCACCAGGATCAGGTAAGGGATGTAGCCGTAGACCAGGCCGAGCACGACCGTATACCACTTGCCGCCCAGCCAGTCGGTCGAGCTAGGCAGCCCGATGAAGCCCATTATCTTGTTCAGGTAGCCGTTGGTCTGCAGCAAGTCGATCCAGGCGAGCATCCGCATCATGTAACTGATCCAGAACGGCGCGATCAGCAGCACGAGGAACAATGCCTTGCGCCGCCCGGCGAACCTGGCAACGAAGTAGGCGGCCGGATAGCCGATCACGAGGCAGAGCAGCGAGGCGACCGCCGTGTACCAGACCGTGCGCCAGATGATCGGCAGTTCGAACGCGGTGGCGCCGAAGATGTCACGCCAGGTGACAACCAGGTTGGCGTGCGACCAGTTGAGCGGGTTGTAGATGGCGACCGGCGACTCGGTCAGGAAGTCGAGTCGCCCGCCGGCGATCGCGAGGACGTCGTAGAACGGTACAAGGAAAAGCACGGCGAGCCAGAGGATGCCAGGTGCCGCGAGCAGCATGAAGAAGATCCGGTTGTGCTGGTGGTTCTTGCCGTTCTTGCCCTGGCCGTTCTTGTCGCCGCCGCGGCGCCTGGTGAACCGCAGGACGGTAGGTTCCGCCATTGCCTGCCTCCCTCAGATTCCGAGGCTTACGGTCTGCCAGACCTGCTGCCAGGCCAGGTCGGCCTCGACGGGAAGCTGCAGTTCCCACAGGCCCTTCTTGAGGTTCTCCTCGTGCACGACGGTCGAGGTCAGCGCCGTGGGCAGGATCTTCTCGCGTACCAGGCGATCTTCTGTGACACCGTAGATCGGCTGCATGTAGCCGTTGTAGCTGATGTTCACCAGCGCGTTGTCGAGATCCTCGAGGTAGTTGAGGAACAGGTGGGCAAGCACCGGGTTCTGCGACCCGGCGAGCACCGTGTTGGTGTCGTTGGCGACGGGGCCCTTGCCGTCGGCAGGGAACCAGTAGCCGACCACGTCGACAGGCACGCCCTTCGGCATGTACTCCCCGGCCGCCGCCATGTCCCCTGACCAGGCGTGATGAATCCACATCTGGCCGGAGGGGATCTCGGTGTAGTCGTTGTTGTCGATGTGCACGTCGGTTAGTTTTACCAGGTCCTTGAGTTCGCGCTGAGCGATCGCGAGTTGGCTCGCTGACGTCGTGTTCAGGTCGTAGATGCCGCTCTTCATCAGCGCCAGGCTTGGCGACTCCCGGTAGTCATCGAGAATCGCGACCTTGCCGGCGTACTTGCCCTGCCACGGAAATGCGTAGCCGTTCGCCCAGCTCGCCGGGCTGTCAGGGATGTGATCCTTACGCCAGGAGATGCCGGTCGTGTAGATCGTGTAAGGGACCGTGTACTGCCAGTGCTGGTCGTAGAAGGGGTTCTGGTAGTCGCGCCAGGTCTGATTGACCACGTTGGGCAGGTAGCTGTGGTTAAGCGGCTGGATGAGCTTTTCTGCTACCAGCTTGCCTATGACGTCGGCGGTGACACCCATGAACACGTCGAAGCTGACCTTGCCGCTGCTCAGCGCTGCCAGCGCCTGCGTCATCGTGTTGAACGTCGTGACCTCGACCTGGCAGTTGTACTTCTTGCCGAAGTTCTTCAGGCTCTGCGGGTTGACGTAGGCGACCCAGTTGTAGATCTTGAGCGTGGCGTTGCGCTCGGGCAGGAGTCCGCTCTTGATCGGCCGGTTGTCCGCGTAGATCGGCCAGGTCACCGGGTTGTGCGGGCGCGGCAGCGGCAGCGGCTTACCCACCGGTCCCGTGGCCAGGGCGCTGCTGCAGGCCTCAAGCAGCGAGCCCGCACCGCCGGCCGCGAGCAGGGCGGCTC
>DATJLT010000255.1:0-8001 GCA_035509195.1 Streptosporangiaceae bacterium | reverse complement strand
TCAAGGACGGCTTCGACCCCGCCACGGACATCTGCGCGATCGCGGGGGCTACCCTGTGCGCCAAAGATGGCATTCAGTGATCATCTGACCTGAGTAACCTCTATGGGGTTCTCATCGACCGCACCTTAGAAGGGCTGTGCTGGCGGATCCTTAGACACGAGGGTCCGCCAGCACGGGCCAGGCAAGGCGGTTGTGCCGGCCCCCAGACTGGCTGAACACGGGAGTGGAGGAGCACGGCTATGCTCTGCGGTGCCGGGATGGCGGAGCGGCGGGAGCCCGACCTTGGCAAGGCGACTAACGAGTCTTCACGATGACTGAGATACACGAGACCCTGGACGGCGTGAGCGGCGGCGGGGACGGGGCGGAACCCCTGCTGAAACTGCGGGGGATCGACAAGCACTTCGGGCCGGTCCAGGCGCTCTACGGCGTGAACCTGGACCTCTACGCCGGCCAGGTTACCGGGCTATGCGGTGACAACGGCGCGGGGAAGTCGGTGCTTACCCGCTGCATCTCAGGCGTGCACCAGCCGGACCACGGTCAGATTTACTTCGAAGAGCATCCGGTGCACATCAGGAGCACCAGGGACGCGGCCGCGCTAGGGATCGAAACCGTTTACCAGGATCTGGCACTCGCCGACAACCTGGACATCGTCCAGAACATGTTCCTCGGTCGGGAGCGCCTGCGTCATGGCCTCCTTGACGAGGACTCGATGGAGGGGGAAGCCGCCCAGACTCTGAGCACGCTCCGCGTGACCACGGTGCGGTCGATCAGGCAGCCAGTGGCCTCGCTTTCCGGAGGTCAGCGGCAGGCAGTGGCTGTGGCCAAGGCGGTGATGTGGAACTCCAAGCTTGTCCTGCTTGACGAGCCAACCGCCGCGCTCGGAGTCGTGCAGACCAGAACAGTGCTTGACCTGGTCAAGCGGCTACGTGACCGCGGGCTTGCGGTCATGGTGATCTCGCACAACCTGAACGACGTCTTCGAAATCGCCGACCGGATCGCGGTGCTGTACCTGGGGCGGATGGTAGTCCAGGGGCCGGCTGCCAACTTCGACCGGCAGAGCGTGGTGGAGTACATGACGACGGGTGGCTCGAGCGGGCGGCCTTTCGAGCCCGCCGGTTCAGCCAGCGGTGAGGGCTGAGCCCATGGACTTGACCGGGAAAACCCGATGACCGCGGACTCCGCAGGTACCCCGACCGAGACCCCGGAAGGGGCGGCGGACTACAAGGACCTGACCGCGAGCGTCGACTTGACGGCCACGCCTGTCGCGGCCGACGTCCCGCCCGAGATCATTGCCCAGTCGTTTGGCCAGTACTTGCGTGCCTGGTGGTCCAGCATCCGCGGCGGCAACAGCGGCGTCCTTACCGTGGTACTTGCGATGGTGCTCGTCGCCATCGTCTTCGAGATCATCACCCCAGAGCACGCCTTCCTGCGACCGAGCAACCTCGTCTACATCTTCGGGCTGAGCACCGTGTACATGGTGCTTGCTGTGGCCGAGACTGCCGTACTCCTGCTCGGGGAGATCGATCTCTCGGTCGGCGCGGTCGCGATGATCGGCGGCGTGATCGCGTTCAAGCTCGTTCAGCAGCCCGGCCCTGGCTGGCCGTGGTGGCTGGCGTTGCTCGCCGCGCTCGTTTGCTGCGGCGTGATCGGCGCTTTGCAGGGACTGCTCACTGCCCGGCTCAAGATCCCCTCCTTCGTTGTTACTTTGGCTGGCTTTCTCCTGTTCTCGGGCATTCTCGTCGTGATCCTCGGCGGAGCTGACGGCACGGTGAGCGTCAGTTCTACCGCGCCCAATCAGCGGGTCATCTATGACATGGTGCAAGGACTGATTGTCCCCGCTGTCAGCTGGGCGGGCCTGGCGGCCGTGGTCCTGGTCGCTGGCGCGACGCTCTGGCTGCGCGCAGCCGCAAGGAGACGCCATGGCCTGACGGCTCCTCCGGTCAGCCTGACAGTGATCAGGATCCTGCTTGTGGCGCTGGTCGGGGTCGCGGTGGTGCTGATCTGCACGATGAACCGCGGTACTCCGCTGGTGACGGTGGAGGGGGTTCCCTGGGTGATCCCGATCGTCCTGGTCGTCCTTGGCGTCTGGACCGTCGGGCTGCAGCGGACCAGGTTCGGCCGCTACATCTATGCCATCGGCGGCAACCCTGAAGCGGCTCGCCGCGCGGGCGTCAGCCTCACCGCCGTCCGCACCTGGGCCTTCGCGCTGTGCGGTGCGACCGCCGGCCTTGGCGGAATCTTGCTGGGTTCCTTCTTCTTCGGCGAGTACAGCACCAACACGGCAGACCCTGGCCAGCTCGTGCTCTATGCGGTGGCCGCCGCCGTGATCGGCGGCGTCAGCCTCTTCGGCGGCCGGGGCAAGGCGCTCCACGGAGTTCTCGGCGGCCTGCTCATCGGCGGCATCGCTTACGGCGTATCACTTCTCAACTTGGGCGAACTGGCTACGCCGCTTGAATACATCGTGCCGGGCGGCGTACTAATCGGAGCAGTGCTTGTTGACGTGCTGTCACGGCGTGGGAGTGGGAGCGTGAACCGTGTCTGACCTCCCCATGGCCGCGAATTCCGGACAGGCCCCTGGCGGGCCGGCCGATACCGCGACAGCGGACACGGGGCTGGCGGTCGACCTTACCGCTGCCCCTGAGGCCGCCGAGGCCGATGTCCCGCCGGAGCTACTCGCCCAGTCGCTTGGCGGGTACGTCAGGGCCTGGTGGCAGCGAATTCGCGGCGGTGACAGCGGCGTCCTGCCCGTGGTCATGGCGATCGTCGTGGTCGCCATCAGCTTCGAGATCACGAATTCCAAGTTCTTGTCGCCGCAGAACCTGGTCAACCTTTTCGAGCAAAGCACCGTGTACATGGTGCTGGCGATGGCCGAGATCTTTGCCCTGCTGCTCGGGGAGATCGACCTGTCCGTAGGCCTGGTCATGGTGCTCGGCAGCGTCGTGGTCGCCGAGCTTGTGCAGCCGAGCGGCCCGAACTGGCCGTGGTGGGCGGCGATCATCGCGGCGCTGCTCGCGTGCTCCGCGGTCGGCGCCATTCAGGGAATCCTCGTGGCCCGGCTGAAGATGCCATCCTTCATCGTCACCCTGGGCGGGCTGCTGATCCTCGAGGGGGTGGGAATCATCGTCCTCGGCGGGACGCTCGTCGGCATCGGCAACTCCCGCTTCACCAACGAGGTGGTTCTCTACGACATCTTCTGGGGTCAGCTCGGCCCTGTCGCCAGCTGGATCTTGCTGGCCGTCATCATCGCGGCCGCGGGAACAGGGACCTGGTTGCGTGATGTACGCAGGCGCCGCCATGGCCTGGACGCCCCGCCTCGCAGCCTCACGGCGATGAAGATCGTGCTGATGGCGGTCGCGGGAGTGGCGGTAGTCGTTATCTGCAACGTGAACCGTGCCCACTTCGGGACGATCGAGGGGGTTCCCTACATCATCGTGATCGTCCTCGTGGTGCTCGCCGCCTGGACGGTACTGCTGCAGCGAACTCGCTTCGGCCGCTATGTGTACGCCATCGGCGGCAACCCTGAGGCGGCTCGCCGGGCCGGCGTCAGCTTGCCTTCCGTCCGAACCTGGGGCTTCATTCTCGCGGCCATGACGTCAGGTATCGCCGGCGTGCTTTTCGCCTCGTGGCAAGTCTCGCTGACCACCAACATCATCAAGACCGCCAGCAGTTACGTGCTGCTCGCGGTCGCGGCCGCGGTCATCGGCGGCACCAGCCTCTTCGGCGGCCGCGGCAAGACCATCCACGGCGTGCTTGGCGGCCTGGTGATCGGCGGTATCTACAACGGCCTCTACTTGATTGGCGTGTCGAGCCAGTGGATTGACGTCGTCGTCGCGGCGGTGTTGCTCGCTGCGGCGATCATCGACGTGATCTCGCGTCGCGGTGCGCCGCGCCAGACGTGACCTCGCCCGCGGCTTGACGGCATGGCATACTGATATGCGTAGTTAAAGCGTGCTCCGGGGTCGGTGCAATTCCGAACCGGCGGTCATAGTCCGCGACCCGGCCGAGGCCATCGGCCGGTTGAACCGGTGAAATTCCGGTACCGACGGTTAAAGTCCGGATGGGAGGCAGCACGTCGCCGGCTGGCGTTCAGCGTCGGCCGCTGATGCGTCTCGTGACGCGCCCCGGAGCCTTGAGCACCAGGGAGAGGGCGGATGTTCACGGGAATCGTCGAAGAGTACGGCAAGGTAACCGGGCTTGACTTGTCCGGCGACTCGGCGCGGCTGACCGTAGCTGGCCCGCTGGTCGCCGAGGCACTCGAACCAGGCAGTTCGATTGCCGTTAACGGAGTGTGCCTTACCGTCACCCAGGCTGCCGATGGTCAGTTCACCATGGACGTGATGGGGGAGACGCTCGCGCGAACCGGCATCGGCGCGCTCGCTTCCGGCGGCGCGGTGAACCTTGAACGGCCGGTGGTCGCCGGCGGCCGGCTTGACGGGCACATTGTCCAGGGCCACGTGGACGGCACCGGGGTCATCACGCAGGCCAGGCAGGAAGACGGCTGGCGCGTGCTCCGCGTCTCCGTCCCTGCCGAACTCTCGCGCTATGTGGCGAAAAAGGGCTCGATCGCGGTTGACGGAGTCAGCCTGACCGTCTCTGACCTCGGCAAGGACCTCGGCAAGGACCTCGGCAAGGACTGGTTCGAGGTCAGCTTGATCCCCGAGACCATCGCCAGGACCACGCTCGGCGAGAGCGAGGCCGGTGACGTGGTGAACCTTGAGGTTGACGTCATCGCGAAGTACGTCGAGCGACTGCTGTCTGGCGGTGCCTGATGTCAGATCCTTATCTGGTTGATGACATAGCCCTCGACGATGTTGAAGTCGCGGTCGCGCAGATTGCGGCGGGGCAGGCGGTCGTCGTGGTGGACGACGCCGACCGCGAGAACGAGGGCGACATCATTTTCGCCGCCAGCAGGGCCACCCCGGCGCTGCTCGCGTTCACGATCAGGCACACCAGCGGCGTGATCTGCGTGCCTATGCCCGGCGAAGAACTTGACCGGCTGCAGCTACCGCTCATGACCGCGCAGAACAACGAGCGCATGCGCACCGCGTTCACGGTCAGCGTCGACGCACGCGACGGCGTGACGACCGGCATCTCCGCCGCCGACCGGGCAACGACGGTGCGCCGCCTCGTCGACTCGGCAACCGAGCCTTACGAACTTGTGCGCCCAGGGCACGTGTTTCCGCTCAGGTACATGCCTGGCGGGGTGCTGCGGCGGCCAGGGCACACCGAGGCCGCCGTGGACCTGGCCAGGCTGGCCGGGCTGACGCCGGCCGGCGTGCTTGCCGAGGTAGTCAACGATGACGGCACGATGATGCGGCTGCCTGGCCTGCGCGATTTCGCCGATGAACATGGCCTGCCGCTGATCTCGATCGCGCAGCTCATCGAGCACAGAAGGCACAGGGAACGCATGATCAGCCGGGTGGTCACCACCACCGTGCCCAACGAGTACGGACAGTGGAAGGCGATCGGCTACCTTAACTCACTTGACGGGACCGAACATCTGGCCCTCGTGCTCGGCGATCTGGATAGCACCGCAGGCGGCGGCAAGGATGTGCTGGTGAGGATGCATTCCGAGTGCCTGACCGGCGATGTGCTCGGTTCGCAGCGTTGCGACTGCGGCACCCAGCTCAACGCCGCGATGGCCGCCATCGCCGCCGAGGGCCGCGGCATCGTCGTGTACTTGCGTGGCCATGAAGGCCGCGGCATCGGCCTGCTGAGCAAGCTCCGCGCCTACGAACTGCAGGACCGGGGCGCCGACACGGTCGACGCGAACACCGAACTCGGGTTCCCCGTCGACGCACGTGAGTACTCGACAGGCGCCCAGGTCCTCGCTGACCTTGGCGTGACCTCGCTGCGCCTGCTGACCAACAACCCTGACAAGGTCAGGGGCCTGTCGGACTTCGGCCTTGCGGTGACAGGCACAGTATCGCTACCGGTCAGCGCCACGCCGCACAACCTCCGCTACCTCATCGCCAAGCGAGACCGCCTCGGGCACCTGATCGACCTGTCTGAGCCCGCTGTGAGCGCCAGGTGAGCGCCAGGTGAGCGGTACAGGACGTCCTGGTGCCGAGGCCGTCGTCGCGGCCGGCCTTCGCCTGGCGGTCGTTGCCACCAGGTGGAACGCCGACATCACCGACCTGCTCGTCGAGCGGGCCGTAGCCGCGGCAAAGGCCTGCGGCGTCGACGAGCCGACGGTGGCACGGGTAGCAGGAGCGGTCGAGCTGCCCGTCGTGGCGGCGGCGCTAGCCAGGCGGCATGACGCTGTCGCCTGCCTGGGCTGCGTGATCAGGGGCGGTACGCCACACTTCGACTACGTCTGCGACGCCGTGACCTACGGCCTGACCAGGGTCGCGCTCGACACCGGCATCCCGGTCGGGAACGGCGTGCTCACCTGCGACACGGTCGAGCAGGCGAGGGATCGATCAGGCGCGCCTGGCAGCAAGGAAGATAAGGGCTGGGAAGCGGTCGTCGCCGCCCTCGACACGGCCCTGGTCCTGCAGTCGATCCGCAGCTCCTGACCCCGCAGCTCCTGAGCCTCGCTACCTGGGCCAGGTGCGAACCTGGCCCTTCGGGCGCAGCGTGACCGGTGATCCAGGCGGAAGCTGGTGATCGCCGGCGGTGCGCACGATGATCGGCGCGATGTCGCCGTTGCCCTTGAGCTGGACGCGCAGCACGGCGTCATGGCCGTAATACTCGCAGTCGACGACCCAGCCCGCGGCCGCATCTGGCCCGGTCGGCCCGGCGGACGGTCTCAGCTCGACGTTTTCCGGCCGGATCAGCACGGTCACCAGCTCCGGTCCGGTCCCGGCCGAACCCGATTCGGCCGGCAGCGATCCGAGAACGGTGTCGACCATGCCGCCGTGCCTGACCCCGTCCAGCAGGTTCGCGTCGCCGATGAACCGGGCGATGCCGGGATCGGCCGGGTGCGAGTACAGGTCCGGGGGCGTCGCGTGCTGCGCGATGCGGCCGTCCCGCAGCACCGCGACCTGGTCCGCGATCGCCAGGGCCTCGTCCTGGTCGTGGGTCACCAGCAGCGCGGTCGTGCCGGCGTCACGGAAGATCTGCTGCACGTCGGCCCGTACGCTGGCGCGCAGGTGGGCGTCGAGCGAGGCGAACGGCTCGTCGAGCAGTACCACCGCCGGCTCGATCGCCAGGGCACGGGCCAACGCTACCCGCTGCTGCTGCCCGCCGGACAGCTCATGCGGATACCGCTTGCCCAGGTCGGCCAGTCCCACGGCGGCGAGCAGGTCACTGGTCCGCTGCCCCAGTCGCTGGCGGGGAGGCAGCCCGAATCCCACGTTGGCCGCCACCGTCAGGTGCGGGAACAGGCTGCCTTCCTGCGGAACGTACCCGATCCGGCGCCGTTCGGGTGCCACGTGCACCCGGTCGCTGTCGACGGCCTGACCGCCGATCGTGACTGTGCCGCCGTCGGCCCGGTCGAAGCCGGCGATGATCCGCAGCAGCGTGGTCTTCCCGCTGCCCGAAGGCCCGAGGATCGCGGTCAGCGACCCGGCGGGCACCATCAGGTCGAGATCGGCGAGCACGCGGTGCGGGCCGAACGACTTCCGCAGCCCGGCGATCACCAGCTGCCTCATGTGCCCGCGTCCCCGGTGCTCACCTGCGCGCGGCGGCAGAGCGGTCGAAGAACCGGCCGAGCACGTAGCTCGGCACTGCGGCGACGGCGATCATGACCAACGCGAACGGGGCGGCCTGACCATAGGAAAGGTTTGACTGGTACTCCCAGAACTGGGTCGCGAGCGTCTGCACGCCGGTGGGGATCAGCAGCAGCGTCGCGGTGAGCTCCGTGACGACCGACAAGAATACCAGGCAGAAGGCGGCCATCAGTCCCGGCCCGGCCAGCCTCAGCGTCACTCGGAACAGGACCGCAAGCCGGGCCTGGCCGAGCGAGGCCGCCATTTCATCGAGCTTCACCGGCGCCCGCGCCAGCGACGCCTTGACGCCGACCAGCGCCAGCGGGAAGAACATGATGGCGTAGCAGGC
>DATJLT010000254.1:0-3308 GCA_035509195.1 Streptosporangiaceae bacterium | reverse complement strand
TCGCCGTTCTCATGCCTAATTGCGTTCGTCACCAATTCGCTGGTGAGCAACGCGGCAACGGGCGAATCGACCGGGACATCCCATGCATAAATGTACGCTCTGACCTGGCTGCGTGCTTCGGCCACCGACGCGGGCCGCGAGGGCAGCGAGATGCGGCGTGGGCGGAGCAGGGCCGGGCGGATCGGCGCCATCGTGTCCATCTGAAGTCCTTGCCGGGCTGTTTCAGCCGTCTAGGAGAGCGCAAGTCACCTTGCGCCGGCCAGTGCGTGGCAGATCCCGCCAAAATTTCGACTGTGGATCTTGCCAGCGCTTGCAGTACAAATACTGCTGAAACTTGCAGGCGGAGACATCGGTAGGGTGACGGATATTTAAGTACGTCAGTGTGCCGCGCGCTTGCGGTCGCCGTAACGGAGTACGCTCATCGGCCCGGCGGAGAAGGCCAGCTGCCTACTGTCCTGCGCCGATCAGCCGGGTGATAAGGCTGGCGTCCGGATGCAGCCTCCCCAGGTGCCCAGCTAGCTCAGCGCCCGCCGCGAGGAGCCCGTCCTTGCCAAGTGCGGCGAGGCCGTCAAGTATGAAGACGGCGGTGGTCGTGCTCCCGGTGATCCTGGTCCTCCTGCACTGCCGCCAGTTCCAGCACCGGCAGGTCACGCCGGCGTCGTCGCGCCAGATCACCTCGCCGGGCTCTGGGTAATCGATGACAGGCTCACCGTCCTTCGTGGTGTCGAAGGGCTCGTCGCCCTTGGCTCTGGTCAGGCGGGCATGACCCACGTACTCATCGAGGTCCTCTCCTCCTGCGGGCAGGAGGTGCTTGACCGAGATGGCGTTATAGACGTCGGTGAGACGGTCGATCCTCGGCAGGCCTGTGTCGACCCGCCGCAGCAAGGCCTCGACGCTTGGCCTGGTGCGTTTCGGCTTGGCGCCGAAGGCCTGGTACGCAAGCCTCCAGTCGGCAACAGCAGGCAGGTCGCCGGCCCCGGTCCCACCGCTTCCGGCCCCGGCCTCGCTTCCGGCCGCGGCCAGCGCGGCCTTCGCCTCTGTTTCCGCCTCGGCTAGCAGCGCGTCGGTGGCCGCGTCGCTTGGCCCCGGTCGCAAGCCGGCAGCGACCACGATCAGCGCCAGGTAGTCGGGCCGCAGTTCACGTACCGATTCCTCGACTACCGCGCGGTCGAGCCAGTCCCGCCAGCGATCCGCATCAGCCATAACCCCGCATCCTGCCACCAGCCGACGACCTCGAGCGGCCGGGGACCTTCTTGCGAGTTCCGTAACTTATCGACTACAGAACGACACATCGGGATAAGATCGTGACGCAAATCAGTTGGCGATTTTCGCTGATATCCAATTCTGACTAGACAATTGTGTCTTGTTGTGCTGGTCTATACAGACGCTAGCTCTGGACGCCGAAGACCCAGCGGAGAACTACGATCATGGGTGAGGATAAGTGGATCCGCCGTGAGCCGGGCAGTATCAGCGGCTCGATGGTTCCACCGCCCGCAGAGCCGGACGCAGAGCCGCCCGCGGAGCCGGGCAAGGAGCTGGGCAAGGAGCCGCCCGAATCCGCCGGTTCGCCCCTGCCAAAGCGCCAGCCGAAAACCAGGTCGTTGTCTGCTCCGCCGACGTCAATGGAGCCAGTGACCAGTCTTCCAGGCACGCCAAGCGGCTTGGCCGAGCGCAAGCTTTACCTAGCCGCGTCCGCTCAGCTACCGCAAGCTGACGAAGTAACACCGAAGCTTCCCGACAACGTCAGGTACCTGTTCCGCCAGGTACTCAACCCGCCTGAACCCCGTACAGCGCCTCAACCCGGCGCAGCGCCTGAACCCCGCTCGGCGCCTGAACCCCGCTCGGTGCCTGAACCCCGCTCAGCCGGGTTGCCGCCAGTTGGTCAAAGGGGGGCACCAACTGACAACGTGGCCGGCACGGCGGAGGCGACCCTGTCGGGCCGCCTCCGCCGTCGCCTGGCCTGGGGCGCGGCCGTGTTTCTCGTAGTTGCCACCGCTTGCGGCACGGCGCTCGCGTTGATCAATCACAGCCCGGCCGCTAGCCGGGCGACCGCCGCCAGTTCGGGTATCGGTCATGGCGCGAGAGGCGGCCGGGCGGCGACGGCGGGCGCCGAGGCGCTTACCGGCCTGTCCGATGCGGCGATCGTCCGCTCCAGGGCGGCGAGCTGGATCGTCAGGGAGGTAAGCCAGAGCGCGATCATCGCCTGTGACGCTGTCATGTGCAACCAGTTGTTCAACGCCGGCCTTCCGGCCTCTGACCTGCTTGTGCTCAGCCCGACCGCATCGAGCCCGCTTGGCGCCGACCTGGTGATCAGCACGCCCGCGCTGCGCAGCGAGTTCGGTAGTCGGCTCGCGAGGGAATATGCGCCGCTAGTCATCGCCTCGTTCGGACAGGGCGAATCACTGCTACAGGTCAGAGTGGTCGCCCCGGACGGCGCTGCCGCCTACCACGTCGCGTTTGACCATGACCTGACGGCGCGGCAGCACGATGGCACCATGCTTCTGCGCAACGGGAGCATAGCCGTGGCCCCGCTGGCCAAGCCTGACCTGATCGCCGGGCTCGTCGACTCCCGCCTGCTGGTCATGCTGCCCGTGCTGGCCGAGCAGCACCCGATTGACGTGCTCGGGTTTTATGATCGGGCGCCGCGCGCCAGCCGGGGCGTTCCGCTGACCGGAGTCGAGTTGGCAGCCAGTGACAAGGCCGCTGGTCTTTCGGCGCACGCCTACGTGAAGTGGCTGATTGCTTTCGTCGGCGACCAGCGGTCGCCCTACCGTGCCGTCGGCGTGACCACCGCGCGGATCCGCGGTCGCGAGGTAGTTCTCGTCCGATTCGCCAGGCCAAGTCCCATCGGGTTGCTCAACGGCTCAGTGAGCGGGAGCTATGCATATTAAACGAAGATTCTTGAACTTGGCGCGCTGCGCGCTGCTGCTGGTCCCTGCCGGTGTCCTGCTCGGCGCCCTCGCCTATGCCACCCCGGCATCGGCGTCATCGGGCACCGGCTGGCTGCGGCTGGCTCATCTGTCTCCAAACACCCCGCCGGTCGATGTATACCTTTACTCCTTCCACAACCCCGACGCCCTGATCGTGCTGCACCACGTGGCGTACGGAACGATCTCCGGCTTCGAGAGCGTGCCTGCGGGCGAGTACACGGTCGCGATGCGCGCCGCTGGCGCCGCTCCGTCGACACCGCCGGTGCTTTCCACGACGATCAGCGTCAAGGCGGGCCACGCTTATACGGTTGCGGGAATGGGCCCGGCCAACGGTCTCGTTCTTCAGGTGCTCAAGGACCGGCTGACGACGCCGCCTGG
>DATJLT010000253.1:0-5604 GCA_035509195.1 Streptosporangiaceae bacterium | reverse complement strand
GCCGCGACAACGATGGAAACCTGATGTTGTTCCCGCAGCATCGAGGAGCCATCGTTGTCGCGGCAACCCCGTGACGAACAGCATCAACTAGTCAACGATGCGGCAGGGTCCGGCGTTACGGGCGAATTGTCCGGCTCGCGGGTTCCGTCCGGCCCGGAGCGCCGTCCGGCCCGGAGCGCCGTCCGGCCCGGAGCGCCGTCCGGCCCGTCGTTACAGGCCGATCGACTCCAGTGCGACGGTCAGGCCGGTGCGCCAGCCGTCGGGGGAGCGGGTCGGTCCCGTGGACGGCGGCTTGGCGTGGTCGAGCGCCGACAGCGTGGCCCTGACCACCTCTTGAGGCCGGCCGGACGCTACGGCGGCGTCGCCTAGCTCAAGCTCGTGCTGCAGGTTGTCACGCCCGTGCCCCTGGACCACGTCGAGCAGCAGCAAAGGCCGGCCAATCACCCGCGCCTCGGTGCAAGTGTCTCCCGAGCTAGTAATGACCAGGTCAGAGGCGGCCATCAGCTCGGGGATCCGGTCGGAGAACCCGAAAGGCCGCACCAGCGGCTGCCGCTCGGAGACGACACGCAGCCGGTGCTCGAGCGGCGCGTTCCGGCCGGCCACCGCAAGCACGTGAACTCCCGCGTCACCGAGTGCCTCGGCCGCCTGGGCGACCGGCCCGAGCCCCCAGGCCCCTGTGGTCAGCAGCACGCACGGATCCTGCGACGGCACGTCAAAGAGTTGCCGCGCGCTCGACTGCGGCGGCGGCTGGTAGAAGGCGTCCCTCACCGGGGCCTGTACAACCTGCACTCGTGCTTCCGGCGCGAACCGGCGCACGGCGCGCTCGGCTGCTTCCGAGGTGACCAGGTACAGGTCCACGTGCGAGTGCACCCAGAGCCGGTGCGGTGTCACGTCCGTGGAGAACACCACGTGCCGCAGGCCCGGGTACCGCCCGGCCAGCGCGCTCATCGCCGACGCGCCGGTGGCGAAAACGGAGATGACCAGGTCGGACGGGTTCGCATCGAGGTGTTCGCGGAGCCTGGGCACGATCTGTCGGCGGGCGGCCGCGTCGACGAGATAGGAGAGCCTGTTGCCCTCGCGCAGTGCCGCGAAGTGAAACGCGTCGTAAAGGCCGGGCAAGGAAAGCATCGTGCGGAAGACCCGGTCGCCGATCGAGTCGGCACCGCGCCCGAGCAGCTTCATCAGGTCAAGCTTCTCTGTCGACCAGCCTTCCGCGCGAAGCGCCGAGGAGCACGCTTCTGCTAGGTGGTCATGTCCCATTCCGATGGACCCCGACAGCATGACCGCGTGCCTGTGAAGGCTCATGACCTGGTTACCTCCCCCTGCAGGCCGGACATCATGCCTGCCGGAGTGTCCGCTCGTGCCATGATGGCAGCAACGTTTCACGGCTAAGTCGAACTCAACGGATAAAACGGTTATGGCGGTGATGATGCCTAAGCTACTCCGCCCGCTGCTCGTTGCTGCGGCCGGGATAGCCGTCTTCCAGGCCGGCCCCGGCGTGACCGGCCTCGCCCCAGTGCGCAGGAGGCTGTTTCCCGCGCTTGACGGTCCGGGTCACGACGACCACGTGGCGCTGACCTTTGACGACGGCCCGGACGCCGCCGTCACGCCCTTGTTCCTTGACGCACTGGCGGCGCGCGACACGAAGGCGACGTTCTTCCTGCTCGGCTCCAGGGTCGCGCTGAATCCCAGGCTCGCGGCCGAGATCGTTGCTGGCGGGCACGAGATTGGCGTGCACGGGTGGGAACATCGTTACCTGCCGCTGCGCGGGCCGCTCGCCACCTATCACGACCTTGCACGGAGCATGGACATCGTGACCGAAGCGACAGGCGTCGTGCCCAGGTTCTTCAGGCCGCCCTACGGCGTGCTGAGCACGGCCTCGGTCCTCGCCGCGCGGAGGCTGGGGCTGACCACCGTGCTGTGGAGTTGCTGGGGGAAGGAATGGACGCCTCACTCGACGCCGAACTCGGTGTTTGACACGCTAAGCCGTGACCTTCGCGGCGGTGCGACCGTGCTGCTCCACGACTCGGACACCACCGCGCCTGCCGGCAGTTCCCAGGCGGCGCTCGGTGCGCTCGGCTTGCTGCTTGACGACTGCGGGCGGCAGGGACTTCGGGTCGGCCCGCTCGGCGAGCATGGCTTGCCTCGGTTCAGGCAATGAGATATATCTTGGTTCGTGAGCCCGATGTCGCTGACTCCTGATGAAATCCGCGCGGCCGCGGAAACGCACAATGAACTCGGCCCTGAGTATCAGTCGGCGGTGATCGAGTCGTTTCTCGATAAGGTCGGCCGCGAAATCGACGCGCGCGTTGACGCCCGCCTCGGCTACCGGCCTGGTCCGCAGCAGCCGATGATGCCGTACGCGCCGGCTCAGGCGCCGGTCCAGCATCAGCACCCCAACCGCAGCGCGTTCGCGCTCGCCGTCCTCTCGATGGTGTTTGGCATACCGCTGACCGGCATTGTCGTCGGCAATCACTACAACATCGCCGCTCTGATTGTCGTCTGGATCGCGCTGCTCGGCATCAACGTTGCTTACGGCCTGCACAGCAGGCCTCCGGGCGACAACCGCCGCTAACGTGCCTTAGCCTGCCGGCATGCGGCTCCTTGTTCCGGTCACCATCGTGGTATGGGTGGCTGTTGAAGCGACCTTGCTCGTCCGCGACGCCGCGCGCGGCAAGGGGAGCACTGCCAAGGATCGAGGCACCAGAAGCTTTTTGGTAGTAATGTGCCTTTTCGCTTTTGTGGCGGCCAGCGCCATAGCGGCCTGGCTCAGGAATGACAGCCAGTTCAGGCTCGGCTCAGGACATCTGGCGATCGGCGTCGCGTTCATGTGGCTGGGACTGGCGCTGCGGGTCTGGGCCGTCGTCGTGCTCGGCTCGTCGTTCCGCACCACCGTCGAGGTCGATGCGGCTCAGGCGGTCGTCGACTCCGGGCCGTATCGCTGGATCAGGCACCCGTCCTATACGGGAATGCTCATGATCGCGGCCGGGTACGGCGTCGCGATCGGGAACTGGCTCGCGCTCACAGTCCTGCTGGTGATCCCGACCGCGGCCGTCCTGCGCCGGATCGCGGTCGAGGAGGCGACGCTCGCCGACGTACTCGGCCCGCCCTACGTGGCCTACCAGCATCACACCAAACGCCTGCTACCAGGGTTGTACTGACGAGCTAGTCGTCGTCGCCGCTCCCGTCGTCGCGCCGGCCGAAGCGATTCATGAGGCGCTCGCCCGCTCCTACCGCGGAGCCGGCCACGCCGCGGACCGCACCGATCAGCGGGTCCGCCGAGCGGTTCCATGAGTCCTGGTAGGCCTTCGCCGCCGACTTGAACTCATCGCCGACCGAGGTGCTGTTGTCCTGGTCGCGCCTCGGGTAGTTGCCAGCGAGGATGTCGGTGTACTCGCCGTCTGACGCCCAGCGGTCAAGCTCGGCGAACCGCACCACCGCGAACGGGTGGGTCGTGCCCTGCAGTTGCATCAGCTTGATCAGGCTCTCCCGCACATCGGGCACCGCGTCGTATTCGCGCGCCTGCTCGAGGAACGCGTCCGCGCTCAGTTCGGCCAGGCGCGAGCCGCCCGCGAGCTTCATCAGCGACCGGCGCGACGCGGGAATGTCCTGGCAGGCCAGCAAGCCAGCCCGGTCACACGACAGCTCCGACTTCCTGTACCACTCCTCAAGGCCCCAGATCACGGCCTTCAGGCCGATCCACGCGATCGGGATCAGGCCGAGGCGGGCGACCAGGCCGAGCAGCGTATACAGCATCGTCCGGTACACGGCGTGCCCGGAAAGCACATGCCCTAGTTCGTGCCCGATGACGAACCTCTGCTCGTCCTCGTCCATCAGGTCAATCAGGCCGGTGGTGATAACGATGAATGGCTTGTCGGTGCCAAGCGCCATCGCGTTCACTTCAGGGTTCTGCCAGATGTAAAGCTCGGGCACCCGAGGCAAGTCGAGCACGTAAGCCCCGTCAAGCATCATCTGGTATATCTGCGGGAACTGCTGCTCGGACGCGCGCACCGAGCTAGCGAGGAAGAGCAGCCGCAGGCTGCGGTCGCTGAACAGGCTGGCGATGTTCCGCAAGATGACGTCAAAGCCGGTCAGCTTTCGCAGCGCGACCAGGGCAGAGCGGTCGGCGGGATGTTCGTATGCGCGGGAGCTGATGTCCGGCAGACGAACGCGGGAGCGTTCGGGCACAGTGTTCATGCCGTCATGGTATGCGCCAATAGGAAGAGTGGCCGACATGGTTGAGATATATTTCGAGCCCGCGCTGGAGACGATGGCGGCGCAGGAGCGGGCCGTACTTCAGGGGCGCCGGCTGAGCGCTCTGATCGACAAGCTGCTCGCGGCGCGGGGGCTGCAGGCCTCCCGGCTGGCGGCGGCCGGCGTGACCGGCGGCGGCGACGTCAGCCTGGACAATCTCTCCAGCCTGCCGGTGACCAGCAAGCAAGATCTCTGGGATACCTATCCTTTCGGGCTGCTCACCGTGCCGCGGTCTGAGGTCGTCGCCGTTCACGGCTCGAGCGGCACGGGCGGCCGTCCGACGCTCGTCTCCTATTCGCGTGCTGATATCGCGCTCTGGGCGCGGATGTGCGCACGCGCGCTCGCGGGCGCCGGTGCCGGGCCTGGCAGCATCATTCACAATGCCTACGGCTATGGCCTGTTCACCGGCGGGCTCGGCATTCACCAGGGCGCGATCGAACTTGGCGCGACCGTTGTGCCTGTGTCAGGCGGAATGACGGCCCGCCAGGTAACTCTCATCCGCGACCTGCGCCCCGACGTGCTGACGTGTACCCCGTCCTATGCGATCAGGCTCGGCGAGGCTCTCGCTGAAGCGGGGCTGACCGGGGAAACCGGGCTTTCGCTTAAGGTCGGCGTGTTCGGCGCCGAACCCTGGACACAGGAAATGCGAGTCCGCATCGGCGAACTGCTCGGCATCCGCGCGCTGGACATTTACGGGTTGTCAGAAGTAATAGGCCCCGGCGTCGCCTGCGAGTGCGTGGTCGCGGCCGACGGCTTGCACGTCAACGAGGATCACTTCCTGGTTGAGGCGCTTGACCCGTTCACCGGCGAACCCGTGCCTTTTGGCACGCCAGGAGAGCTGACGTTCACCACGCTGACCAAGGAAGCGATGCCGCTGCTGCGATACAGGACAGGTGACATCGCGACGCTGCGGCCAGGTCTTTGCGAGTGCGGCCGGACGCTGGTCAAGATGTCGAAGGTCACTGGCCGCAAGGACGACATGCTCGTGGTCCGCGGCGTCAACGTCTACCCGAGCGAGATCGAGCGCGTCTTGCTTGCCGAACCCGAGGTGGCGCCCGACTACCTGCTGGTCATCGACGAAAGGGGAGACCAGCGCGGGCTCATTGCCTGTTGCGAAACCATTTCCGCCAGTAAGCACCCGGCCGGCTCCGCCCAGGTCGCGCCGGTCGGTCACGGGGCCGGTCTTCGTTCCTCGCTTGAGGCCAGCCTCCGCGAGGCCCTCGGCGTCCGGGTCGACGTCGCCGTGCTCCCGCCTGGCACCGTCCCGCGCACGGAAGTCGGCAAGGCGGTGCGGGTAACGCGCTGGTCTTCAGGAGAGCCGCCCGTCCCTGGCCTTGCTGGGTAGTGTCG
>DATJLT010000252.1:0-2784 GCA_035509195.1 Streptosporangiaceae bacterium | reverse complement strand
CTCCGCGCCCCAGCGCACCGCCTCGGCGAACGTCGGCGCGCCGATCGGCGCGATCATGAACTCCTGGATGTCGACGTTCGAGTCGGCGTGCGCCCCGCCGTTGAGGATGTTCATCATCGGCACCGGCAGCACGTGCGCGTTAGGGCCGCCGAGGTAGCGGAAGAGCTGCAGGCCCGCCGACTCCGCGGCGGCGCGGGCAACCGCCATCGACACGCCGACGATCGAGTTGGCGCCCAGCCGTGACTTGTCAGGCGTGCGGTCAAGGTCGATCAGCGTCTGGTCCACGAGCCGCTGGTCGTCGGCCTCGTGGCCGAGCAGCTCGGGCTGGATCTCGTCGACGACGCCGTCCACGGCCCGCGTGACCGCCTTGCCGCCGTACTCGGCGCCACCGTCGCGGAGTTCGACGGCCTCGAAGGCGCCAGTGGAGGCGCCGCTCGGCACGCCGGCCCGGCCGGCCGAGCCGTCGTCGAGGACGACCTCAACCTCTACGGTCGGGTTTCCCCGCGAGTCCAGGATCTGCCTGGCGTGGACCGCTTCAATGGACGCCACCGTGGGCTCCTTGCCTGTAATCGCTCGCTTGTAATCGCGTCAGTTTGCGGTAACGAGCCTAACCGAGGCGGGCCCGGTCAGGACTGCGGGGCACGCCGGCGCGGCGGGGCCACGCAAGCAGGCACGAACCTGGGAAAACCTTGGGAGATGTTTCTGCGGGACGTATCAGGAGCAGACGGACACAGCTCACTTGTAGGCCGGCGACCTGGCGCCGCGCTGTGCTTGGAGGGTGAGATCTGGAGGGCTACGTATCAACCGAAGGCGCTTAGGACTCTCATGAGTCAGCGTGAGTGCGGTCGTCGCGAAGCGATCTGACCCGTCTTCCGGGGGTTCACGCGACGGCTTGCGACTCTGATTCCGGAGTAGGGAAACATGACAATCCGCCTGGTCTTCCTCGTCGACAGTCCCAGCAAGAGGGCCCACGGCAACGCGGCCAGCCGACTCGCGCTCGGCCTGGCCGAGACCGGCAAGATTGAGACCACCCTGCTGTGTTACAGCGACGATCCGCGCCCATCATGGCTTCCGCCCGAGGTTCAGATTCATCGCCTCGGTGCCGAGCGCGTGTCACGGTCGCTGCCGAGCCTCGTGCGTTACCTTCGGTCTGAGCAGCCTGACGTGCTGATTACCCGCCAGATGCACGCCAATTTCGTCGGACTCGCCGCAGCGTGGCTAGCTCGCGTACCGGCTGGCTGGCGGGGAAAGCTGGTTCTCGTTCAGGATGCGCTGGCAGCGCTCTCACACGCCAGCACCCGGCGCGACAACAAGTGGCTCGCCAAGGTCGGCTATCGCTTTGCCGATGGCCTCATCGCCCCCTCCCCAGGCGTCCTGGCGGATACTGTCAAGTGGTGCGGCCTGGACCCGTCGTCGGCCGCGCTCGTCCCGAACCCGATCCCCAAATTCCCCGGAATCTCGTCCCCCCTGCCGCACCCATGGCTGGGCGATGGGGAGCCTCCCGTGTTCGTGCACATCTCGAACATGCTCCCCTTTAAACGGGTGGACCTTCTCGTCGAATCCTTCGCGGAGCTCCGCAAGAGCCATGACGCCCGCTTGCTCCTCCTGGGTGACGGACCGGCGAGGCCGCAGGCTGCTGAACAGATCCGGCGGCTTGGCCTTAGCTCCCACGCCGAGGCAATCGGATGGATTGACGATCCGCTGCAATTCACCGCTCGCGCGCGGGCACTGGTGCACCCTTCAGACGAGGATGGCTTCGCGCAGGTGCTGACCGAAGCGATGAGCACGGGCTGCCCGGTCATCGCCGCGGACGCGAAAGGCGGCGGACCCCGTTTCGTCACGGACGGCGGCAAGTACGGCCTGCTCGTTCCCAGGGGTGATCAAGGAAAGCTTGCCGAGGCCATGGCCCGCATGCTGGAACCAGAAATCCATGCACGTTACGCCGAGCTGGGTAGGCAGCGGGCCGAAGCGCTATCGCCGACCGCCAGCGCTAACATGCTGGTCGAGTTCCTGTCAGCGCACCTGGGCATGAACGTGTGACGTAAGCAGCCGACGCTATCTGAACCAATGGCACGGAGGAGAATAAATGGCCAGGCCAGCAACCATTCTTTGCTATCACGCCATTGGCGAATGCCCGCACGGCGAGCGACCTCATACTTGCGCCTGCGTCTCCACCGAGGCTTTCTCGAAGCAGATGAGATTTCTGGCCAAATGGCGTCAGGTCGTCTCCCTTGAGGACGCGGTTGAGGGACGTTTCTCAGGGCGCCGGCCGGCGGTAGCGATCACTTTCGATGACGCGTACCGCAACATCCTCACTAACGCGGTCCCCATCCTCCAGCAGTACGGATTCGTCGCCACGATATTCGTACCGACGAAGTGGATTGGCCAGAGCAACTTCTGGGATGAAGACACCGACTGCTTCCCGCTCGAGATCGCGGACGAGGACGAACTGCAGAAGGCGGAGGAGCACGGAATAGCGATCGAAAGCCACGGGCACGCTCATATCGACCTCGCCAAGGCCGACTCGCTCGCCGTCGCCGAGGACCTGCAGACGTCAGTTGACCGGCTGCGCGAGATCCTTGGCCGGCCGCCTCGTTACCTTGCCTATCCTTACGGGTACCAGTCTCCCGCTACGCGGGCTGTCGCGGCCGAGGCTGGCTTCTCACATGCCTTTCTCGTCGATGAGCTCGATGCCGGGGAACTCGCCCGCGAGCGTCTCTCCGTCGACGGGCGTGAGGGCCTGGTCAGGTTCCGGTTGAAGACTGCAGGCGGGTATCTTGCCCG
>DATJLT010000251.1:0-5161 GCA_035509195.1 Streptosporangiaceae bacterium | reverse complement strand
TCGGGGGGTGCGGGCGGCGCGGGGGGTGGGTTCGCCGGTCGCGGGGTGCGGGCGGCGCGGGGTGGGTTCGCCGGTCGCGGGTGGGCGCTGTGCGGGGGTGGGCGGGCGCGTGCGGCGCGCGGGCTTGCCGCTGTTGTTTTCGCGGCAGGGACTGGCCGCTGGTGCCTTTTCTTTCTGAGTGCGGTCGCCGTCGGCGTGCTCGGTTTCCGGCCGCTTGGCCTGTCTGGTCCGGTATGCGGCGCGTTCCGGACATTCCGCCGGATCTAACAGCATCGCTGGCTTGTTGTTGTTGTTCGCGGCCCGGTGTCGGGGACATCGGTGGCTACTTGATGCGGTTCCCGCAGCATCGCGGAGCCACCGATGCTGTTCGCCCTTGCCGGGTTACGACATCGGTGGCTACTTGATGCTGTTGCCGGGTGGCCGGGGCGGCCGGGCGGGTGCCCAGGTGCGGGGACCTGCCGGGGCGCGTGTCTGGTTTGTGCCGGGATGAGCGGTCTGATCCGGCTGCCGGGCGAGCGGAGCCATCGGGCGCGTGGTTGAGCCGGCGCATGGCGACTTCCCGATGGCTTCAGTTGCGGCCCCACCTGAAATCATCACTATTTTTCCGGCAAGATCAGTCCTAACCGCTATGCACGGCGAGCTTTGTTTGGCAAACTAGTTGGCTGTAGCGAGGGAAGTCTGTGCGGGCGAGCGCGAGTCGCGGAGGGTCAGGATGAAGGTCGGACCAATACGCCATCAGCGAGTGTTTACCTCCGCCACGGTCGTGGCCGTCCTCACAGTGGCCGCGGCCGGCGCCGTGGCCTCGCAAGGCGCCGTCGCCGCGCAAGCGGCCACGGCCAGGCCGGCGGTCACGGCCAGGCCGGCGGTCGCGGCCGGGGCGGCGGTCGCGGGCAGGGCGGCGGTCGCGGCCGGGGCGGCGGTCACGGGCAGGGCAGCGGTCACGGCCAGGCCGGCGGTCGCGGGCAGGGCGGCGGTCGCGGGCAGGGCGGCGGTCGCGGGCAGGGCGGTGGTCGCGGCCGGGGCGGCGGTCGCGGGCAGGGCGGCGGTCACGGCCAGGGCGGCGCACGCCGTGGCGAGTGGTGGCGTGGGGAGCTCCGCTGTGGCGAGTGGTGGCGTGGTGAGCGGTGGCGTTGCCCGGGCGCCGGTGACGCTGATTACCGGGCAGCGGGTTGCCCTGAACAGCAACGGGCCTCGGCTGGCGGCCTTGCTGCCCGCGGCGGCGGGCTCACAACCCGGCGCCGTGGAGGAGCTAAGTACCGGCGGGCAGACCCTCATTGTCCCGGCCGAAGCCCTGCCCTACCTCGGCCACGGTCTGGATCCCAGCCTGTTCAATATCGCTGACCTGCAAAGAGCCGAGCATGACGGCAAGCTTCCTGTCACCCTCTCCTACCGGGGCAAGGTTCCGGCCCTGCCGGGCGTCCATATGACGAGCCCGACCGCGGGGTATCTCACGGTCGCCTCGGCAGCGAAGTTCGGCACGGCTCTTGCCCGCCTTGACCGCTCCGACCACTCCCGCGCCAGCTACGGCACCGACGGCCTCTTCGCCGGCGGCCTTTCTATCGGGCTGGCCGGAATGCCGATCACCAGTCCGGCGAAGCCGGCCAGGCCCGCCTTCCCGATGGTGACGCTGACGATCAAGGCGACCAACATTAAGGGCAAGCCGGACACCGGCGACCTGGTGGAGGTCGACAACGTCGACAATGAGACCTATTTCAGCGAGCTGACTTATTTCTACAAGGGCGTCGCCAAGCTCAGCGTGCCGGCCGGCCACTACTGGGCGATCGCTCAGTACCAGGACTTCTTCGGCAGCGGCGGCAACAACTGGCGCCTTGATGTCGTGCCTCAGTTCACGGTAGGCAACCGCAACACCACGATCTCAATGACCGAGAAGACGTCAACCAGCGAGGTCGTGGCACGCACCCCCCGCCCCGCGAACGCGGACAACACCCAGATCAACTTCTTGCGCACCGACCGTTCCAGGTTCACCGACCTGCAGGAATTCTCGGCTGAGGGGATCAACCTGTGGGTCAACAGGACCAAGGTCAAGCCGACGGCAGGCACCCTGTCCGTCTCGACGCAGTTCCAGCTCGTCAAGCCGCGCCGCGTGCACGGCACCCGTTACGAGTACGATCTCGCCTTCAACAGCCCGAACGGGATCATCCCGCCGCAGCGGCACGTGCTTACCGAGTCTGACCTGGCTACGGTCAACGCCAGGTACTTCCAGGACAAGCGCACGGTCGGGTCACAGGTCCGCAGTCCGATCTTCCCGTCGCTCGCGAGCCAGATAACGATCTCGCTGGTCAATCCTTTCTCGATGCCCAGGCACCAGATCGAGTACGTGAGTGGCAGCAAGTCGATCGAGTGGTTCGAGACGATCGGGCAGAACTACTTCCCGTTCTCTGTCGGCGGTCAAGGCGAGTCGCTGCGGTTCTTCCACGCGGGCGAGCACGTCTACGACAACTGGAACGCCTATCCCCTGAGCCCGGAACCCAACGGCAACCTGGCGGGGAAGGCCATCTTCTACCCGGTACAGCCATCGGCCGTCAGGCAAGGCAACAACCTGAACCTCGCCATCGCGCCATTCAGCGACAGCCAGCCAGGCCACACCGGGCCAGGACTCAACTGGGGCAGCTACGCGATCTCGGCCAACGGCAAGAAGATCGCCGCCGGCCGCCTGAAGGCCAACTACGGCGCGCTCTTCGGCGCGGGTGGCTTCGTCACCACGGCGAGGCTGAGCGGCAGTCCTTCCACGGTGTCGGTCACGCTCAACGCGTCCAGGCCGGCGAAGTCCTATCCGCTCTCACGCGGCGTGCACGCGACCTGGACCTGGCGCAGCGCACGCCAGCCCAAGATCTCGCTCCCCAAGGGCTGGACGTGCCATATCGACTACAACGACGAGATCGCAAACGGCGGCAAGCACTGCGCGGTACAGCCACTGATGATGCTCAGGTATGTCGTCGCCAGGCTCGGACTCAACGGCAGGGCGGCCGCAGGCGCCCAGTCCATCGGCATCCAAGTCAATCACCTGCCGCTGGCCAGGGATGCGGCCATCACCGGCCTCCGCGTGAAGTACTCGCTGAATGACGGCAAGACCTGGCACCAGGCCGCGGTCACCAGGACCGCGGCGCGCTTCTTCACCGTGACGTTCACCGCGCCCGCGGGCAGCTATGTGACGTTGCACGCGCGTGCGACCGATGCGGCAGGCGGTTCGGTCACCGAGACCATCAGCGACGCCTACCAGGTCCGGCCATCGCACTCCGCGACCACTGCCGCCTTTGCGACTGCCATTGACAGGCCTTCTTCCGCCATAAAGCACCACACGGCCAGGTCGCAGGGGCCGGCTCGACCACGGGCGACAGGAACGATGCGTGCTGCCTGCCCGGCGACGAGGCAGGACTGGGCACGCTGCTTCGTGCTCTTCGCGCCGCAGAAGGGCGTCAACGCCGCGCTCGCGGCCGGAAAGCCAGCCAGTCCGAAGGGCCTGGGCGCCAAGGCGATCGAGTCGGCCTACAAGCTCCCTGTCAGCAGCGATGTCACCCAGACCGTCGCCGTCGTCGATGCCTTCAGCACGCCGAAGATCGCTCAGGACCTCGCGGCCTACCGGCAGCAGTACGGCTTGCCGCCCTGCACGACCACGAGCGGTTGCTTCACGGTCGTCAACCAGAAGGGCAAGGCAGCGCCGCTGCCGACGTCGGGGGTTCCTTACGGCTGGGATGTCGAGACCGCGCTAGATGTCGAGATGGTGTCGGCAGCCTGCCCGTCTTGCCACATCCTGCTGGTCGAAGCCAACTCACCTGACGTGAACGACCTCGCAGCCGCCGAGAACACCGCCGCCAGGCTCGGCGCGGAAGTGATCTCGAACAGCTACGGCATTACCGAGGGCGGCGGCGTCATGCCTTACGCCAAAGACTACGACCACCACGGGCACCTGATCGTGGTCGCCGGCGGTGACTACGGCTTCGGCCCGGCCAATTTCCCTGCTGACCTGTCCAGCGTGGTCGCGGTCGGCGGTACCGAGCTCGCCAAGGCGGCCAGCGCACGTGGCTGGACCGAGCAGGTATGGAACAGCAACGACTTCGGCGCGGGCGCCAGCGGCTGCTCGGCGTACATCGCCAAGCCGCACTGGCAGCACGACACGCACTGCCACATGCGCACGCTTAACGACGTCTCCGCGGTGGCTTCGAACGTGGCGATGTACGACAAGTCGAGGAAGGGCTGGCTGACCGTGGCGGGCACCAGCGTCGCCACTCCGCTGATCGCCGGGATCACCGGTCTGGCGGCGAACGGCGCCAGGATCGGCCCGGCGTACATCTACCGGCACGCCAGTTCCCTGTTCGACGTGAAGCGGGGCAGCAACGTGCTGACCTATCACGGCTTCGACCTCGGCCCGGTCTGCGGTGGTGACTACCTCTGCAAGGCCAAGGACGGCTACGACGCGCCGACCGGCCTTGGCACGCCTGACGGCATCGGTGCGTTCTAGGTCGCGACGAACATCGGCTCGGGCACCTAAGATACTGGCCATGGCTGGCGATTCCTCTTTCGACGTAGTGTCGAAGATCAACCGTGACGAAGTCGACAACGCTCTGAACCAGACGGCGAAAGAGATCAGCACCCGCTTCGACTTCCGGGGCGTGGGCGCGGCCATCACCTGGTCAGGCGGCAAGGAGGCGGTTGAGATCCGCGCCAACAGCGAGTCCCGCGCCAATGCCGTGCTCGACGTCTTCAAGGAGAAGCTGGTCAAGCGCTCCGTCTCGCTGAAGGTACTCGACCCCGGCGAGCCCAAGCCGTCCGGCAAGGAGTACAAGATCAACGTCGCCCTCAAAGAGGGCATCTCTCAGGACGACGCCAGGAAGATCTCCAAGCTCATCCGCGAAGAAGGCCCCAAGGGCGTCAGAACCCAGGTAACCGGCGACGAACTGCGCGTCACGTCCAAGAAAAAGGACGAGCTGCAGGACGTGATCGCCCTCCTCAAGGGCCAGGAGTTCGACATAGCCCTCCAGTTCGTCAACTACAGGTAGCCGGGAGTCTCCCACCCGCACGTACGTTGGACATCGCGGCCGGCTACGGAAACCGTAACCGTAGGAAGTCGCGGTAGCTGGCTGACTTCCTACGTCCTGGCGATGGGTGGCGGGGGCTTATCGGTAGATTAGGGTGGTTTGGG
>DATJLT010000250.1:0-4140 GCA_035509195.1 Streptosporangiaceae bacterium | reverse complement strand
GCCCTGCCAGCTCACGTCGCGCGGCAGTCCCACGTTGACGGACAGCAGGCTGCCGGCCCCGCTGGTCACAGTCGGGAGACGAGTTCGGCCACGATCTCGGCCGCCGGCTGCGTCTTCCGCGCGAGCGCGACGTCCTGCCCTGCCCACATCGAAAGCGCCTCGATGTCGCCGGTGGTCCCGACCATCGGCGGCGCTGGCTCGTAGCGGACGATTTGCTCACCTGAGGCGAAGTGCGCGATCACGTCGCCTTCCCCTGGCCGCTTTCCGGCGGGCGGGCGGCCGGCCTCTTCCCACGCCTCGGCGGTCGAGTTGCGGAGCGCGCGGTGCGGAGAATCTGGCCAGCCGACCTCATACAGGTCGGGATACCACTGCGCGTCGGTCTCCGTCGCGTTGATCAGGCGCCGCCGGTAGTACTCATGGATGGGCATTTCGTCCGCCAGCAAGAACCGCGTACCGAGCCACGCGGCCTGCGCGCCCAGGGTAAGTACTGCCGCGACGCCTCGTGCGTCGCCGATGCCGCCTGCCGCGATGACCGGGACCGGGGCAACCGCGTCGACCACGGCGGGCACCAGCGGCAGCGTGGCGACCTTGCTCCACACGTGCCCGCCTGCCTCCCAGCCTTGCGCGACGATCACGTCGACGCCTGAGGCGACGGCCCGCTTAGCCTCCTCGGCGCTGCCGACCGTGTGCGTGACGATTCCCCCGGCGGCGTGCACGGGCTCGACGTAGTCCGCAGGATCGCCCCACATGAAGGAGACGATCCGAAGTCCGGCTTCGAGCGCCTGGTCAAGGCGCTGGTGCTGGTCCTCGGTGAGTACCAGGTTGCCGCCGAAAGGCCGCTCGGTCAGCGCCGCGGTCTGCCTGACCAGCGCTCCCACGTCATCGGACCAGGTCAAGGTCACCATGCCGAGCGCGCCGGCGTTCGACACCGCTGCGGCCAGTTCGGGAATCGCCGCCATGGGCGCTTGCACGATCGGCCGTTCGATTCCCAGCAACTCGCACACGGGCGTGGTCATGATTGTCGGTGTACCCGAGTACCCCCGAGGGGAAGCATCGGCGGTTTGCCCTATTGCTGATAAGAGGTTGGCATCTCTGAGGGAGCACGCCGGTCCCAGCCATGGAACTTCGAGAAGTCCCGCGCGTCCCAGGCCTCGCGCAGCCCGGGAGTGCTGAGATCCCAGTCCGGGCGAACTTCGGCCGTGGCGGCGCGCAGGTCGCGCCACAGGTCGTAGAACGACGGGCGGCCCCAGAACCAGTAGCCGTTGTAGACGCTGTGGACGATCAGGCCAGGCTTGAGCACGAGCGTGTGCGGGATCATCGGGTTGTGCTCTGGGTCGGTGTACTCCTGGATGTCCAGGTCTTTCTGCACGATTCGCCCCGGATCGGACAGGAAGGGCCACTGGGCGCCGACCGAGGCGCGGAATTCCTGCAGCGTGTGATGGTCGTCGGTGGCGATGGTGGCGACCTGCGTGTAAGCGACCGCGATTTCCGGGTAGTGCGCGGCCAGTTCGAGGTGCTGCCTGTGCTCTTTGGGGCAGTAGTTGCCGCGCGCGAGCGTCAGGATCATCGGGTCACGGCCCTGCAGTTCGCTTAGCTTGCGTACGGTGCCCGTCTGGTCGGGCAGCGCGTAATCGGGGAAGGTGCCGCCAGGCACGATGTCGGAGCGCACGAGGACACCGTGCCCGCTGGCGGCTACGCGCACACTTCATCGCGGTCCCGGTCCGCGTACGAGCCTGACAGCAGGCGGTGGAGATGCCTGATCGCGTAGTAAGCGCGTGACTTCACCGTTCCCGTCGGGATGCCGAGCGACTGGGCGATCTCCTCGACCTGGCGACCGTGAAAGTACATTTCCACGATGATCTCCCTGTGCTTGGGCGTGAGCTGGGCGAGCGCTGCCCGTACGTCGAGTGCTGTGACGGTGCGCTCGATGCGCTCGGCGGGATCAGCATGATCGGTCGGCTTGTCTTCGATGAAGTCTTCGTGACGTGACCTGGCTCGCCACATGTCGATCGCCACGTGGCGGGTGATCGTGAACAACCAGGACCTGATGACGTGCTCGCGGCCGTCCACGACCTCGGGATGACGCCACGCGCGGAGCAATGATTCCTGGACGATGTCCTCAGCCCGCTGCCGGTCGCCAAGCGTCAGCTTGAGCGCCAGCCTGAGCATCGCATTGCCGTGGAGCCGCCACAAGGTGGTCATCGCTTCCGGCGCTGCGGTGCGACCTGGCTGGCTGATCGCGGCTGTGTTCATGACCGACCTCCTGGGTGGTACCGGGAGTTTCAGCACGTCCCGGTACTAGCAATCCTCGGTCGGCACCGCCTTTTGCGGTATCGGCGAGCACAGTGAGGTTCGCGTCGCTGGCTCAGTGATACGGCCTTCTATGCTCATTGAGGGCGGCCAGGCTCAGTGAGAAGAGTCCTCTGCGATCGCGGTCTGAAGTACCTGGTGCCCCCGCCGCGTCAGCAGCATGGCGCGGCCTGGCGGGAACTGGCGCGGCCGGACGTTGCCGAGCAGGGGTCCTTCCGTAGGCGCGCAAGACAGCGCGATGTCCGGGGTGTTGGACTCCTGAAGACGTCGCAGCACCGGGTCCATCGCCGTCCGCATGGAACCCGCCGCGGCCCTGGCCACGACGACGTGCAGGCCGATGTCGCCCGCTTGCGGCAGGAACTCGATCAGCGGCTGAAGCGGGCTGCTTGCCGAGGACGCGACCAGGTCATAGTCGTCGACGAGCAGGAAGATCTCTGGCCCGCTCCACCAGTCCCTGCGGCGCAGCCGCTCGGGCGTGATGTCCTGACCGGGCACGCGACCGCGCAGTTCGCCCGCTGCCTCAGTGATGATCTGGCTCGCCGCCGCGGCCGACACGGCGTAACCGCGCCTGAACTCCTCGGGGATCACGTCGTACAACTCGCGGCGGAGGTCCACCAGGATGACGCTGGCCTCCGCTGGCGTGTAGCACTGCGTGATCGCGCGGGCGACGAGGCGCAGCAGGTTCGTCTTGCCGCTCTCGTTGTCGCCCAGGATCGTCAGGTGGGCGGTGGAGGAGAAGTCGTGCCACACCGGAGCCAGCGCGACCTCGCTCCAGCCGAGCGCGACCTTCACCTTGCCCTGCGGTGGAGGGAGCTGCCCGGCGGGCAGCCGGCTGGGCAGCAGCCGCACCCGCGGCGCAGCCTGGCCTTCCCAGTGGTCGGCGATCGTGTTCACCATGCCGCTGACGCCGTACTCCAGGCTGGCCAGGTCGCTGTCGCCGTCGATGCGCGGCAAGGCGCCGACGAACTGAAGCTTGCCTGCCGTGAGTCCGTGACCGGGAAGCTCGGGCACGTTCTTAGCCGCGCGGATGTCAATGATCGAATCGAGCGCGTCGCCAAGCCGCAGTTCCAGGCGAGTGCCGACCTGGTCACGCACCGAGCTGTGCAGTTCTGACCAGCGGTTCGTGCAGAGGATCAGGTGGACGCCGTAGTTGAGCATCCTGGGCAGTACCGTGCGCAGCATGTTCTCCAGCGGCTCGAAGTCGTGCTTGAACGTGCTCCAGCCGTCGATGACGAGAAAGACGTCGCCGTAAACGTCGTCGCCGACCTGGCCGACGGTCCTGAGCTGCCGGTATGCGGTCATGTTCGGTATGCCCTGCTCGGCGAACATCTTCTCGCGCTCGGTGACCAGCATCGTCACCTCGGCCAGGGTGCGGTTGACCAGGTCGGCTTCCAGGCGGGTCGCGACGCCGCCGACGTGCGGCAGCCCGGCCAGCGAGGCCAGCGAGCCGCCTCCCAGGTCCACGCAGTAGAACTGAACTTCCCTCGGGGTGTGGGTAAGGGCGATGCCCGCGATCACCGTGCGCAGCATCGTGCTCTTGCCGCCTTGCTGACGGCCCACGATGCCGACGTGGCCGCCGACGCCTGAGATGTCCACCATGTAGAGGTCGCGGATCTGCTCGAACGGCCGGTCGACGACGCCCACCGGTATCACCAGGCCGCCGCGGCCCGCCCAGTCGGCCGGCGCGAGGCCCGCGCCCGGCACCGGCTCGAGCGCCGGAAGCAGTTCGTCGAGCGTCGGCGAAGCGGTGAGCGGCGGCAGCCAGACCTGATGCGCGGCAGGTCCCTTGCCCGCGAGGCGGCCGACCATGGCCTCGAGCAGGGTCTGACC
>DATJLT010000249.1:0-6247 GCA_035509195.1 Streptosporangiaceae bacterium | reverse complement strand
TCGCCGCCAGCATCGCCGGCAACATCGCGCTCGGCCGGCCAGACGCGAGCAGGCAGGCGATCAGGCGAGCGGCCGTGCTCGCGGGGGCAGATGAGTTCATCGGCGAACTGCCCGACGGCTACAACACAATGCTCGGCGAGCGCGGCCTCCGGCTTTCTTCCGGTCAGCGCCAGCGGATCGCGATCGCACGTGCCTTCTGCGTGGACGCGCCGCTGATGCTGCTCGACGAGCCGACCGCGCATCTTGACGCCTTCGCCTGGGATGCACTCCAGTCGGTGCTCGCTGGCGGACTGGCCGGGCGAACCGTGGTCCAGGCGACCCACGAGGCAAGGGCATCGAGCGCGGGAGGCCGCCTGGTGACCATCGCTGACGGCCGCCTGACCGCGCTGACAGCAGGCGCTGCCGCACCGCAGCCGACCCTGGTGGCAGCACGATGAACGCGACCGTGCCGCAAGCGCGGCATCCTTCCCTGCCGCTGGTGCGGCTGCTGTCCATGGCTCGCCCGCTCCGGGGCCGGCTGCTGCTCGCCGTCGCGGCCGGAGCCGCCGCGACCGCCAGCGGCGTGGCGCTGCTCGCGGTGTCGGGGTTCCTCATCGCGCGGGCTTCGCAGCACCCGAACATCGTCGCGGTGTCGATCGCGGTGGTCGCGGTGCGCGCTCTGGGCATCAGCCGGGGAGTGTTCCGTTACACCGAGCGGCTCGCAGCCCATGACGTGGCCTTCCGCGTTCTCGCGGACGTCCGGGTCAGGATCTACCAGCGGCTGGAACGGCTGGCTCCGGCCGGCCTTGCCGCCTTCCGGTCAGGCGACCTGCTGGCCAGGCTGATCAGTGACGTGGACTCGACCCAGGACCTCTTCATCAGGGGCATAGCCCCGCCGGCCGTCGCCCTGCTCGTCGGCTCTGCCGCCACCTTGGCGGCCGCGGCCATTCTGCTGCCCGCCGGCCTTGTCATCTGCGCTGGCCTGCTCCTGGCCGGTCTCGCGGTCCCCCTGATCGCGGCCGCAACAGCCAGGCGATCGGCAGCCGCCACCGCCGCGGCCAGGGGGCAACTCGGCGTCGTGCTGACCGACCTGGTCAACGGTGCCGACGACCTGCACGCGTTCGGGGCAGCGGGCACCATGCTGGCGCGAGCCGAGCACGCCGACGGAGAGCTCACCAGGCGGGCCGCGAGGACGGCGACAGCTTCGGCGGCCGGGGTCGCGCTGTCATCGCTGGCCGCCGGCGCCACGCTGTGGGCTGTGCTGCTGCTCGGCGTCCAGGCGACCGACGCTGGCACGCTCGGCCGGGTTCCGCTCGCAGTGATCACGCTGACCGCGCTCGCGGCGTTCGAGGCGGTCAACTCCCTGCCCGCCGCCGCGATTCAGCTTGGCCAGGCACGGGCGGCGGCGAAACGCATCGGGTCCGTCATGGACGCGCCGGAGCCCGTGCGGGAGCCGGCGGATCCGCTGCCGCTCCCGGCCGGCCCGCCGCACGTCCGGCTCCGCGGCGCGACCGTCCGCTACGGCGAAGGAACCCTGGCTCTTGACGGAGTCGACCTTGACCTCGAGCCAGGCAAGCGGGTAGCCATCGTCGGCCCTTCCGGTGCGGGCAAGTCAACTCTGGCGGCGGTCTTGCTGCGGTTCTGCGATCTCACCGGCGGTACCGTGACGTTGAACGGCGCCCCGCTGGCCAGTTACCTGTCAGCAGATGTAAGGAAGGTAATCGGCGGCTGCCCGCAGGACCCGCACATCTTCTCAGGCACGATCGCCGCCAACTTGCGCCTGGCCAAGGCAGATGCCACCGATCGCGAACTGGCGGACGCGGCCCGCCTGGCCCGGCTGCTCGACTGGATCGAGTCGCTGCCGCGGAAGTGGGATACAGAGGCCGGCAGTCACGGCGCGCGCATGTCAGGCGGCCAGCGGCAGCGCCTGGCCTTCGCCCGCGCCGTGCTCGTCAACCCGGAGCTCATGATCCTCGACGAGCCGACCGCGCACCTGGACGAAGAGAATCGCCGGGGACTGATGGCCGACCTGCTTTCCTTCACGGAGGGCAGGAGCGTGCTTCTGATCACTCATGAGCTGGGCGACCTCGAAGCGTTCGACGAGATCATCCTGTTGCGCCGCGGCCGGGTCGCCGAGCGCGGCACGCACGCCGAGCTGCTCAGCTCAGGCGGCGAATACGCCCGGCTATGGCGAGCGCGGATTACTGACGTCCCGTGTGCACGGGCGGGGTCGCCAGGTAGCGCTCGCAGCGATCCTCGGCCAGCTTAATCGCGTCACCGTACCAGCGGGTCCACTGGCCGGCCTTGTCGCCTGCGACCAACAGCGGACCCCGCTCGGCCAGCACCTCGACCGCGTCCCTGACCAGGCTGGCACTCAGGTCGTCAAGGCCCAGGAACCAGTCGCGCGTCGGCCGACGACGTCGTTGGTAATTTGATGTTGTTCGGGCTGGTCCTGCTACGACAACGCTGGAACTTTGATGCTGCGGGGAGAGCATTGAAGTTCCACGGATGCGGTAAGTTCGGTGCGGCGAACAGCATCAACGAGCCAGCGTCGCGGTAACGCCAGGCACTTTCGGTGATTTGTGCGCCGCTGGCGGCCCGGCCCCGGATGGCCTGCCTCGCCGAGCCGGTCAAGAGCACGACCTAAGGACCGAACGAGCCTTGTTCGCGCTGCTGAGTCTGGAACGTTGATTGCTGCCTGTGAGGCCTGCGCGGGCGCGGCCGGTTGCCTCGGGTGGTCAGGGGGGCCGAGCATAAGTCCATATCGGCTCCAGCCGGCGCATCGAAGCGCTCCGTTCTGCCCCTCGATCCAGTGCCACGCGATCAGTAGCCGAGCCTGCCCGAGTCCTGGCGCCGCAGCTTGAATCACCAGGGACTGGGCATGGCACTGTTGTGAGTGAGAACGCCGACGGGAGCGGCAGCACGCGAGTATCCGTGCTGGGTACCGGAATCATGGGCTCGGCAATGGCCGGGAACGTCCTTCGGGCGGGCCTGCGGACCACTGTGTGGGACCGGTCGCCGGAGGCCACAGCGGAGTTGGCCGGGAAGGGCGCGACGGTTGCCGCGTCGCCCGCCGAGGCGGTCAGGGATGCCGATGTAGTCATTACCATGCTCCCTGATGCCGACGTAGTGTCATCGGTGATCTTCAATGGCACGGTCAGCAATATCCCCGATGGGGCTGTATGGGCGCAGATGGGCACGATCGGAGTCGATGCCACGCTTGAGTACCGCGCTAGGCTCGCGGAATCGAGGCCAGGAATCTTGTTCGTCGACGCTCCGGTCTCCGGCAGCAAAGGACCGGCTGAGGCGGGCCAACTCCTGATCCTCGCATCGGGACCGGACGAGGCGCAGCCGGCGGTCGCGCCGGCGTTCGGCGCGATCGGCCGCAAGACGGTCTGGCTCGGCGAAGCCGGTGCGGGCAGCCGGATGAAGCTGGCGGTCAACGCCTACATGGCTGTCCTGATCGAAGGCGTGGCCGAGGCTCTCGAACTCTGCCGGCGGCTCGGCCTCGATGCCGCCAAGCTCGGCGAGGTCATCGAGGGCGGGCCGCTGGACGCGCCAATCGCCGACGCCAAGCTCCACAAGATGGAAGAGGGGGACTACGCGCCGGAGTTCCCCCTCCAGTGGGCGCTCAAGGACGTCGATCTCGCTCTCGCCGCAGGGAAGGGCAGCTTGCCGCTGCTCGCAGCCCTGTCCGGCCAGTGGCGGCTAGCGGTCGAGGCAGGTCACGGACGCGAAGACGTCAGCGCCGTCCGCCTTGCCCTCGGCTAACTTCTGGTCACAGCGAGTGCGCGTTGAGAGAACCCCTCGGCGCCGGCCACGCAGTCGCTTCCCAGCGGCGCGGGCGGCTTTCCCCGCCCGTCGCCTGAAACGATAATCTCGTGCTGACCGCGGTCCGAGGGCCGAAGGCCCGGCCGCCAGCCACCATCGGCCCGCCGTGCCAGCCGCGAAGTGCGCGTCCGCGAACAGGGAGGAAGGACAGTGCCTGACCAGCCAGTCCCCGATGGCCATACGGCCGTCCCGGTGCTTGAACACCTGGACGAGGCGGAGTGCCTCAGCCTGATCGCACCAGGAGGCATCGGCCGGATCGCCTACACCGGCCGTTATGACCTCACCGTGCTGCCAGTGAACTACAAGCTTCACGACGGTGCGATTTACTTCCGCACCGCCGAGGAAAGCCCTACCGTGCAGGACCTGCGTACAGGAATTGACGACGCCGACTACCGTGTCGCGTTCGAGGTCGACGACTTCGACCACGCGACCAGGGAAGGCTGGAGCGTGCTGATCCAGGGACCCGCATATCACCTGGATGACGAAGCCGAGCGGGCGGACGCTCAGGCTATCGGCCTGGAAGCCTGGCCGGGCGGCGAAAGAGACCACTTCATCCGCATCAGCCCGCTGCGGGTCTCTGGGCGGAGAATCCGCCGGGCACGCTGATAGACGCGAGTTCCGTTACTAGGGCAGGATCGATTTATCGCCCATGCCTGCCCCGAGGGGACCTTGATGAGCTATCAGCGGCGAATGGAAGAGCTGACCAAGCCGCAGTGCCTGGAATTGATGGGCTCGGTCCAGGTAGGACGCCTGGTATTCGTCCACAACGCACGTCCCGCGATCCGGCCGGTCAACCACCTGGTCGACGGCGACCTTATCGTCATCAGGGCCACGACCGGTGCGGCTATCACGACGGAAGTGAGCCTCGGGCATCATGGGATGCTCGTGGCCTACGAGGCCGATGCGATTGACATGACGCGCAAGGTCGGCTGGAGCGTGATAGCCGTCGGGACCGCCGAGTTGATCACCGAGCAGGGGGCGGCCGACCGGTACCGCTCGCTCATCGAGCCGTGGGTCGATGACCCCGCCGATGAAGTGATCGCGATCTCGACCGAGACGATCCATGGCTACCGCATCGTTCCCGGTACCTTGCTCAGCGACCCCGACCCCGCTGTGTCAGTGACCGGCAAGAGGCTTATCTGAGCGATTAGAGGAGGGCTTCGGCGTCTGCGTAAGCGGTTCAGCGCAATGCCAGGGCGAATTCCATGTCCGGTCCGGCTCGCAGGTCGGCGGGGTTGAAGACCAGCAGGCTGCGCACGCCGCCGGAGATCTCGCGCCGATGCTCCGATGCCCAGGCGATAAGGTCTTCGATGGCGGCTTCAATCTCGGCTTCGTTGTCCCATGCCCCTGGCTTTCCCTGCCCGACGAAGGCCTCCTGGTGCGCGGGCTCCGTGCGGAGCGCGAGGTCGGGGAACCTGGCGGCGACCTCGGCGGCCTGGTCGTCGGGCACCGGCCAGCAGAACTCGACCGGGCCGTCGCTATCCCCGCTCACCTCGCCGTAATAAATCGTGAACGGCGCCCCGGCGATCCCTTCGACCCGCGCGACCCCGCCCCGCATCATCCGCTGGATGAAGAACTCCCGGCCCATCTGCATCACCTCGTCCTGATGCGCCCTGCGCATGAGGCTGAGCAGGCTGCGCGCCGGCATGTCACGGACGCCGACTTCGTACATGGCGAACTTCTTTCCGTAAAGACGGTCAACGAGGTAACCGGTCAGTTCCCGCCGGGCGGAGTGCTCCATCTCCGCCCCGGCCCAGTAGTCCCTGACCTGCCCGGCGGCCGACACCGGATCCACCGCCAGCATGTCCTTGATCCGGGCCAGCGGAACGCCGATCCTGCGCAGCAACGCCACCACGCGGGCCTGCTCCAGCTGCGCTTCCGCGTACCAGCGGTAGCCGGTCGTCGCATCGACGTGATCAGGAACCAAGAGCCCGAGTTCGTCGTACAGGCGCAGCGCCTTAGGCGACAGCCGCGACAGCCGCGAGAACTCGCCGATACTAACCAGGCCCACGAGCGTCTCCCTCATCCCGGGCGGATGCCCGGCCGCAACCAGTCTGCGGCCTCCCCAAAGGTCAAGGTCAAGGACCTGGGTCGCTGGCCTAGGCCGGGTCGCGTTCGATGGGGCACGTCATGCACCGGGGGCCGCCCCGGCCACGACCGAGTTCGCTGCCTGCGATGGTGACGACCTCGATCCCGTGCTTGCGCAGCATCGTGTTCGTCGGGACGTTGCGTTCATAGCCGACGATCACTCCGGGGGCGACGGCCAGGTAATTGGTTCCGTCGTCCCATTGCTCGCGCTCTCAGCGGTCCGGCCGGCTGCCCTTGTGCAGGGCGCCGGCCGGAGGTCTGGTTGTGGATGGCCTTTGTTCTGGCCGGGGCCGGGGCTACCCGACGAGGGCGGGCTCGCGGGTGGCGGGCTCGGCCGGCGTCTCGGCGT
>DATJLT010000248.1:0-2108 GCA_035509195.1 Streptosporangiaceae bacterium | reverse complement strand
TGGCTGTCTGGGTACCTCGCGAAGAAGTCAGCGAGTTCCTGCTCTAGGCGTCCCTGTAGTTCCGCGTCTAGCGTGGCCTGGGTGTAGTCGTCCTGTTCGCTCGTGGGCAGGGTGAGCAGTGCCAGGGTATGGCCGGCGAAGCGTTCGTCGCTGCCGAACAGGCTGAGGTATCGGAGTCCGTAGGTGACCGCAGCGGGGAAGTCGCCGTTGCGGCGGAGCAGTACCAGGGCTAGGTGCGCCGCGTTCGGCGTGGGCGGGTTGCCTGGCAGCGGCGTCTCGTCGGAGGCGCCTGGGGCGCCTTTCAGCACAGCCCATGCGCGTTCGTGGTCCCCGCGGGATGCGTGCGCGTAGGCGAGCTGCCAGCGTGCGGCGTCCAGGTACGGGTCCTCTTCAAGGGCGCTGTCCCAGGCCGCAATGGCTTCGGGCCAGGCTCCGCGGTCGGCCTGGAGCTCGCCGAGTCGGGTACGAGCCCGGCCACGGCCGGCCCAGCTAGCCGCTGCTGTCCGGAGCACATCTGTGAGCAGGCGTTCAGCGCGGGCAGTATCGCCGGCTCGCGCGCAGGTGTTTGCTGCCTGGATGATCAGGTCGTCATGGTCGAACCGGGATGCGCCAGCGGCGAGTGTGTCAACAGCCGCGTCGACCTGCCCGAGCCTCGCGTACGCTTCCCCGAGGATGCTTGCGACGGAGGCGCTTGCGTTCCGGTGCGGGTGCAAGAGGTTTACCGCTGCGTCTGCGTCGTCGCGGGCAAGGGCTGCACGTGCGTGCAGTTCTGCGGCGGTAGCCGGGTCAGACGCGAGCAGTTCATCTAGCCCTGGGAGGTCGTCTGCTCCGACTGTCGCAAGTCCCTGAAGCGCCTGAAGCCGCTCGTCAACTGTCGTCGCTGCTGCTAGTGCCTGCTGCCAGAGGCTGACAAGTTCGTCATGGCTCACCTTGCTGGCCTGGGTTTCTCGCAGCGCGAGGAGAGCCTGCGCCCAGGCGCGGAGGAACCCTGTCGGAATCTGCCCAGGTTCAGCCGCGAGTTCGTCAGCTACCTCGGGGACCCCCTTGGCTGCCGCGAGGATGACCTGCTTGACGACTTCCGGGTCGCGCGCCTCTTCGTCGGTGGCCTGCCCGAATGCGGCGGAGCCGATGGCGATGACCTGCCGATACCGTGCCGCGTCGCTTGCTGCCGCGATTGCCACCCGAACCGCCATCGTGCTGTCTCGTCGGGCCCCGCGGCACGCGTCACGGACCGTGGTCGCGAGCTGGACTGCACGATCGAGGTCGGCGGCCCTGTCGGCGGCGCCTACAGCGGCGCGGGAGCGCAATATGGTTGCGGCTGCCAATGCGGTGTCATCGAGCCAGCCGCGGGTGAGTGCGCCATCAAGGGTCTGGAGGGCGGCGTCGTGCCTGGCTCTCGCAGAGAGTGATGGATCGCTCATCTCTATCTCGGCTCTGATCCGCGCCTGCATGTCGCGGTCGACTGGGCGTTCCGGGTTCCAGGCTGTCAGGTCGTGACGAAGTTGCTCGCGAAGCTGCTGCGGGCCTGCGCCGGGCGCGTTCTCGGCGTCTAGTGCAATGAAGGCGGCGATCAAGTCGTATGCGGCTTCGGCGTAAGGGGCTGAGCTCGCTAGCGGCGCGATGCTGGCTGCCCTTGCCAGGTTGCCTGCCTGCAGCGCTGACCATGCGGCGCGGGCCAGGAGGTAGGGCCGGCGTGCGCTGCCCGCTGATACTGCGCACTCGAACGCAGTACTGGCGTGACGGTGGAGACCGTACGCGGCGGCGATCTCCCCAAGCAGAGCCCAAGCGGCGGCATGAGCGGGCGCGTCCGGCGTTCCAAGGAAGGCCGGTGGAGTGTCGACCCAAGCTTGCAGCGTCTGAGCGGGGAGTGCGGCGGGATCGGTGACTGCCGACAGGATCTGCTCGGTGTCCGCCGGATTCTCGGCGAGTGCCAATTCGACGGCTGGCCGGGAGACAGCAGGCAGGGCGACCGTCCGCTCGCGGAGACGGGCCAGGCGTCCTGTGGCGTCCTCCGCTCCGCGCATCTCCAACGCCGCGCCGAGCATGACGGCCTGCTCGGCCAGCGCATCGCTCGGCGTCATCAGGGCAGTGAACGGCCGCTTCACATC
>DATJLT010000247.1:0-26226 GCA_035509195.1 Streptosporangiaceae bacterium | reverse complement strand
GCCTCCGCGGCGCGGTGCCGCCGCCTCCGCGGCGCGGTGCCGCCGCCTCCGCGGCGCGGTGCCGCCGCCTCCGCGGCGCGGTGCCGCCGCCTTCGCGGCGGGCAGAGGATTGGCTAACGCGATATATCTCATATAGCATGGCGGTGAGCGGAGAGGGGGACGAGCAATGAGCCCAGTGTTCAGGCACGGTGGGTTGCGGCTTTACCTGCTGAAACTGCTCGACGAAGCACCCAGGCACGGCTACGACGTGATCCGGCTGCTTCAGGACAAGTTCCTCGGGGTCTACTCACCGTCACCGGGCACGATCTACCCGCGGCTGGCCAGGCTGGAAGAAGAGGGCCTGGTCACCCACGAGACCGTGGACGGCAAGAAGATCTACCGGATCACCGACGCTGGCCGGGCCGAACTGAACCGCAGGCTCGACGACCTCGCCGACCTCGAAGACGAGCTGGCGGCGTCGGTACGCGACATCGCCAAGGAGATCTCGCGAGATGTCAGGGAAACCGTAAGGAACCTGCGCGATGAGCTGACGTGGGCGGTGCGCGAGTCTGGCCGTGGTCGGCCTTCCGGGTCTTCCGAAGCTGCCGAGCCTTCCGGGTCTTCCGAGGCTGCCGAGCCTTCCGGGTCTTCCGGGTCTGGTCGGGAGGCGTCGGCTGGGGCGTGGTCCGCGGCGACCGGCGAGCACTTTGCTGACGCGCAGGAGCCGGCTCACTCGGGTCATTCAGCTCAGGCGGAGTCCGCGGCATCCGAGTCCGCGGCATCCGAGTCTGCGGCGGACGCCGCCGGGGACGAGCGAGCCGACGAAGGCGAGCAGTCGGGCTCGGGCCAGCGTCGTGGCAATGACCGGCGGCCGGACTGGCGGGAGTGGGCCGATCGGACTGACTGGCGCGACTGGGCTGACTGGGCAAGGCGGCAGGGCTGGACCGACTGGGCGGGCAAGCAGGACTGGCGCGAGCGCGCACGGGCCGGCGCCGGCCGGCCTGACTGGTCACAGTGGACTCAGGGAAGCCGCCCCGACTGGCTCAAAGGAGCCGGCCGAGGCGACCGGCGCGAGAACTTCGCCGACCTGACCTCTGATCTAGAGCACCTCGCCGCCCTGTTCGCTCAGGAAATCCGTGGCGTGGCCAGGCACGCGGAGAACATGGGCGAAGACACCGTCGGCAACCTGGGCCGCATCCTCGGCGACGCGCTCAACCGCATACGAACCGAGGTCTTCCGCGCGCCCGACGCAGCCGAGGCGGCTGGTTCCGCCGATGCGGCCGGTGCGGCCGGTGCGGCCGGTGCGGCCGACTCCACCGGTGCGGCCGGTTCCGCCGGTGCGGCAGAGGCGGCTGGTTCCGCCGGTGCACCCGGAGCGGAGCAGCCGTCGGCAACCCATGGCCAAGACCCTGAAGGGTCGGGCTCGGCCTGATCAGGCTCGCGGCGCGCGGCGGGGTTCAGTAGATCTTGATGCGTGCTTCCCGAATTCCCGACGACGTCCCAACGTTGGGCTCGGCGCGCGGCGAGCTGAGCCTTGCAACGACCCCTTGAACCCAAGGCGGGGCGCAGGTGACCGAGGGATCCGTGCTGAGCTGGTCCCGGCACAGCGCGGCCAACACCAAGCCGGGGTTTGATGGGCAGCCGAGACGTCCGCCGTGGCCGGCGGTGTGAGCGGGGTGCGGGCGCGGTGCGATGCGCCTGGTTGGCGGTGTTTCGCCGGTCCCGATAGCATCCGCGTCCGCTAACCGGAGTGATTACTCCATTTTATGAGGTAGAGTTTTCGTTTGAGGTAGAGTTTTCCGGGATTATCCCTGAGAAGTCTTCCTCAAACGAAAAGTCTTCCGGATCATGAACGCTCCGGGCGGCGGTATTGCCCCGACACGGGGCCTTTGCCGGTTACTGAGAGCAGCCCGAGACCCGCATAGGGCCGTGACGGCCGGACCGCCGGAACTGCCGAGACCGCCGCCCCCGGCCGGGTTGCCGCCACTCGATTAGACGGTGAATACTACTTTTCCGAACAATTCACCCCTGACCATCGCCTCGAACCCTTCCCTGGCCTCGGTCAGCGGCAAGGTCCTGTCGATGCGGGGCCGCAGGCCGGTCTGATCGCAGAACCTCACCAGGCGGGCAAGCTGATCCTTCGTCCCCATTGTCGAGCCGACGACAGAGAGTTGCAGGAAGAAGATCCTCGTGAGCTCGGCCGGCGGCATCGGGCCGCTGGTCGCGCCGCAGATCACGATCCGGCCGCCTGGCCGCAGCGCCTTCACCGAGTGCGACCAGGTCGCCTCGCCGACTGTTTCCATGACCGCGTCGACGCGCTCTGGCAGCCGGGCTCCAGCGGGGAACACCTGATCCGCGCCGAGCTCAAAGGCCCGCGCGCGCTTTTCTTCGCTCCTGCTCGTGGCCCAGATCCGGTATCCGGCCGCCCGGCCGAGCAAGATCAGCGCGGTCGCGACGCCGCCCCCCGCGCCCTGGACCAGGATCGTGCTGCCTGGCTCAAGCCCTGACTTATCGAAGAGCATGCGGTAAGCGGTCAGGTACGCGGTGGGAAGGCACGCCGCTGCCTCGAAAGACAGGCTTGCGGGCTTGGGTACGAGGTTCCGCCTTGGCACGGCCACGTACTCGGCGAACGTGCCGTCGTAACGCTCGGACAACAGGGACCTGCGGGGATCGAGCGTCTCATCGCCAGGGCTGGCAGCCGGATCGCTGATCACGCCGTGGACAACTACCTCGTTGCCTTCCTCGTCGACCCCGGCGGCGTCACAGCCGAGCACCATCGGAAGCTGGTCGGCCGAAATACCGACACCACGCAAGGTCCAGACGTCGTGATGATTGAGTGACGCTGCCCTGACAGCTACCTTCGTCCAGCCGTCGGGCGGCACAGGATCGGCGTGGTCGCCGAGTTCGAGAGCTGAGATCGGGTCGTCGGGACTGAACCTGGCTGCTGTGACTGCGAACATGGCAGGACCATAGCGCCCGCTGCCTGGCCATCCGCGGGCAGCCGGTGTCGTCCGTGCTAAACATCGACCAGGAAGGTTGTGCATAACGCACTTACGCGGACTCCCGGCTATGACATACTCCGCAGGGGCTGGTTCCGTTCCCCAATCGCTGCTAAGGACCGGCGTGAATCTGGCTTCGTTTGCCGAGCTCGCGGTGCGGTTGGTCAACTCCGCTGTTTGCGAGTCTGACGCCGACCCGTTGCGTAGCTGTGCCGCGTTCGGTGAATTCGTCTCTGACCGGCCGTTTCTTGCTGGTCCTGTGACGCGATATGACCTTGACCGGCTCAAGCTGCTCCGCGCCGATCTTGCCGTTATCTTCGGCCGGGCGGTTGAAGGCTCCCACCAGGTGGCCGCCGACAGGCTGAACGCGCTGCTGATGACCCATCCGGTCCATCCGGTGCTGGTCAGGCACGACGGCGAGCCATGGCACGTGCACCTCAGCGCGACCGGCTCGGTGACTGACAGGTACGCCGCCGCTTCGGTCGGCAGCCTATGCCTCCTGATCAGCCAGTTTGGCGCCGAGCGGCTCGGCGTCTGCGCTATCGCGTCCTGCGACCGCGTCTACGTTGACGCGAGCAGCAACAAATCACGCCGCTACTGTGCGCACCATTCGGCCTCGCGCGGCAACGTGACTTCCTTGCGCGGTCAGGACCACGAGGCGCATTCGGGTGAGACCGAGCATTCCGGTGAGACAGACTCGGTCGCATCAGCAGCCAGCTAGGCCATAGCACGCCTCTTAGCTCGCGAGACGTCACTTGCGTTACCGAACCGACACCTACGGGCTTCTTCTCACACCCGCCAATGATCATTACCATGAGCCCTACTCGCGGGCGTTAGGTACTTGTTAGGAACCTGAAAGAAGGTTTGAGATGGCAGCAACTCAGACAATAGAGGCGAGGCCAGTCGACGTCGGCCTGAAACGCGAGATGGGCCTGATCGGCGCCATGTGGGCGTCGGAGACCTCCATCATCGGCTCAGGCTGGCTGTTTGGCTCGTACTTCGCCGCGGTGGCGATCGGGCCATCGGCGATCTGGGCGTGGATGATCGCCGGCGTCGCGGTCATCATCCTCGCCCTCGTTCACGCCGAGCTTGGCGGCATGTATCCGGTGGCTGGAGGCACCGCGCGGTTCCCGCACCTGGCGTTCGGCAGCGGCGCCGGCATCACGTTCGGCTTCTTTTCCTGGCTGCAGGCGGTCACCGTAGCGCCGATCGAGTGCTTCGCAGTCATGCAGTACGGCCAGTACTGGTTTAACTCGACGAGTTTCGCGATCTACGACTCGACGACCGGCAACGTCACCCACTGGGGCTTCGTCTTCACGATTATCTTGATGGCGCTCTTCACCGCGGTGAACTTCCTGGCCATGAAGGTTTTCGCCCGGGTCAACAACGCCATCACGTACTGGAAGGTCGCGATCCCGGTCCTGGCGATCATCATCTTGCTGTTCAAGTTCCACCCGCACAACTTCAGCTTCAACGGCGGGCTCAACCCGAGCGCCATCCCGAAGAACTCTGACGGGTACAGCGGCTGGCACGCGCTGTTCTATACCATCCCAGGGGCCGGAATCGTCTTCTCTTACCTCGGCTTTGAGCAGGCCGACCAACTCGCGGGCGAGGTCAAGAACCCCCAGCGGAACCTGCCTATGGCGATCATCGGCGCGATCCTGATCGGCACCGTGATCTATGTCCTGCTTCAGGTCGTGTTCCTCGGCGCCACGCCGGCGGACCTGCTGCATACCCCAGGCGGCTTCTACTCGCTTGTGTGCCCGGCTACCGGGAAGTGCAGCCCGACGATCTCGAACATCGCCGACGGGCCGTTCGCGGCGATCGCCGGATTGGCCCTTGTTGGCTTCCTCGGTAAGGCCCTTCCGGTCATCCTCAGGCTCGACGCCTTCATCTCGCCGTACGGCACCGGCCAGATGTACGAGACCTCGACCTCCCGCGTCGGCTACGGCCTGGGCAGGAACCGGTACTACCCGTCAGCCTTCACCAAGACCGACAAGAACGGTGTGCCCTGGTTCAGCCTGATCGTCGCCTTTGCCTTCGGCCTGGTCTTCCTGCTACCGTTCCCGAGCTGGCACTCACTGGTGAACCTGGTCACGACTGCGAGCGTGCTCATGTACGCTGGCGCTCCGCTGGCGCTGGGAGCATTCCGCAAGGTCCTTCCCGATGCGAACCGGCCTTACAAGGTCCCCGGAGCCACCGTCCTCTCACCGCTGGCCTTCATCATCGCGAACCTGATCATCTACTGGGCAGGCTTCGAGACGCTGTGGAAGCTGGGCGCGTGCATCATCATCGGCTACATCCTGATCATCATGTACTTCGCGGACAACCCGCACGCACCGAAGATCAACTGGACCAAGTCGATCTGGCTCGCCGCCTATCTGCTCGGCATGGGCATCATCTCCTGGCAGGGTCAGTTCGGCCCGGAAAACACCATGAGAATCCCGTTCTGGTATGATATGGGCATCGTCACGGTGTTCAGCCTGGTGATCTACTTCTGGGCGATGGCCTCGACTCAGACGCGCGATGAGATGGAAGCGTCCATCGCGGCCCAGTCGGGCGGCGAGGAGGACTGGGAGGCGCAGATCGCCGAGGCAGGCGGCGCCACCGAGACCCCGGCCGCCTGATCCCCCGCCCCCGCGAGTGCGAGAGGCTCTGGTCCGCGAGGACCAGAGCCTCTTCCGCGTCTAGGACGACTTCCTTCCCCGGTGGTAGCGCAGCAACAACGTGCCTTTGATCAGGCCAGCAGGCACCGCACCGAACCTGGCGCTGTCCACGGCCCCTGCGGCGGCATTGTCAGACGCCAGATACCAGCCGCCAGGTTCCCGCCAGGCAGCCCGTTTGACCAGCAGCATGCCATCACGCCCCGGATGCCAGGCGACGACAATCTGACCGGCACGGACGCGCGGCGGCCGATCGGGCCGCAGCCCCCGCCAGACGAGCAGCCAGTCTCCCTGGCGGAGAGCGGGCTCCATCGACCGTTCCGCCACCGCGACCCGCCACATCGGCCACTGCATGCTTCCCCCCGAATGTGGAAGCTGTACTGTCTGATTCCGTCATCCAATGATCCGACACGAGAGAAGGACATCATGAGGCTGCTCGCACATGTCCTCGCACCTAAGGTGACCGCGCTCGCGCACTGCGACCTGCCGTGCGGTGTCTACGACCCGGCCCAGGCCAGGATAGAGGCCGAGTCGGTCAAGGCGATCTGCGAGAAATACCAGGCCAACACCGACGCGGAATTCCGTACCCGGGCACTGATCATCAAGGAGCAGCGGTCCGAGCTAGTCAAGCACCACCTTTGGGTGCTGTGGACCGACTACTTCAAGCCACCGCACTTCGAGAAGTACCCGCAGCTTCACCAGCTCTTCAACGAGGCCACCAAGCTCGCTGGTGCGGGCGGCTCCAAGGGCAGCGCAGACCCGGCCGTCGCTGAGAAGCTCCTCGGGAAAATCGACGAGATCGCCACGATCTTCGCGGAGACCAAGAAGAGCTGACTAGCTCAGGGACTGAGATGGCCAAGGAGTAGTTGTCCCAACGCGGGGATTCGGCCCGGCTGGCCGATCCCCGCGTTGGCACTACGTCGGGAGGCCCGACCGTCGTACGACCGCGCAGGAACCGCCTGACACCGGGCGGCTCGGCGAGGCGCCGGAGCGGTGGGGTGGCGGGGCGGCGGGGCGGCGGGGCGGGGCACCGGGGGTGGACAGCATCGATGGCCCCGCGTTGCTACTGGCGGCCAGGATCCAGTGACAACGATGGCCGCCTGATGCTGTGCGGGTGACATCGTTGGGACTCCGTTGCTGTAGCCGGGGTGGGGCGGACAGCATCGCTGGCTACTTGTTGCTGCTGGCCGGGCCGCGCGGCCGGGCCTCCGGCCCAGGCAGGCCCGGGCCGGAGGACGTCAGCGCGGAATCCGCGGGTTACCCGCGGCCCTAACTCTCTGTGATCATGGAAACGCAGCCGGGCACGGGGTCGGGCGCCCACGCAGGAGCGACTCGGGGGTTCGCCGAGCGCCTTCCGGTCTTTTGGCGCGATCGGCGCCTATCGGCAACGCGCCTATCCCTGGCGTTACGCGACCGGCCAGACGTTGTACTGTCGGATTCCGTATTTCCGGTGACCGGCACGGGAGGATAACCGGCATCGGGCGGAGCCAGGCCGCCGCGCGGATAAGCCGACCAGGGGGACGGTGCGCCAGGGCAGGGCTCGGACCAGGGCAGGGCTCGGACCAGGGCAGGGCTCGGATCAGGGCAGGGCTCGGATCAGGGCAGGGCTCGGATCAGGATAAGTTGCAAGGAGACGTTGGCTCCTGCAAGTGACCAGCAGCACTCGGCCGTTGTTGAAGGGGCAAACATGACCGAAAAAGGGACTACGTCCCCTATAGGCGAAAGAAGTACCGTTAAGCATATGACAGTGACTGGCGACCGAGGTGATCGCGCGGGCTCGGCCGATAACGCTGCGCAGGCTGGCACGTCGCAGGCTGGCACGTCGCAGGCTGGCACGTCGCAGGCTGGCACGTCGCAGGCGGGCGGGCGCCTCGCGACCGCGGCCCCGCCGGCCGCGGCCCCGGCGGCCGCGGAGAAGACCAGTGGTGTTACCGACAGAAGCGGCGCCGACCGCAACGGGGCTGACCGGGTGACCGTGAGGATGCCTGCCGACGGCGCTTACCTTTCCGTACTGCGGACAGCGACAGCGGGCCTGGCCGCGCGGCTTGATTTCACCCTCGACGAGATCGAGGACATGCGGATCGCCGTCGACGAGGCCTGCGCGATGCTTCTCACTCAGGCGATCCCCGGCAGCGATCTTGAGTGCTCCTTCTCGCTTGGCCAGGATGAGATGACCGTCTCGGTTTCTGTTAGCTGCCTGGCCCCCCGGATTCCTTCTGGCGACACGTTCGCGTGGACCGTGCTCTCGGCGCTGGCCGGCAGCGTCAATGCGCAGGTCGGCCCGGGGGATGTGCTCACGCTCTTGCTCCGTAAGAGCCGCGATTCTTCGAGGTCGGCATGACGGGGGAAGTTGAGGTCACTTTGACCGAAGAGTTCGAGACCATAACGGCTGACCCAGCCGGGGGACAGGCGATCAGTGACGCCGACGAGGTCCTAGCCGTCGCCGGGCTCATCAGTCAGGAAGTCGGCGATGAGGAGAACGCGGCTGAGCAGCTCTCAGGAGCGATCAGAATCCAGCACGCGGTACGTGACCGCGGCCATGCCAGAGAACTGTTCGTGAGGCTCTGTGAGCTTCCTGAGGGCGATCCAGAGCGCCTGCGGATCAGGGGTGAACTGGTCGAACTGCATTTGCCGCTGGTCGAGTACCTGGCCAGGCGGTTCAGGAACCGCGGCGAGTGGCTTGACGACCTCACTCAGGTGGCGACGATCGGCCTGATCAAGTCGATAGACAGGTTTGACCTGAGCAGGGGCGTCGAGTTTTCCACCTATGCCACGCCGACCATAGTCGGCGAGATCAAGCGGCACTTCAGGGACAAGGGCTGGGCGGTAAGGGTGCCGCGCAGGCTGCAGGAGCTGAAGCTCGCGCTGACCAAGGCCATCGGCGACCTGGCTCAGCACCTTGGCAGAGCTCCGACGGTGGCCGAACTGGCGGCTCATCTGTCGATGAGCGAGGAGGACGTGCTCGAGGGCCTTGAGTCAGCCAACGCCTACTCCACGGTGTCGCTTGACGCACCAGATTCCGGTGACGAGGATGCGCCGGCCGTGGCCGAGTCGCTCGGCATGGTCGACGAGGCACTCGAGGGCGTTGAGTACAGGGAGTCACTGAAACCGCTCCTCGAGCGGCTTCCGCCCAGGGAAAAGCGCATCCTCCTGCTGCGCTTCTTCGGCAACATGACGCAGTCACAGATCGCGACCGAGCTCGGCATCTCCCAGATGCACGTATCGCGACTGCTCGCGCGCACGCTGGCTCAGCTTCGGGAGGGGCTGACCAGCGAGGACTAACCGGGGGCGACGCGGCTGCCAGGATCGTCCCTGCCAGCCGTCAGCGCCCTGATGCTTGGCGGCGAAAATAGGAGGATAAAACCAAGCGCGCACAGCACGAGGGCCGGAATACCCCAGGACCAGCGATGGCCCTGGACCAGGTAAATCCCGACGATGCCGGTAAAGAGCTGGGTGAGCAGCGCGGGGGTGCGGCTCCACCGCCTGATCTTGGCCAGGCCGAAGGCCACGAAGCCAAGCAAGATCGCGGTGCCGATGCCGATGAAGGTAATCGCGATACCGCCGGCCGTCTGGTATGACTTGCCGTCGAGCACGGCGATGCCCGCCAGAATGGCGGCAAGCAGGATCGCCGCCGCCTGTATTGCCTGCACAACGGCAGCGCCCGCTACGGTCGGCGGACGCCCCCGACGCTGCTCCGGCGGCGCGACGCTAGCCTGAGCGCGTGCGCGCCCTTTTGATCGTGAACCCACGTGCTACCTCCACGACCCGGCTTCGCCGGGATGTCATCGCGTCGGCTCTCGCGTCCGCTGTGAAGCTGGAAGTCGAGCAGACACGCTACCGTGGCCACGCTACCGCGCTGGCCGCCAGCGCCAGAAGCGAAGGCTACGGCCTCGTGCTCACGCTTGGCGGCGACGGCACGGTGAACGAAGTCGTCAACGGAATACTTGGCCAGGCCGCTCTGACTGACAATGATAGTTCCGGCCAGCCAGTCCAGGATCGGCCGCCGGCGACCGGACTACCCGCGATCGCCCCGATACCCGGCGGAAGCGCCAACGTCTTCGCGGGCGCGCTCGGCCTGCCGCGCGACCCCATCGACGCCACCGGCCAGATCCTCGGGGCGCTCGCCGCGCATCGCGAGCGCACGATAGGACTCGGTGACGCCGATGGCAGGTACTTCACGATCAATTGCGGCATCGGCCTTGACGCGGAGGTCGTCAGGGCGGTCCAGGGCATCCGGGCGCACGGACGCCAGGCCACCACCTCGCTGTACGTCAGGCTCGCGCTGCGCCAGTTCTACCAGCAGACCGACCGCAGTCATCCGGTCATCTGGATCGACCAGAAAGATGGCAGGACAGCGGGTCCCGTCTTCCTCGGGATCGTCTCGAACACCGCTCCGTGGACCTACCTGGGCGGCCGCGAGGTCAACGCCACACCGCAGGCCACGTTCGACACCGGCCTCGACGTGTTCGCCTTGCGCAGCATGTCATCGTTTAACACGCTCTACGCGATCACGCAGATGCTCACTACAAAGGGGCGTGACCTGCACGGCCGTAACATGATCACCCTTCATGACCAGCCGTACGTTACGCTGCGTGCACAGCGCCCAGTCGCCTTCCAGATCGACGGCGAATATGTCGGCGAGAAGGAAGCGATCACCCTGCGCTCCGTTCCCCGCGCACTCCGCGTCATCGCCTAAGGACGAATGCCACATTAAGCGACCAATCAGGCGAGGGCAGAACCCGCGTAGTCTGCTCTTCCTGCACGGCGCACGGACCATGCCCGCCATGTGACTTAGATGACACCGAAAACCGGTCTAACCTTTGCCTTAGGGTCTTGCGCTTGATCGAATAACTTGGGAGGGTTGTAACGCTCCTGGCGAGAGGCAAGCTCGCGCGCCCTCGCCGGGCGGGCGATGTCTGCGCGGCAGTTGTCCACGGGGGCGTGGTCTGGCAGCCAGCACGGGACGCAGTGGTCCAGGTACCGATGTTCTAACAGAGGCACTCGGAACATAAGTTCGCTGAACTGCGGCGAGGTACTTCAAATGACTCGCTTTAGCGGCGAATCAGACATACGATATAGCTCGTGAATTCGTTCACAAGCACGACGGAGGCGACGGGTCCGAGTTCAAGGTTTCGGATCCGCCGGCACTCATTGAGGAGTGGACCGCATGGACTGGCGTAACCACGCTGCCTGTCGTGACGTCGACCCGGAATTGTTCTTCCCTATCGGGAACACCGGTCCCGCGCTGCTCCAGATCGACGAGGCGAAGCAGGTTTGCCGGCGTTGCAAGGTCACGGAAGCCTGCCTGCAGTGGGCTCTGGAAAGCGGTCAGGACTCCGGCGTCTGGGGTGGCCTCAGCGAGGACGAGCGGCGTGCGCTCAAGCGGCGCGGTGCCCGCGTAGGCGTCAGCGCCTGACCACAACCAGCCCGTGCCGGCCGCGCGCCGTCCACGAAGCACTCTGATCACGAAGCACTCTGATCACGAAGCACTCTGATCGGCGGCAGGTAGCGGCAGTTCGAGTCGCACGGTAGTGCCGCCGCCAGCACGGCCCGCGATATTCAGCGTTCCGCCCAGTTCGCCGACAACGAGCGTCCTGACGATCTGCAACCCGAGACTCGACGTCGACTCCAGGTCGAAGTCCGAGGGGAACCCCGTACCGTTATCGGCGACCGCCACGCACAGCCGGTCCTCGGTCCGGTCAGCCGTCAATTCGAGCGTTCCTGCCGCCCGCCCTCCCGGCCGCGCCAGCCCGTGCTGCACGGCGTTATGCACCAGCTCGGTAAGCACAAGCGCAAGCGGAGTAGCTACCTGCGCGGACAGCACCCCGAACCGCCCGGCAAGCACCGGAGTGATCCTAGCCTCAGGTGCCGACAGTTCCCCTGCCATCGTCGCGATGCGGCGCGCTACCTCGTCGAACTCCACGACTTCGCCGCTCGCCTGTGACAGGGTCTCGTGCACGAGCGCGATCGACCCGACGCGGTGCACGGCGTCCTGAAGCGCCGACGACGCCTCTGGCACGCGCATCCGCCTCGCCTGCAGCCGGAGCAAGGCGGCAACCGTCTGGAGGTTGTTCTTCACCCGGTGGTGAATCTCCCTGATCGTCGCGTCCTTGGTGATCAGCTCCCGCTCCCTGTGCCGAAGCTCGGTGACATCCCGCAACAGCACGAGCGCGCCCGCCGATGAGCCGTTCACGGTCAGCGGTATCGTCCGCATCTGGACAACGGTCCCGTTGGCCTCCATCTCCGTCTCAAGGTGCGCACGCCCGCTCGCCGCCAGCATCAGCGAGTCGTCCCTTGGCATCGTGCTCGCGCACAGCCGCGCCGTCAGGGGCCCGAGTTCCCTTCCTGTCAGATCGGCGGTCAGCCCTAGCCGCCGGTACGCGGAGATCGCGTTCGGACTCGCGTAGCTGACCTTGCCTGAGCGGCTCAACCTGACGACGCCGTCGTTCACGCGCGGCGACTGCACGTGAACCGGCGAACTGGCCGGCCCAGGGAAGAGCCCGGCCGCGATCATCTGAGCGAGGTCATCGGCCGATTTCAGGTAGGCAAGGTCCATCCGGCTCGGGGTCCGAGCCGACTCAAGGTTCGTTGACCGTTCGATGACAGCGATCACCCGGCCAACCCGGCAGACCGGAATCGTCTCGTGCCGCACGGGCACGCCACGACGCCACTCTGGGTCGCCCTCGCGGCATACGCGGCCTTCGGCCACCGCGGCGGGCAGAAGCGGTTGCTCGCTCGCCGCGATCACGGTGCCGACGCGATCCTCGGGAAATGCGGTCGGTCCGGTCGTCGGGCGTACCTGGGCGAGCGCAATCCAGCACCCGTCGGCAGGGAGCGGCGCCCACAGCGTCAAGTCGGCGATGGACAGATCGGAGAGCAACTCCCAGTCCGACACAAGCGCGTGCAGCCACTCAAGGTCCCCGGCAACGATCCGTGCCCGGCGAGCCAGGTCATTCAATGTGGGCACCTCGTAATGATGCCACCGGTCACCGACCACAATGGCCAGCCCGCACCAACGAGCAAGACCGGCCCACACGAACCGTCATATCCCGATTTTGATTACTTTTCAGTAAATAGCAATCTCGCCCGCCGGCGTAGCTTGCTCCCTACTGGCTGGTAACGTCACGCCCATGAACGCAGATGCCCCCAGGCACGGCGGAGCCCAGGCCGTAGCCGCCGCACGCGCCCACGGCGTCAGCACCATGTTCACGCTCTCCGGCGGCCATGTCTTCCCCGTCTACGACGGCGCGGTCAAGGCAGAACCGCCGATGCCGATCATTGACGTCAGGCACGAGCAGACGGCCGTGTTCGCGGCAGAGGCCACCGCCCGCCTGACCAGGACACCCGGCTTCGCTGTGCTCACGGCCGGCCCTGGCATCACCAACGGCGTGAGCGCGATCACGACGGCGTGGTTCAACGGGTCGAGCGTGGTCGTGCTCGGCGGGCGGGCGCCCGACTACCGCTGGGGCTCAGGCAGCCTCCAGGAGTTCGATCATCCGAAACTGCTCGGGCCGATCACCAAGCGCGCGTGGACCGAGCACGCCAGCGCAGAGGTCGGCCGGTCAGTGTCAAAAGCCTTCGATCTAGCCGCCACAAGGCACCGAGGGCCGGTCTTCCTCGATGTCAGCCTCGAAGCGCTGTTCGGAACGCCAGACGTCGAGGAACCGCCTTTGACCTCGGAGGCCGGGCTCACGCAGGCGCCAGACGAAGACCAGGTAAAGAACATCGCCGCCCTCCTAGCCACCGCCATCCGCCCCGTCCTCATCATCGGCTCGGACGTCTGGCTCGATGGCGCGGAAGAACCGGCTCGCGAACTGGCTGAGGAACTTCGGCTCCCCGTCATCACGAACGGCCAGGGCCGCGGCATACTCCCCGCCGGGCACGAACTGCTGGTCACCAGGGCTAGGCCGGTCGCGCTCGGAGAGGCCGACCTGGTCATCGTCGCAGGCACCCCGCTCGACTTCAGGCTCGGCTTCGGCGAGTACGGAGGCAAGAACGGCTCCGCTCCTGCCAGGGTCGTCCACGTAGCCGATGCCGAAGACCAGGTCGCCACCCACGTGCGACTCGCCGGCTCGGCGGCCGGCGACCTGTCAGCGTTCTTCACCAGCCTGGCCAGCGCGACCGCGAAGAACGGCAGGCCGTGGACCAAGGACTGGCTGCCCGGACTGCAAGCGGCAAGGGACCAGGCCGCGGGCCAGGACGAAGAACTGCTCACCAGCGACGCCGACCCCATTCACCCGATGCGCGTTTACGGCGAACTCGGCCCGCTCCTCGCTGACGACGCCGTCGTCATCGGCGACGGCGGCGACTTCGTCAGCTACGCCGGCAAGTACGTCGAGCCTGCCAGGCCGGGCGGCTGGCTTGACCCGGGCCCATACGGCTGCCTGGGCACCGGACTCGGCTACGCGATGGCCGCGCGAATCGCACGGCCGTCGTCCCAGGTCGTGCTGCTGCTCGGCGACGGGGCGGCCGGTTTCTCGCTGATGGACGCGGACACGCTGGTCAGGCACAACCTGCCGGTCGTGATGATCTGCGGCAACAACGGCATCTGGGGCCTGGAGAAACACCCGATGCAGGCGCTCTACGATTACGACGTCGCCGCCGATCTCCAGCCGCAGTGCCGCTACGACCAGGTCGTGACGGCACTGAACGGCGCAGGCGAACTGGTCACCCGCCCGCAGGACATCGCGCCCGCGCTCCGCCGTGCCTTCGGCTCGGGAGTCCCCTACCTGGTGAACATCGCGACCGATCCGGCTGTCGCCTACCCCAGGTCAACCCCTTTGTGAAGCAACCTTCGCCATGAACCGGTCAGAGTCCACGAGCACCCGCTGCAAGGTTCCCGCACCGATCACGGCATCGTCGCCCTCACCTGGTCCGTAAGCGATGAAGCCGAAGAACAGCTTGCGTCCCTTGATCTCGACGAGCTCGGCCTGAACCTCGACCGTGACCCCGAGACCTGTCGGCTGGTGGTGCTCGAGCGACACGGCCGCGCCCACGGTCGTCTGACCGGCAGGAAGCCGCTCAGCCACGGCCGCTACGCAAGCGGCCTCGGCCAGTGCCAGCAGCCGGGGCGTGCCGAGCACGGGCAGGTCACCGCTGCCAAGAGCGATCGCCGTATCGCCATCGCCAACCTCGGCCGTTACGGTGGCACGCAGCCCGACGGGGATCATTCGATGACCGCTATCAGGTCGCCCTCTTGGATGACGTCGCCTTCGGCGACCGCGAGCCTGATCAGAGTGCCCGAGTCCTCGGCGAGCACCGGGATCTCCATCTTCATTGACTCAAGTATCACCAGCGTGTCGCCGTCGGCGACGGAGTCGCCCTGAGCAACGATGACCTTCCACACGTTCGCGACCATCTCAGCCCGGATTTCTGCCACGCGTACCTCCCGCTTTGCTGAGCACCTTGCTCACCACGGACGTGTCATAGTCTCCACTGCCGAACTCAGCGCTTTCGAGCAGATCGGCGTGGAACGGCAAATTGGTCTTCAGCCCGGCGATCGAGAACCCGGCCACCGCGGCTTCCGCCCGTGCGAGTGCCTCCGCCCGGTCGCACCCGTGAACGACCAGCTTGGCAAGCAGCGGATCGTAATACGGTGTCACCGTGTTCCCCGCTGTATAGCCGGCGTCGACGCGCACGCCAGGTCCCGACGGCTCGTGCCACTGGGTGATCGTGCCAGGGCTCGGCAGGAACCTCACCGGATCTTCCGCGTAAACGCGAAGTTCGAGCGCACAGCCGCTGAACTGGAGAGCAGCCGGATCGAACGTGACATCGCCGCCGGCGGCGATGCGCAGTTGCTGCTCCACGAGGTCAATGCCCGTGACCATCTCGGTGACCGGATGCTCGACCTGGAGCCTGGTGTTCATCTCGAGGAACACGAACTCGCCTGTCGTGGTGTCCACCAGGCACTCCACGGTCCCCGCGCCCAGGTACCCGACCGTCTCCCCCGCCTTGACCGCCGCCGCGAGCATCCGCTCACGCAAGCCCGCGTCCACGCCAGGCGACGGGGTTTCCTCCGCGACCTTCTGATGCCGGCGTTGCACGGAGCAGTCACGCTCTCCGAGCGCGATGACCCGCCCGTCCGCCAGCCCGAGGATCTGCACCTCGACGTGCCGCGCACTGGGGAGGTAACGCTCAAGCAGGATCGCCGGACTGGAGAAGAACCGCTCGGCCCGCGACCTTGCCGTCGCGAAACCGGCCCTGAGCTGCTGGTCGTCGGCCGCGGCGCTCATCCCGATGCCGCCACCGCCCGCGGCGGCCTTGACCATGACCGGATACCCGATCCTCGCGGCCAGCGCCACGGCGGCGTCCTCGTCCGCCACCGGCTCTGAAGACCCTTCGGCGACCGGCACCCCTGCCGCGACCATCAAGTTGCGTGCCCTGATCTTGTCCCCCATCTGCTCGATCGCGCCAGGAGACGGCCCAACCCAGGTCAGGCCGGTGTCGATTACCCGTGCCGCGAACTCCGCGTTCTCGGCCAGAAACCCGTAACCAGGGTGAATGGCCTCAGCTCCCGTCCGCTTGGCGGCCGCGAGTATCGACTCAACGTTGAGGTAACTGTCCTTGGCCGGCGCCGGTCCGATCAGCACCGCCTCGTCGGCCTCAGCTACGAACGGCAGCCCGGCGTCGGCCTCCGAGTAAACGGCCACGGCACGAACCCCTAGCCGCCGCGCCGTCCTGATCACCCGCCGCGCGATCTCTCCCCGGTTAGCCACCAGCACCGAGTCCAACAGCCCAGAGTCCGCCACCGACGAAGCGTATCCCCGGAATCCCGCGCGGCCCCCGCCGGCCGGCCACCTTCAAACCCCGGATTGAGGGCAGCACGCACCTCCAAACCCCGGATTGAGGGGTCGGCCCACCACGCGGGCCGCACGCGGAGAGGCTAGAGGCGGCTGACCGGCAGGCGGCCGGTGACTATGGCCAGCGCGGCCACGACAGCCGGGTCGTACTCACGTTCCATTTCGTCGCGTATGACGGAGATCGCCGCGGCGATCCTGTCGCGGTCCGACGAGCCAGCGACCTGGTCATCGAAGGCATTGACGACCTTGATGATCCGGCTTTCCAGCGGCGGCTTGACCGCTCCGCCACGGTAGGGCAGCCATTGGCAGCGCACGATCTCCGCGACCGCGTCGAGCACACCGGTCTGGCTGATTACCTCGGCGCCGAATTCGGCGATGCGCCGCCTGGTTTCCCCGGCGACGTCGATGGTCGCGCCCGCAGGGATCGGCTCGATGAGGGATAGCTGCCCGATGTCGTGCATCAGCGCCGCGTACTCGAGGTTGAGCAGTTCAGGTTCTGCCATGCCAAGCTCGCGGCCGACCGCCAGCGCGATCTTGCTGACCCGGCGCGAATGGCCGCTGTCCACGTAGCCGGCGACCTCGGTCACCTGTGCCAGCGCTCGCACGGTCTGCAGGTACGTGGACCTGATCCCGGCGTACCTGCGGAAAGCAAGCTGAATCACGAACAGCGGCCCGGCGAACACCGCAAGCTCGTACAGGCCCATGGCGGACGCGGCGAACACCGTGATGATCGCCGACACCCCTACCGCCAGGCCGAGCCGCCACTGAAGCCGCAGTTCGTCAGCGAGCGTGACCAAGTATCTTGCCCGCAGGTCCTCGGCCCTGATCACGGCCGTGATCACGGTCTCGATCAGCCAGGCCAGCGTCACGAGCAACGCCATTACCGCGAACGCCATCGCGGCCCGCCTCGGCGAGCCGAGCATGAGCAGGCCCGCGGTAACCATGGGCCGGAACACGAACGCCACGAACGCGATCGCGACCAGGCGCGCTGACATGCTGCTGATCCCTGCCGGCCGCCCGGCTGCGATGTGCGGCAGCGCCCCAAGTGCCATGCCAAGCGCGGCCACGGCAACGATCTGAGTCGGCTCGAAAGGTATCGGCAGGTAGGTGCCGTTACTACCCGGGTTGTGGCGGGCGATGTCGAGCACCATCGCGAACGCCAGCGCGGCCGTCATCGCGATTGGCGCGGTCTCCCTGTTGCCAGGCAAGGCAAGGCGGAGCAGTTCGCCGAAGGCGATGAACAGCCCGAAGGCGATGGCGACCGAGGGGTATCTCAGCCCGACGAGATGAGCCAAGCTGATCGCCACGAGCAAGCCAGTACCGCCAAGCAGGAGCAGCCTGGCCGTATCGACCGATTGGAGCGACACCCAGCGTTGCCCAGGCCTGACCGTGATCTCGCTTTCGCGCGGCACCCCGTGCGACGCAGGCAGCGACGCAGGCAACGACGCTGGCGCGGTGCCCGCTCCGGCCACCATGTCACCCATTGCCGCGTCACCCACCGCTGATCACCGGCTCGGAGCCACGCGGAGCGGGGAAGTCGGATCGTCGTGGTCTTGCGACGTCAGGATCTCGTAGTCGCGCGGCTGCGCGGGTTCCTGCAGCTTCCATTCGCCGCGGCCGTCGGCGAGCGCGCTGATGAAGGCGTCGACGATCTTCGGGTCGAATTGCGATCCCGCGTTCTTCCTGAGCTCGACGATGGCCTCTTCGATGCTTCTCGCTTTACGGTAGGAACGGGTCGAGGTCATGGAGTCGAAAGCGTCGGCGACCGCGATGATCTTGGCGAACTCGGGGATCTCGTCGCCGGCGAAGCCCATGGGGTATCCGCGCCCGTCCATGCGCTCGTGGTGATGCATGATGCCGGTCAGCGCCTCGTTCAGGAACCCGATCTCGCCGACGATCTCGAGGCCGCGCATCGGGTGAAGCTGGATGGCGGCGAATTCTTCCTCGGTGAGGGTGCCGTCCTTCTGAAGCACTTTGGTCGGCACTCCGAGCTTGCCGACATCGTGCAGCATGCCGGCGAACGTAACGGCCTCTGCCCGGTTGGGCGGCATGTTGATCTTGCGCGCGATCATGCCCGCACCGCGCGACACGCGGTCACCGTGCCCCCTGGTGTAGAAGTCCTTGGTCTCGACGGCCTGGCAGAGAGCGGCGAGAGTGGCCGAATGAGCGCGCTGCTGCTCGGCGAACTGGCCCATGGCCCAGCGGGCCACGTAAAGCGGCACGAGGACGATCGCCGACGCGAACGGCCCGATGACTCCCCACAGCGCGACGATGACCAGGCCAAGTCCTGCGAAGCCGATGTCATAAGCCAGCAACTGCGGCAGCCCGCCAGGCGAGGCACTGCGCCTCGCCGCGCTCCGGCTGTGCCTGTCAAGCAGCAAGATTCCCCAGAGCAGGCCGTGGTTAACAAACACATGGACCAGTGCGGCCACGGCGAAAGGCACGAGCACCTTCGCGAACATTCCCGGCGAAGGAATGTGGACCTCGCTGACCTCTTGCGCGGTCAGGACATTCGGCCAGAAGGCACCAGCCGTACCCTGGACCGCGAGGTAAGAGCTTCCTGCGATGTATCCGGCGACGGCGTACATCGCCCCGTTGAACAGCCGCTCGGCCAGCGGTACATGCCGCCTGAGCGTGAGCACGGCGACCGCGCCGACCATAGCGGCTCCGATGCCGCCGTTCAGCATCACGACCGCCGCCAAAGTGGCCGCTGAACTTGGTGACCAAGCCGACTGCCTGGCCGCGAGCGTTGTCGGCGTGGAGTCGCAGACAAGGAACAGCAGCGCGAGCACGGCGTAGGCGCCAAGCCAGTCGTGCGAGGCGATGCCGATGGGAGCGTACCTGAGAATGGCGACCGCCACTGCGGTCACCACAATCAGGTACAGCCAGGCCGCGAAAGACAGCCGACCCATGCCCCGTAGTCCTCCTCGCCGACGCGCCAGAAACTGCCGCGACTCAGAGTAACCCCACCAGGGCTATCCGTGTCGGAGTCCAGTCCATTGCCGACAGATCATCGGCCTTGAGACACGACTTGTCGCATGCGGTCAGCTAGTTTCGAGCTGAGCCCGTACCGCCTCGATTCGCAGCAAAACTTTCTGACGCAAATCAGAAGGAACGGGCTCATGACCGCAATGCTTCGCCACGAGCCGTTTGACGGCTTCCTCGAGGCCGTATTCGCGGAGACAAGGACCGCATTCTTCGAGGTGAACCCTCACCTTGGCGTAAGACACCCGGTCCATCTCGCCGTCGAGGTAGGTGTAGACGGCGTCAAGTACCTCGCCACACGGCGTCTCATGCGGTTTGCCGCAGCTCATCTCGCCTCCCCGCTTGACGCTTGCGCGGACGATGACCCGTCAGCCGCGGCCTTGGCCAGGCCAAGCTCGGCCGCGTAGTCAGCGAGCATGTCGCGTAGCTGCTTCCGGCCCCGGTGCAGGCGCGACATCACGGTTCCGATCGGTGTCCCCATGATGTCGGCAATCTCCTTGTAGGCGAATCCCTCAACATCGGCCAGGTATACCGCGATCCTGAATTCCTCGGGCAGTGCCTGCAGTGCTTCCTTGATGTCGGAATCCGGCAGGCCTTCGAGCGCCTCGGCCTCGGCCGACTTCAGGCCTCCCGAGGTGTGCGAGGCAGCACGGGCGAGCTGCCAGTCCTCGATCTCCTCGGTGCCTGAACGCTGCGGCTCGCGCTGCCGCTTGCGGTAGGTGTTAATGAACGTGTTGGTGAGGATACGGAACAGCCAGGCCTTGAGGTTCGTGCCGTCCTGGTACTGATGGAACGAACCGTAGGCCTTGGCGAACGTCTCCTGCACCAGGTCCTCGGCATCAGCTGGATTGCGGGTCATCCGCATCGCTGCCGCGTACAGCTGATCCAGGTACGGCAGGACATCACGCTCGAAGCGCTCGTTACGCCCCTGCTGTGTCTCAGGTACCTGACCCACCCCCTCAGCCAGGCCCAGCCTCTTATGGCTGGGCTGCCACCAACCTCGGGCGGAGGATACCGCGCCCGCCGCACGAGGCGATTGCGCGGCTACCCCAAAGTCAGCGGACGGGCGACGTTCAGGCCCGCACAGCGGGCGCGCAACCTCGTCAGATGATGCAATGGGCACGCGCGTTGCAACACGGCAGGTACCTGCTTCATTCCGCAGGCCCGTCTGCCTTCTTTCCGGTCAAGCTCCCGGTCAGCGTTCCGGTCAGCGCCGCAGCCTATCCCGCTTGGCCTGGCATTTCACGCAGCGGGCCGCCTCCGGCTTGGCTTCGAGCCTGCCTTCGGGAACTCCGGTGCCGCAGTCGACGCAAAAACCGTAGCTGCCGTCGTCCAGCCGCCGCAGCGCGTCAAGCACCAGCGTCCTGCGCGCCTTGGCCGCCTCGAGTATCGCCTCGGCCCGGTCCGATTCGGCCAGGTTCGTGCCAGCGTCCGCCGGGTCCTGCGGATAGTCAGCGACCAGCGGATGCTCGGCGTGGGCGCCGTTCAGCACGGCGATCGAGCGGTCAAGTTCGTCACGTACCTCATCAAGGCGCTTGCGCGCGATCGTCATGTTCAACCGAACACCTCCTGCACCCTTTTGGCCGCTTAGTGATCCGACCAGCCGCCCAGCCCTGGCACCGTGACTTCAACCTCTCGCATCAACTCCGGGCCGTTGTTGCGCACCGAGTTGACGAGCGTGGAGACCGGGTAATTGACCAGCCCTGTCGACTGCGCGGGCGCGAGCAGCGCCCGCACGTCTGAGACATCGGTATTGCCGGGATCGAGCCAGTCGCCCCAGCTAGCCGGGTCGATCACCATCGGCATCCGGTCGTGAATCTCGCCAAGCTCGTCGGGCGCCGAGGTGGTGATGATTGTCGCGGTCCACAGCCAGGCAGCCGGATCATCGGGCGCCAGCGACTTGTCCCGCCAGAACTCATAGAGTCCGGCGAAGGCAAGGACGCTGTGATCAGGCTCGCAGATGAAGTACGGCTGCTTCTTGCCCTTGGTGCCTGCTGGCGGTGCCTGCCATTCGTAATAGCCATCAGCGGGCAGCAAGCAGCGCCGGCGGGCGAACGCGGCGCGGAACGCCGGTTTTTCTGCCACGGTTTCCGCGCGCGCGTTGATCAGCCTGCTGCCTATTGAGGTGTCCTTAGCCCAGGAAGGCACGAGCCCCCATCGAACTATCCGGAGCTCGCGTTCCGCTTTGCCCTCTTCGGCGGACTCCTTGTCCGGCCTAGGCGCCCTGGTGAGCACGGCGTAGACCGGCTTGGTCGGAGCGACGTTATAGTCAGCCTTCAGCGGCTCGTCCGTCTTGTCACGCTCGACGACGAACTCCTCGAGGAGTTCGATGCGCGAGCGCGCTGACGCGTACCGGCCGCACATGGTTGCCTACCTTCGCTGGGTATTCGGGGCGTAGCAGATTGACGCTGTTCATAGCCAAGTCGAGCCCGCGCCAAACATAGGCAACCGCCAAGCAAACCGGGCAGCGGCTCGAACAACGAAGAACCCGATACCCTCAGCTGCATGGCTGAATCCGCGCGCACGTACCTGGCTGACGATCTGGTGCCTTCCTGGTGAGTCCGTCGTGAGCCCGCCGACCGGGCAGCCGAGGCACGCCGGGCTTGATGAAGACGACGTCAGGGTGAGGGCAGGCCGGGGCTCGCGGCCGAGAACGAGACGGCGGCCGGCCCACGATGAGGCGACGCGAGCGTTCGTGGCAGGCGTGGACCGTGGCAGGTACCGCACGATTCTCGATGACCGGGTCGTCACCGCGATGAAAGCGCGCGAGCTTGGCCGCGGCAACATCGTGGTCGGCGACACGGTAAGCCTCACCGGCGATGTCAGCGGCGCACCAGGAACGCTGGCGCGAGTGGTCAGGGTCGAGCCAAGGCGCACGGTGCTGCGGCGGTCCGCCGATGACACCGACCCCGTGGAGCGGGTCATCGTGGCCAATGCTGACCAGTTGCTGATCGTGGCGTCGCTGGCCGACCCCCCGCCACGGCTGCGGCTGATCGACCGTTTCCTTGTCGCCGCCTACGACGCAGAGATCGAGCCGGTGCTGTGCCTGACCAAGGCCGATCTGGCTCCACCCGGCGGCCTCGACGGCGTCCTGGCGGTATACGAGCCACTCGGGCTCCGTCACGTGATACTCGCCAGACCGTCCCCCGACTCCGCACCAGGCGAACTAACCCCGCCGCACCACCCGACCCCGCCGCACCAACTGGCCGCGCTGCGCGAGCTGCTCGCCGGCAAGGTAAGCGTCCTCGTCGGGCAGTCAGGAGTCGGCAAGTCGACCCTGGTCAACGCCCTCGTCCCCGACGCGGACCGCACCGTCGGGGTGGTAAGCCCGGTCACCGGCCGCGGCCGTCACACCTCCTCTTCCGTCGTCGCGCTGCCGTTGCCGCCACCAGGCGGCTGGATCATAGACACCCCTGGCCTGCGCAGCTTCGGACTCGGCCACATCCCAGCCGAGAACATCGTGGCCGCCTTCGAGGACGTGGCCGAGCACACGGCCACCTGCCCGCCAGGATGCAGTCACCTCGGCCCCGAGTGCGCGCTCGACGAAGCCGTTCCCCCCAGCGTCGCACCCAGGCTCGACTCTCTCAGGCGCTTGCTGCGGAGCATCGAGGGCTCCGAGCCAAGCACCAACCCAGCCGAACCCAACCCAGCCGCACCCAACCCGGCCGCACCCGACCCAGCCGCACCCAACCCGGCCGCACCCGCAAGCGGGGGGCAGTCGCAGCCGCCGGGGCAGTCGCAGCCGCCGGGGCAGTCGTAGTCACTGTGCACCTTTAGCGATAGCGTTTGACGGCATGGCGGGTTTCGACGACGACCTGCGGTTCGCCCATGTACTGGCCGATGCCGCGGATGACATCACGATGCGCCGATTCCGCGCGCTCGACCTGACCGTCCAAGCGAAGCCTGACCTTACCCCGGTGACAGACGCCGACCTGGCCACCGAGGACTCATTGCGGAACGTGCTGCGGCGGGCACGGCCCAGGGACGCCCTCCTAGGGGAAGAGTACGGACAGACGGCAGGCACAAGCTCGCGATGCTGGATCCTTGACCCGATCGACGGAACCAAGAACTTCGTTCGCGGCGTGCCGGTGTGGGCGACGCTAATCGCGCTGATGGCTGATTCGCAGGTAGTGGTTGGTGTAGTGTCCGCGCCCGCGATCGGGCGACGGTGGTGGGCGGCTTCGGGCAGCGGGGCGTGGACGGGACGCTCGCTGACCAAGGCGACCACTTGCCGGGTCTCCGAGGTGGCCCGGATGTCGGATGCTTCTTTGTCTTATTCGGACCTCGCTGACTGGGGTAACGGGCTCGACTCGTTCGTAGGGCTGGCCAAGTCGGTCTGGCGTAGCCGAGCCTATGGTGATTTTTGGTCGCATGTTCTGGTGGCCGAGGGGGCTGTGGATATCTCCGCTGAGCCAGTGGTGAACCTGTGGGATCTGGCGGCGCTGCAGATCATCGTGACCGAAGCGGGCGGAACGTTCACCGACCTTGCCGGCAACCCGACGCCCGATGGCGGCAGTGTGCTCTGTACCAACAGCCTGCTGCACGCCGAGGCGCTTGACCTGCTCGGAGCTCGTTCCGCCGCTTGAACTGCCCGGCCTTATGACCGATGCTGGAAGTTCGGCACATGTTCGAAAAGCTCGGGGGGAGCGGATTGATCATGATGGTGAAGGACGGGATGAGTCAGGTCGTACTGAGCGTCGGACCTGCCCATACGCTGCGCGAGGCAGCAAGAATGATGGCAATACAGCGCGTCGGCGCAGCAGTCGTGCACGACCCTGACCGGTCAGGCATCGGCATCCTCACCGAGCGCGACATCCTGAGCTCCGTGGGCGCCAACCAGGACCCGGACGCCGAACTAGTATCCGAGCACCGCACCACCGACGTCGTGTTCGCCTCACCGGAGTGGACGCTGGAGCGAGCGGCCGAAACGATGGTGGCGGGCGAGTTCCGGCATCTCATCGTGGTGGATGGCGGCGAAGTGACCGGGTTGCTCTCGATGCGTGACATCGTGAGGTGCTGGTCAGCGTGCGGCTCACCGCTCGGGGCCGAGGCCTACACCGAACGCGAGTCGATCAGGACAGGTTCTCGCGCGAGCTAGCGCTCGCCAGCCGGGCGAACCGCCGTAGCGAGGCGCCCAGGCCGATTCTGGTCACGGGACCGATCAGCAGTTGAGCGAGCGGCTTGCCGATCGGGGCAGGGAGTTCGATCCGCTCGGTCCAGCGAAACTCCGCCTGCGTCTCGCCTCGCGGAAGCACCTCGAAAACCCCCGCGCCCCGCACGACGTTTCCCTGGTGGGTAACCGTGCAACGGTTCGGCGGATCCCACTCAGTGATGACCATCGGGTCAGTGAAGCCCAGCGGGCCAATGGCGGTGCGGGCTGTGACGTGGGCGCCGAGGTGGTGCCCGCCATTGGTGCGGGTGGCCCAGATCCAGCTCTCCTGTTTGGCCCAGTCTACGGCGAGTTCCCACACCTGTTCTTGCCGCGCGTCGACGACGACACCAGCAGTGACCGTGAGCCGAGTAGTCATGCACCCACGGTAGCGGCCAGGCTCATGCTCGCCGTGGGCGACAGCACCGGGCCGGGCGCGGCACCTTGCTCGGGTCGGGCGCGGCCCGATGTGGTCCTCAGGTTCCGGTCGCCCGGCCGGTCTTGACCCGGCATACGGAGCGTTTCAGGCATTTCCGCCGGGCTTACCGCATCGGTGGCTATCTGTTGTCGTTGCCGGGCGGTGGTCAGGGACATCGGTGGCTACTTGTTGTTGTTCCCGCAGCATCGCAGAGCCATTGATGCGGTTCGCCCCGTGCCGGGCAACGACATCGCTGGCTCCGCGATGCTGTTACGGGCGGCCGGGGCGCCGGGCAGACGCCCCGGCGCCATGGGCTCGCCGGACGTGAGCCTGTTTCGTGCCGAGATAGGTGTTTTAGCCCTCTCGCCGGGACAGTGCCGTCCGGCCCAGGCCCGTGCCCTTTCACCCGGCTCGCCACCCTCCAGGCCCAGAGCCACCTCCAGGCCCAGAGCCGACAGGGACCCCCAAATCCCCACCACCGTTGGCAGCGCCAAGAACCACCAGCCAGCCTGACATCTGGACACCTTCTGACCTTGGCCTTACTCTTGACTGTATGGTCAGTCAGTCTTTCCCGCAGTCAGCCCCAAGACCCACCAGTACCGCCTCGAAAACCGCCCCCATCGACCTTACGGCCCTCGCCGAGTCACTGCGGCCCTTCGGCCAGAGCCGCATGCTGCCAAGAGCCGCCTACGTCGACCAGGCCGTGTTCGAGTGGGAGCAGCAGCATTTCTTCGGCGGCGGCTGGCTCTGCGTAGGCCGCAGTGACCAGGTCAAAGGCCCGGGTGATCAGCGCGCGGAAAAGACTGGCCAGGGCAGCGTCCTCCTCACCAGAGACGCAGAGGGCGCCCTTCATGCCTTCGCGAATACCTGCCGCCACCGCGGCCACGAACTGCTGCCCTGCGGCGCGTCAGCCAATCAGGCCGTCGTGATCTGCCCCTACCACGGCTGGACCTTCGGCCTCCAAGGCGATCTGAAGGCGGCCGCCGGCTTCAAGAACCGACCGGGCTTCGAATCAAGCCAATGGGGCCTCACCGAGCTACCGGTCACCGAGTGGCACGGCCTCATCTTCGTGGACGGCAGCGGGGAAGCCCCGCCCCTCGACGAGGAACTCGGAACGCTGGACGAGATCCTGGCTCCCTACGAGATGGGTCGCCTGGTCACCGCGGGCACGCATGAGTACGACTCGACCGCGAACTGGAAGATCCTCACCGAGAACTACCACGAGTGCTATCAC
>DATJLT010000246.1:0-6118 GCA_035509195.1 Streptosporangiaceae bacterium | reverse complement strand
GTTCGCCTCGTCGCCAGTCAGTGCCGGGTTGACCAGCGCGGCCAGGGCCGCCGGCGTGGCGTTCGCGTAGGCCTGGGCGATCGCCGCCTGCTCGTCGTCGGACAGCCGGACACCCTGGACGTCGCTGCACCGCCCGAGTTCGCTCGCGGGCAGCCCGAGGTAGAAGTCGGCACCGACCCGCTCGGCGACTTCTGTTCGCGCGAACTGCCCTGGCGTCTGCCCGGTGATCCGCCTGATCACCTCGCCTACGAGGAAACCGAACGTCATTGCCTGGTAGCCGGTCGTGGTGCCGGGCGGGAACAGCGGTGCCTGCGCCGCTAGCAGCGAAGTGATCTTGTCCCAGTCGTAGTAGTCGCTCACGACCGTCGGCACCGCGAGGCCGGTGAGCCCTGACTTGTGGCACATCAGCCAGCGAACCGGCATCTCGTCCTTGCCCGACTGCGCGAACTCTGGCCAGTACCTGGCCACGGGAGCGTCGGGGTCAAGCTCGCCGCGATCGATGAGGATGTGCGCGGACAGCGACGTCACTGCCTTCGTGGTCGACCACACGTTGGTCAGCGTGTCTTCCTGCCACGGGCGTGACCCGTCTGGCGAGGCCGAGCCCGCCCAGATGTTCACGACCGGCGTGCCGCGTATCACGACGGCGACGCTCGCGCCGATCTCGCCGCGCTCGGCGAAGTTGGCCGCGAATGCCTCGCGGACGGGCTCGAATCCTGGCGAGACCGTCCCGTGAATCTCAACTTCGCTCATGCGATCCTCCCGAGCGCGTCAGCCAGCGGGCCAAGCACCGCTGGGGTGTGCGGCGGCGGCAGGTAGACGATCGCGAGCTGCAGCCCTTCTGCCGCCAGGCCCTCGATCTGGCCCACGGCCGCCCCGGTATCATCGCCCAGCCTGATATGGCTAGACAAGGTGATCTCGGCAGGATCCCTGCCCACGTCGGCACAATGCGCGAAAAGGACGTCGCGCTTGCGCGCGAAGTCGGCGGGGGAGCCGCCGACGAAGTTCCAGTGCTGTGCGTACCTGGCCGTGGTCAGCAGCGTCCGGCGTTCTCCGCTGCCGCCTATGCAGATCGGCGGGTGCGGCCGCTGCGGTCCCTTGGGCTCGCATCTGGCGTCCGCGAGCTGGTAGAACTTCCCGTCGAAGCTGGTTGATTCCTGGGAGAGCAGGCCAATAAGCACCTGGCAGGCTTCTTCAAACCGGTCACTTCGCTCGCGTGGCGTCCCGAGTTCGATGCCGTATGCGCCGGACTCTTCCTCGTTCCAGCCGGCGCCGATGCCGAGTTCAAGGCGACCGCCGGAGATGATGTCGATGGTCGCGACCATGTTGGCGAGTATGGCCGGGTGCCGGTAGTGAATGCCGGTGACGAGGTTTCCGAGCCGCAGCCGGCTCGTCGCCTGCGCCAGCCCGGCCAGCACGGTCCACCCGTCCATGCACGGCCCGTGCGAGTCACCCCGGATCGGGTAAAAGTGGTCGAACACCCAGCCGGACTCGAAGATCTCGATGTCGTCGGCCTCTTTCCAGACCGCCAGCATGTCTGCCCAGGTGGTGTTCTGCTGCGCGGTCTTGAAGGCAAAGCGCACGATCGGTCTCCTTACTGCCGGGGAAGGGAAAGCGTGACATGGGTTCTGGCCGGAAGCGCGTTTCCTGCGGACGTTGAGCTGTCGACGAGGATCCCGTTCAACGTGCCGCCGTCAAAGGTGGCGCCGCCGGCACTGTCGGTGAGGCAGACAACGGACACCGTGTCGCCCACATTCAGGTCCTCGGTGAAGTTGACTGGCAGCGTGTAGTAGTCCTCGCTCGCCCCCTCCTGGAACACAGCGACGTAATCGCCGTTCTGTTCCGAGCCATAACATCCGATTTCGTCATCCGCCTTGAGGTCTAGCGTTACGCTCACCGAGACGTAGTACACGCCTTGGACCGGAGCGGGCCCGCTGGTCAGCACGGTGTAATACGTGCTCTTGTCGGTGAAGCTCACGGCAGTGAGGTTCACGGCGGTGAGGCCGACGCTGAGGCCCGCCTGTCCTGGCGCGCCCTTGTCGCCTGTCGCGCCCTTGGGGCCACGCGGCCCCTGCGGCCCCTGTGGCCCCTGTGGCCCCTGCGCGTTCCAGGTGATCTTCTTGTAGCCGGCCGGGCACTTCGCGCCGTTGGCGACGTGCACGAACACCGCTTGGCCTGGTTTGGTGGTGTTCTTGTAGCAGGCCGTGATCGTACTCGAACCAGCGCTGGCGACCGCGTACGCGGTCCCTCCGCCCGCGAGCACTACGAACGCCGCTACTCCGGCGATGACGCTCTTCACCTGACCGCGCATGGGAAACGCCTCCTGTGTGTTTGGACCCCAGCGCAACCTTTACACAGCCAAGCGAAGCCTGACCATTTCAGGCGGGCAATTCGGATCGATCACCCGCCCAGAGAGTGTGGAAGGTGCCGTCTTTGTCGGTCCTGCGGTAGGTGTGGGCGCCGAAGTTGTCGCGCAGGCCCTGGATGAGCGCTGCGGGCAGCCGGTCTCGGCGCAGGCCGTCGTAGTAGGCCAGTGATGAGGAGAAGGCCGGCGTCGGGACGCCCGCGCTCGCGGCGCCGGCGACCACCCGCCGCCAGCTCTCGACTCCTGCGGAGACCGCCTCGGCGAAGTAGGGCGCGACCAGGAGGCTCGGCAACTTCGGGTCGGCGTCGTACGCCTCACGGATGCGGTTGAGGAACCGCGCTCTGATGATGCAGCCGCCGCGCCAGATCGTGGCCATCGCGCCGGGGTCGATACCCCAGTCGTATTCGGCGCTGCCAGCCTGGATCTGGTCGAAGCCCTGCGCGTAGGCGACGACCTTCGAGGCGTACAGTGCCTTGCGCACGTCCTCGGTGAAGTCATCGCCCACGGACCAGTGGTTCAGGTCGGAGCCGTACGTCGCGCGGGCGGCTTTGCGCTGATCGCCATGCCCGGACAGGGACCGCGCGAAGGTCGCCTCGGCGATGCCGGTGATCGGGATGCCGAGGTCGAGTGCGCTCTGCACGGTCCAGCGGCCGGTGCCCTTCTGCTCGGCCTGGTCGAGGACAATGTCTATATATGGCTTTCCTGTCGTGCCGTCGACGTGCCCGAGCACGTCGGCGGTGATCTCGATCAGGAACGACTCGAGGTCGCCCTCGTTCCAGGTGCGGAAGGTCTCTGCCAGCTCGGCCGGGGTGGCCCCGGTTCCCGACCTGAGCAGGTCGTAAGCCTCGGCGATGAGCTGCATGTCGGCGTACTCGATGCCGTTGTGCACCATCTTCACGAAGTGCCCTGCCCCGTCAGGGCCGACGTGCACGCAGCACGGCGTGCCGTCGACCTTCGCGGCGATCGACTCGAACATCGGCCCGAGGGTCTGATATGACTCCGCCGAGCCGCCAGGCATGATGCTCGGGCCGTTGAGCGCGCCTTCCTCGCCTCCTGATACGCCGGAGCCGACGAAATGCAGATCGTGCCCGCGGAGGTCGGCCTCCCGGCGGCGGGTGTCGGTGTAGTGGGCGTTGCCGCAGTCGATCACGATGTCGCCAGCGTCGAGCAGCGGAACAAGCTCCGCGATCACGTCGTCAGTAGGCTGGCCGGCCTTGACCATGATGATGATCGCCCGCGGCCGCTTGAGCGAGGCCACGAACCCCGCCATCGACTCGCTCGGCACGAACGTGCCTTCTTCCCCGTGCTCGGCCACGAGGCTGCGGGTGCGCTCTGGCGAGCGGTTATGCAGCGCCACGACGTACCCGTGCCTGGCGAGATTCCTGGCGAGGTTACGGCCCATCACGGCCAGGCCGGTAACGCCGATTTGCGCGGTCCCCTGAGATGCGGTCACTGAGTCAGTCACTAGGACATCATCCATCAAGATCAGCTAAGCTGTATCCGTCATGATGTGGCGGCTGCTTCTTCGCGGCCGCGGCGAGGCCCGGTAACTGACCGGTCGGCCCCTCGTCGCGGGGGTTTTGCGCTGCCGGCCGGCTGTCCGAGCCAGTCTCTAGCTAAGAGAGCAGCGATCATGACTACCTTTCAGCAAGTACCTTCTGGCATGCCTTGTCACCGGTACCGGCCGTTTCCGCCGGTCGAGCTGCCGGACCGGCGGTGGCCGTCGCGGACGATCACGAAGGCTCCCCGGTGGCTGTCGACCGACCTGCGTGACGGGAATCAGGCCCTGATCGACCCGATGAACGCTCCACGCAAGCAGGCCATGTTCGACCTGCTTGTCAAGATGGGCTACAAGGAGATCGAGGTCGGGTTTCCTTCGGCGAGCCAGACCGATTTCGACTTCGTGCGCAGCCTGATCGAGTCCGGCGCGATCCCAGACGACGTGCGCATCTCGGTGCTTACCCAGGCCCGCGAGGAACTGATCGAGCGTACGGCCGAGTCGCTCGCCGGAGCCAGGCAGGCCACGATCCACATGTACAACGCCGCCGCGCCGATCTTCCGCAACGTCGTATTCGGGTGGAAGGGCGACGGGCGCGAGGAGTGCAAGGCCGTCGCGGTCCAGGGCACGCAGGCGGTCATGAAGTATGCCGAGTCCTACCTGGACGGCACCGACTTCGGTTACGAGTACTCGCCTGAGATCTTCATGGACACCGAACTCGACTTCGCGCTGGACATCTGCGAGGCGGTCATGGACGTCTGGCAGCCTGGTCCAGGCCGTGAGATCGTGATCAACCTGCCGTGCACGGTCGAGCGCTCGACCCCGAACGTGTACGCGGACCAGATCGAGTGGATGAGCAGGAACTTCAGCCGCCGCGAGCACATCGCGCTTTCCGTGCACACGCACAACGACCGTGGGACCGCGACCGCCGACGCGGAGCTGGCGATGCTGGCAGGCGCCGAGCGAGTGGAGGGCTGCCTGTTCGGCAACGGCGAACGGTCAGGCAACGTCGACCTGGTCACGCTCGGGCTCAACCTGTACAGCCAGGGCATCGATCCTATGATCGACTTCAGCGACATTGACGAGATCAGGCGCACGGTCGAGTACTGCAACCGGATCTCGGTGCACGAGCGGCACCCGTACGCGGGTGACCTCGTCTACACCTCGTTCTCCGGTTCGCATCAGGATGCGATCAAGAAGGGGTTTGACCGGCTCGAGCGGATCGCAGAGGCGGCGGGGAAGCCCGCCAGCGAACTGCCGTGGAACATGCCTTACCTGCCGATCGACCCCAAGGACGTCGGCCGGTCATACGAGGCAGTGATCCGCGTCAACAGCCAGTCGGGCAAGGGCGGCGTCGCCTACATCATGAAGCAGGACCACCACCTGGACCTGCCGCGCCGGCTCCAGATCGAGTTCAGTCAGGTGATCCAGCGCCACACCGAGACCGAGGGCGGCGAAGTCGACGCGGCCCAGATGTGGCAGGCATTCGATGATGAGTACCTGGCGCCCGGCGCGTTCGAGCTGGTCAGTTTCACGTCGGTGAGCGAAGAGGGCACCGAGCGAATCGCCGCCACGGTCCGTGCCTTCGGCACCGACTATGAATTGACCGGAGTCGGCAACGGCCCGATCGCCGCCTTCTGCCAGGCGCTGTCCGAGCCTGACCTTGGCCTCGGCGGGCTCGGGGTACGCGTGCTCGACTACGCGGAGCACGCGCTGTCCGCGGGTGGCGACGCGGAGGCCGCCGCTTACCTGGAGATCGAGATCGGCGACCGCGTCTACTGGGGCGTCGGCATCAGCGAGTCGATCGTCCAGGCATCGCTGCGCGCGGTGATCAGCAGCCTGAACCGCGCCGCGCGCCGCAAGCTAGCCAGCACTTAGCGTTCCCTGCCGGCCCGGCTGGCCCGCCAGCAGCATCAGGCAGCCACCGATGCTGCTGGCCCCGCGCCGGCTACAGCAATGAAGTTCCAGCGATGTCACTCCCGCAGCATCAGGTAGCCATCGTTGTCCCCGCATCCGCCGCGCTGACAGCATCGCGGGGCCACCGATGCTGCTGGCCTCGCGCCGGACCGGGCACCGACGCGCCGTCGCAATTGCGTCGCCTCCCTGAGCGCGCATCGGGTACCCTGACGGCATGCAATCGCTCTGCTCGTAGCTGACGGGTGACGTCTGCAGCAGACGTCCGACCGGCGATGTCCCTTTTGTCGGAAAAGCCCCGTGAGACAAATTCTGGAGCGAGTGGATTCTCATGATCTCGGTAG
>DATJLT010000245.1:0-2116 GCA_035509195.1 Streptosporangiaceae bacterium | reverse complement strand
ATTGACCGGCCCTTAGAACGTGTTCTACCTTTGGTCGGGCCGGTTCAGACGCCGGGTCGCCAGTGCCGTCGGCCCGGCTGCCAGCCAGCCCGCCTGATTCGGGGAAGGTCGCTGTGCTCACCCAGTCGTTCGCTGATGCGGTAGCCGAGGCCGAGAAGCTTATCGCCGCCGCGCCGCATGTCCAGACCGATCAGGACCTGGCCGAAGGATATGACTACCTGGCCGGCAGCATTCAGGGGTCGCTGCACCTGGCCTGGGCTTACCAGCGCGACTTCCCGTACTTCGTCCAGTCCACCGGCCCGTACACGAAGATGGGGCTGGACAACCCGGACACGCTGTACCTGCACGCGTACCTTCGTGACGACGCCGAATACATCGTCACCGGCCAGCGAGGGACCACCACTGACCTCAGCTTCCAGGTGCTGAACGGTGACTATTCACCGGTGGAGGTGCCGGACAGCCTGACCGCGTTCGACGACCGCAGCCTGCAGATCGCGGCCGACGGCTCGTTCGAGCTTCGCTTCGGCGCACCCAAGCCGGGCGCCCCGGCCGGCTACGTCACGCTCGGGCCGGGCTCGGCGATGCTCGCTGTTCGCGAGGTCTACAGCGACTGGGCAACTGAGCGGCGCGGCACGCTGCGAATCCAGCGCGCGGACAAGATCGGTGCCGCGCCGGAGCCGCCCGATGAGGCTTTGCTCGCTAAGCGCTACCGCGTCGCGGGCAAGATACTGCTGTCCCGGCTGCGGACGTTCCTGGCCTTTCCCGGTTGGTTCTACCTGAACGAGCCGGTCAACACGATGACGACGCCGAGGCGGACGCCGGGCGGGCTGGCCACCCAGTTCTCCTCGGTCGGTCACTTCGACCTCAGCCCCGACCAGGCCATGATCGTGAGCGTGCCTGCAGCGGGCCGCGACGTGGCCCCGTACCAGGGCATCCAGCTTGGCAGCAGCTGGTACATCTCGCTCGACTACATCAACCACCAGACCAGCCTCACCGCTGACCAGGCCCGCCACGACCCGGACGGCGTGCTGCGGTTCGTGATCACCGAGCGCGATCCGGGCGTCGCGAACTGGCTTGAGCTCACCGGCCGGACCCGCGGCTACGTCCAGATTCGCTGGCAGCGGCTGACCAGGGACCTCACGGGCGCGGACGGGCCGCAGGTGGACGTGGTGGAGTCTGCCCGGCTACCGGAACTGCTGCCGTACCACGATCAGTCGCGGATCAGTCCCGGTGAATACAAAGCGCGGATCGCGGCGCGCCAGGCCGCGGTGGCAAACCGGATGGTGGGCTGATGACGGCTGATGACGCTTGATGACGGCTCAGGACGTAAGAAAATCCTCGCCGGCGACGAAAAGCCTTCGTGATCATGTTCGGGAGCCGTGATGTACCTGCAGGACAAGGTCCTCGTGGTGTCGGGGGTCGGCCCTGACCTCGGCCGCCAGATCGCTGTGCGCGGCGCGACCGCCGGAGCCGACGTCGTGCTCGCCGCCAGGACCGCATCCCGGCTTGAGGACGTCGCCGCGGAAATCAAGGAACTCGGCCGCCGCGCGCTGGTGGTCCCGTTTGACATGACGTCGGAGGCGGACGCGCAGCGGCTGGCCGCCGCCTCGGTGGAGGAGTTCGGCCGGGTCGACGCACTGGTGCACAACGCGCTGGTGATGCCGCCCATCGCCGACCTCGGCAAGGTCGACCTGGACGCCGTGCAAGCCGGCTTCAGCAACAACGTCATCTCCGTGCTGAGGACGACCAGGCTGTTCATCCCGGCGCTCGCCGCCAGCGAGGGCGCGGTCGTGATGGTCAATTCGATGGTCGTCAGGTTCTCCCAGCGCACCATGGGCCCGTACAAGATGGCCAAGTCGGCGCTGCTGGCGATGGCGCAGAGCCTGGCTACCGAACTTGGCCCCCGCGGCATCCGGGTTAACTCCGTCGCGCCCGGTCACATCTGGGGCGAATCGCTGAAGTGGTACTTCAGCTACCTGGCCAGAAAGCGTGGCGTCGACGCCGATCAGATCTATCAGGAAACGGCCGCGAACATCGACCTCGGCCGGCTGCCAGAGCCGGACGAGATCGCTGACGCTGTGCTGTTCCTCGCCTCACCGCTGGCGCGCGCGATTAC
>DATJLT010000244.1:0-2832 GCA_035509195.1 Streptosporangiaceae bacterium | reverse complement strand
CGCCCGGTGGTACGCCGGCGTGCTCGGCTTCAAGCTGAGCGACACCCTCGCCGGACCGGAAATCGGCACGGTCATGCACTTCATGCGCTGTAACCCGAGGCACCACTCGATGGCGTTCGCGCGAGGGCCTCACGTCTCGCTGCATCACGTGTCGTTCGAGATGCGCGGCATCGACGAGTACATGCGCGGCTCAGGGCGGGTGCTGCGGGCGGGCACCCGGATGGTCTGGGGTCCCGGCAGGCACCTGGCAGGCAACAACACCTATTCCTACTTTCTCGACCCGCAAGGCAACACGGTCGAGTACACCACCGAGCTCGAAGAACTCGATGAGGACGCCTGGCATCCGCACATCTACGACATGCACGACCCGCTGGTGCAGGACCAGTGGGGCACCGCCAACCCCATGAGCGAGTCGGTGGCCAGGGAGTCGTTCAACGACCCTGACCCAGGACTGTTCACTGCCCCGCCGATCTGAGCTACCGAAGGAGACCCTTGAGAATGAGAGTTCCACCCGCGGCCGGGATGGCCGCGCTCGCGCTGGCGGCCGGCCTCTGCCTGGCGGCATGCTCGTCAGGCTCGTCAGGCTCGGGCAAGCCGTCCTCAGGCGGCTCGGGCACCACCGCCGCCAGCAAGTGCGGCACGATACCGAACACGCTGCCGCAGGACCCTGACGGCGTGATCGCCGCCCTGCCTGGCAGCCTGAGCGCCCTGTACAACGGGTACCCCACCGCCGTTTACAAGAGCGCGTTCGCTGACTGGAAGCCCAAGTCAAGCTCGAAGACCGTCGGGTTCTTGCTGTCAGAGACCAACAACGGGTACCAGCTCGCCTTGCAATCGATCCTTGAGGGCATGCTCAAGGGGGCCGGCTACAAGGTCGACGCCGTCACCTCCTCTGACGAGGTCACCGACCAGGTCGCCGACTTCAACCAGATGGTCGAGCGCAAGGACGCCCTGATCGTTTACGAACCGCTGTCCTCGAGCGCGTTCACGACCGCGGTGAAGAACGCGGCCAAGGCGGGAATCCCGTCGATCTCCCTGCTTAACCCGGTCGCCAGCCCTGACACGATCTCACTTGGCGCCAACGACTGGCTCCAGGGCGCCATGCTCGCCTCTCAGGTCGCCAAGGACATCGGGGGCAAGGGCAACGTGCTCGACGTGCACGGCATCTCAGGCGTCGGCATCGACATCGCCACCTACGACGGCGTCAAGGCCGTGTTCTCCCAGTGTCCAGACATCAAGGCCAACGACACGATCTACGACCAGTTCGCCGACGCCACCGCCAAGAGCGGCGTGCAGACCTACCTGGAAACGCACCCGCAGCCGATCGCGGCCGCTCTGACCTCTGGCTCTGGTGCGACCGGCGTGCTCGAGGGCTTCGAGGCCGCGGGCAAGACCGTGCCAGAGATCGCCAACGACAGCATGGAAGACGGCGAGCTTGCCTACTGGTACGAGCACCGCACCAGCTACAGGGGCGTCGGCATCACCACGACGCCGCCGCAACTCGCCGCCGCCACGACGACCCTGGTCAAGGACCTCTTCGCCGGCGACGGCGTCAAGGTCTCCGCGGTCGTCCTGACCACTCCGCTGGTCACGGACGCCAACGTGGCCCAGTGGTTCACCAAGGGCATGACGCCGACGTCCACAGGCAACGCAGGCGGCCCGCCCACCCTGAGCGTGCTCCCCTCATCCGAGCTGAGCGCGATCCTCTCCAACCCGAGTGCATGACGGCAGTGAAGTTCGGGCCAGCCGGTTTCGGGAGGGTAGCAGCATCCTTCCCGGAACCGGGGCGCCCGGCTCCGCTCGCTACGACATCGGCGGCCCGTTGTTGTCGTAGCTCCGGCCGGCTGGCACAGCATCGCTGGAACTCCTTTGCTGTTTCAGCATCATCAAAGTTCCATCGTTGTCGTCGCCGGACGACGAGCAACAGCATCGGAGTACCAACGATGCGGTCCGCTCAGGCGAATTGCTCAAAATGCCGGAAATGTGCGCCGGGCGGCGGGGCGGGGATGCCGAGCGGCGGGGCTGTGGTCTCGGGCGGGGCTGTGGTCGCGGCTAGGGCTGTGGTCGCGGGCGGGGCGGGGGGCGTGAGCTGATGGGACCCGTCACGCAGGTCGGTGTTCAGAACACCGCGGCGCCGCCTGAGGCGGTGCTGACCATCGAAGGGCTGGCGAAGTCCTTCGGGCCGACGACGGCGCTGCGTCACTGTTCCCTGCGATTGCGGGCAGGCGAGGTCCACGCCCTGATCGGCGAGAACGGATCTGGCAAGTCCACGCTGGTCAAGATTCTGTCCGGGGTGCATCGCCAGGACGCCGGCCTGGTGCTGATCGGGCAGGAACAGTTGCGGGTACGTGCGCCGCGCACGGCGATCGCGGCAGGAATAGCGACCGTCTTCCAGGAAGTGCAGTGCGTGCCCGCGCAGTCTGTGCTCGACAATCTCTGGCTCGGTCAGGACGGCGTGTTCCGCCGGGCGGGAGTCCCGCTCGCGCGGCGGCGCGAGCGGGCCGGCGAAGTGCTGACCGAACTGCTCGGCACCTGTCCCGACCTCAGCGCGCGGGCGGGCGCGCTGTCGCTCAGCGAGCGTCAGGCGCTCGCGATCTGCCGGGCGCTGCTCCGCGAGCCGAGGATCCTGATTCTCGACGAGGCGACGTCCGCGCTTGACGTGGCGACCAGGGACCGGCTGTTCGCGACCGTGCGGCGGCTGACCGAGGCAGGGAACGCGGTGCTGTTCATCTCGCACCGCATGGACGAGGTCACCGAGATCGCCGATCAGATCACGGTCCTGCGTTCTGGCGAGTCGGTCGCGACCCTGACCCGCGCGGAAGCCAGCCCAAG
>DATJLT010000243.1:0-7405 GCA_035509195.1 Streptosporangiaceae bacterium | reverse complement strand
GTCCCCCCGGCCCGTCCCCCCGGGCCGTCCTCCGCGGGCCGTCCCCCGTGCCGTCCCCCTCGGGCCGGCCCCCCCGGCCCGTCCCCCCGTGCCGTCCCCCGGGGTCGGCCCCCCGTGCCGTCCCCCGGGGCCGGCCCCCTGTGCCGTCCCCCGGGGCCGGCCCCCCGTGCCGTCCCCCCGGCTGCGCAAATCACCCATAAAGCCGAGTCGGCAGCATCGTTGGCCCGCCGTTGCTGTTGGTCCCTGGCTCGTAACGACAACGTTGGCCGCCTGATGCTGCGGGAACAACATCGGGTTTCCATCGTTGTCGCCGGGCACAGCCTGGCTACGACATCAGCGAGTCAGCGATGCTGTAGGCGACCCTGCGGCGAGGCCTGAGTTGGCCGGGCGAGCGGTTGGGATTGCCTGAGGCACGGTTCTGGGCTGGCCGGCCGGGTGCCATGCTTGGCGGGCGCACTCGACGCCGTTAGATGTAAACTTCATTGCAGGCCCGGTGTTCGGTGGCTTTTGTCGGCGTGCGCTGTTTCGTAAGGATCGTCAGCACTCGTCAGCACTCGTCGGCATGTCAGCAGACATCGGGGCCAATTCGCGCGTCCGCTGGCCGTTCGCGAGTGTTTACAGCGCTCGCACTGGAACGCGCCTCATCGGTCCGCGGGGACTCCCGCGGCGAGGAGCGTACGGATGCTAGGGCAAACCGACCGCGCCGATGCCTGATGGCCGGCGCACGACAGGAAAGGACACCGGCATGGCCCCGGTCGTCACCATGCGGCAGCTGCTGGAAAGCGGCGTACATTTCGGACACCAGACCCGGCGCTGGAACCCGAAGATGAAGCGGTTCATCTTCACCGAGCGCAACGGCATCTACATCATCGACCTTCAGCAGTCCCTGCAGTTCATTGACCGTGCGTACGAGTTCATCAAGGAGACGGTCGCGCACGGCGGCTCCGTGCTCTACGTGGGCACGAAGAAGCAGGCGCAAGAGGCGATCGCCGAGCAGGCGCGCCGGGTGGGCATGCCGTTCGTGAACCAGCGGTGGCTCGGCGGAATGCTGACAAACTTCTCTACCGTCTACAAGAGGCTCCAGCGGCTCAAGGAGCTTGAGGAACTCGACTTCGACGATGTCTCAGGCTCCAACATGACGAAGAAGGAACTCCTTCAGCTTCGTCGTGAACGGGACAAGCTTGAGCGTTCGCTCGGCGGGATCAGGGACATGGCGCGCGTTCCTAGCGCGATCTGGGTCGTGGACACGAAGAAGGAGCACATCGCGATCAGCGAGGCCCGTAAGCTCGGCATCCCGGTCATCGCGATCCTCGACACGAACTGCGACCCGGACGAGGTCAACTACCCCATTCCAGGCAACGATGACGCGATCCGCAGCGTTGCGCTGCTGACGCGGGTAGTGGCTGACGCCGTTGCCGAAGGCCTGATCGCGCGGGCCGGGCGGGCCGTTACCGAGGAGAAGCCGACCACCGACGGGCAACTGGGCGCCGAGGAGCCGCTGGCCGAATGGGAGCGCGAACTCCTCGAAGGCCGGGCGGTCGATGGTGCTGCGAACGGCACGGACAAGTCGAACGCCGACGCGGGCGAGCCTGCCGACTCAACGGGCGCCACTGGCGTGCACGCGGCCGCCGCCTCGGAAGCTGACGAGAAAGAGGCCGAGAAGACCGAGGTCGGCGAAGTGGGCGACGCCGCTGCCGAAGCAACCGCCGAGCAGGCCTGACCCTGCTGGCAGGCGAAGCAGACGCCAACGCGGACGCCAAGAGAAGCAAAGACTGCGAGAGATGAGGAAATGGCGAACTACAGCGCCGCTGATGTGAAGCGGCTCCGTGACATCACCGGAGCCGGCATGCTCGACTGCAAGAATGCCCTGGTAGAAGCCGACGGTGACGTCGACGCGGCGATCGAGGCCCTGCGAATCAAAGGTGCCAAGGACGTCGGCAAGCGAGCCGGGCGAACAGCCGCGAACGGCCTGGTGACCGCCGTTCTCGATGGTCATTCGGCGGGCGTGCTCGTCGAACTGAACTGCGAGACCGACTTCGTCGCCAAGACCGACCTGTTCCAGCAGGTCGCCGCCGACATCGCGGCGGCCGCGCTCAAGTCGGATGCTACGGACCGGCTGGCCGTGCTCGGCCTCGTCGTCAGGGACAATCAGACGGCGGCAGAACTGATCGAGGGGGCGGCGGCCGAACTCAAGGAGAAGCTCGAACTCGGCCGCTTCGCCGCATACCGTGACGGCTACGTGGTCAGTTACCTGCACAAGTCCGACCCTGGCCTGCCTCCCACGCTAGGTGTGCTCGTGGACATCGATGCGGGAGGCGCAGATGTCGCCATGGACGTGGCGCACCAGATCGCGGCGATGCGCCCGCAGTACGTCACCAGGGACGACGTGCCAGAGGACGTGGTGGCCAATGAGCGGAGGATCGCCGAGCAGGTGACACGCGAGGAGGGCAAGCCTGAGCAAGCGATCCCGAAGATCGTGGAGGGCCGCCTGAACGCGTTCTTCAAGGACGTCGTCCTGGTCGAGCAGGCCTCTGTCAAGGACCAGAAGACGACGATCAAGCAGGTGCTCGCCGGATCTGGCGCCTCGGTGCGCGGCTTCGCCAGGTTCCAGATCGGGCAGGCTAGTTGAGAACAACGGCTGTCAGCAGCGTCCGTCACCGTAGCGAAGGGAGCGTGCTTTGCCAGATACCTTCGCTGGTGACGGCGCTGTGAGCGCCCTTGCCTTGAGCGACCCTGATCTTGACCAGGTCAGCGGGGGTCACCGCTGGCACAGGGTGGTGCTGAAGCTGTCTGGCGGCGCTTTCGCAGGCGGAGCGGGCCTCGGCATCGACCCTGACGTGGTGTCGCACCTGGCACGTGAGATCTCAGCCGCACTGCGGCTCGGGGTGCAGGTCGCCGTCGTAGTTGGCGGCGGCAACATGTTCAGGGGCGAGGCCCTGTCTCAACGTGGCATTGACCGCGCTAGGGCCGACTACATGGGCATGCTCGGTACGGTCATCAACTGCCTGGCCCTGCAGGACGTGCTCGAGAAGCTCGGAGTGGAAACGCGGGTACAGACGGCGATCACGATGGGGCAGGTCGCCGAGCCCTACATACCGAGGCGGGCGATCAGGCACCTGGAGAAGGGGCGGGTCGTGATCTTCGGAGCAGGTATCGGCGCCCCGTTCTTCTCGACCGACACCTGCGCCGCCCAGCGTGCGCTGGAGATAGGCGCCGAAGCGGTGCTGAAGGGCACCCAGGTTGATGGCGTATATGACGCCGATCCCCGCAAAAATCCCGATGCCAGCCTTTTCCGCTGGCTCGACTACAGCGACGTTCTCGTGCGGGAACTCAAGTTCATGGATGCGACCGCGGTTAGCCTGTGCATGGACAACGACCTTCCTATTGTCGTGTTTGACCTGATGGGCAACGGCAACGTGGTTCGGGCAATCCGTGGCGAACCTATCGGCACGCTGGTAAGCAGGAACGGGCACGACCGTCCTGGCCAACAGGGGCAGGCGGCGCAGGAGCAGGCAGTACAGGAGCAGGCGGCACAGGAGCAGCGATGATTGACGACACCCTTCTCGAAGCCGAGGAAAAGATGGAGAAGGCGGTCGCGGTCGCCAAAGAGGACTTCGCGAACATCAGGACAGGACGCGCGCATCCGTCGATGTTCAGCAAGATCCTCGTCGAGTACTACGGCACTTCGACGCCAGTGAATCAGCTCGCGTCCTTCCACATGCCTGAGCCGAGGATGGTCGTCATCCAGCCCTTCGACAAGAGCTCACTCGGCGCCATAGACAAGGCGATACGTAACAGTGACCTCGGTGTCAACCCGGCCAACGACGGCGTCATCATCCGCGTGGTGTTCCCCGAGCTTTCCGAGGAGCGGCGCAAGGAGTACATCAAGGTCGCCAGGCACAAGGCCGAAGACAGCCGAATCTCGATCAGGAATGTCAGGCGGCACGCCAAGGACGCGATCGACAAGCTGGTCAAGAACGGCGAAGCCGGAGAGGATGACGGTCACCGGGCCGAGGGCGAACTCGACAAGGTCACGCAGACCTACGTAGCCCAGGTCGACGAGCTGCTGAAGCACAAGGAAGCAGAGCTGCTAGAAGTCTAGTTCAGCACAAGGTATAGCCTTTGCGTCTCGAAGGGGAGTAACCCGCTTTATCGGGGTGATGTCGTCGGCGGAAGGCAAGCCTAGGTGAGCGAGCGTAAGACGATACAGACTGGCCGCAACCTGCCAGTGGCGCTGGCAGTTGGGCTCGGTCTCGGTGCGCTCGCACTCGGAACGCTGCTTTTCGTCAAGATCGCGTTCCTTGTCATGGTCGCCGTGATCGTGGCCGTTGCTTTCTGGGAACTTGACCATGTGCTCCGCGCACGTGAGATCCGGCTGATGGTAATCCCGGTCGGTGCAGGCGGCGCCGTGGTTTACGCGCTGGCCTACTGGCGCGGCACCGGCGCGGTTCTGGTCACGCTGGGCATCACGTTCGGTTTCGTGCTCGCCTGGCGGCTTCCGGGCGGTGTCAGCGGCTATGTACGTGACATCACCGCCAGCATCTTCGCGCTGATCTACCTGCCGGCAATGGCTGCGTTCGTTTCCTTGATGCTGGCACAGCATGACGGAGCCCATCGGGTGCTCGTGTTCCTCATCCTGGTCGTATGCAGCGATACAGGTGCGTACTTCGCGGGGATCTTGTTCGGCCGGCACCTGATGGCGCCCGCGATCAGCCCCAAGAAGACCTGGGAGGGCCTGGCGGGCTCGGTCGTTGCCTGCCTGGCGGCCGGCGCGCTCGGTTTCTTCTACCTGCTGCACGGCGCGGTCTGGAGCGGCCTGGTGCTTGGTGCGGCGACTGCCGCCGCGGCCACGCTCGGCGACCTCGTCGAGTCCATGATCAAACGCGACCTTGACACCAAGGACATGTCGTCGATCCTGCCTGGTCATGGCGGCGTGCTCGACCGCATCGACGCCATGCTGCTCGTAGCGCCGGTCGCCTGGCTCTTGATGAACGTCTTCCTCGGCAGCCGGTAATTCCTCGCCTAGCTAGCTGACGACCCAGCTTCGCGACTGCGAGGCGAGCTGGTTGACCAGGCTCGACGACCCCCGGCCTTGTGCTAGCAGCCGCTCCCGGTTCGAAATCGGGATCAGCCAAAGCCAGCGCACCGGCTCCCCTCCGACAGCGAACCCTGACAGGTCAGGCACTTCCGGGCCGAGCAGCATCCCAGGGTCATCGAGAAACAGGATTGCTTCATTGCCGTGCCCTAGAGGGAATGAAGACGGTTCGTGGTACCACCTGATCGTCTGCCCGGCACCGAGCCAGCTGATCTCGCGCCACGGGTACTGTGCCAGCCAGAGGAAGATGCGGGCGGCCTGATTGCTCGGCAAGGTCGTGGCGACGGCGAGCTCGACCCTCGCTTTCGCGGCGGAGTCCCTGCCGGTCTGCTCGACGACCGGCATGCGCTGGCAACTCATGCCGACGGTAGTAAGCACCGTATAGGACCGGCGGCCCGCCGGCGGCCGCTCGGAGACGCCGACCATCGGCGGCTTGTTGCCAGAGACATCCCAGTACCGCGCGCCCGGGCCGAGCCGGTCAAGCAGATGACCGAGCATGCCCTGCTGGAACTGCGCCCAGGCATCGGGGTCAAGCCGCCAGCGCCAGAAGTCCTCCGCCTCGGTGACACGGGGGCCGAGCCCTTCCATGGCCTCGTCGAGTGACCATCCGAACGGCGTTTGCCCGATGACATCGCGGCTGTAGCCCGGCATTCCCTTCGACATGTCCGACCAGCCAGGGATCACGGCGAGGAGTTCGCTGCCCTCGAAGATCGCGACGCCGTCGCCTTCTTCGAACCAGACCGCGCGCAGCAACGCCTGGTTGAGCGGTGCCCGGCCATCAGGGTGCTTGGTGTGCCCTTCTGGCATCTCGGGAGCGTGGCCCGCGTCGAGCAGGTCAAGGTCGATGTCGGCCGGTGCCTTGCGATGATTGGCCAGCCACGTCGCTGCGATCGGGTCGGTACGGTCATGCATGTACGCGGCACTGGTCCAGCCGTCGTACTCGACTACCACGCGTCTGCTCCCGTAAGGGCTTTCGCTATCAAGCAGAGTGACAGGCCGGCCGGGCTCGGCAGATACCCTGGACTGACCGGAACGAGAACGCGTGGTCGACATAACAAGGGAATCTATCGACATTCCACAGCTCACGTGGCACAGCCACGGATACTGTGAGGGGTTTGGTTGGAGCTAGTTCAAGTTAAGCCACTTCGGGCTGGTCGTATGCGGCCTTTGCGGCACTTGGCCGATCTTGACGCGGCCGGCCGCCGTGCCGCCGTTGCCGAGCTTGGCCAGCCGGGCTACCGCGCCGATCAGCTCTCACGGCACTACTTCGGCCGCCTCACCGACTCACCCGCTGACATGACCGACTTGCCTGCCGGAGTGCGCGAGACGCTGACGCAGGCGCTGCTGCCGCCGCTGCTTACCGCGGCCAGCGAGCAGACATGCGATCAAGGGATGACGCGCAAGACGCTCTGGCGCGCCGCCGACGGCTCGCTGCTCGAATCCGTGCTCATGCGCTACCCGAATCGGGTCACGATGTGCGTGTCCTCGCAGGCTGGCTGCGGTATGGCCTGCCCGTTCTGCGCGACGGGCCAAGCCGGCCTGACCCGCAACCTGTCCGCGGGCGAAATAATCACCCAGATCTTCCAAGGGGCACGGGCGCTGGCCAAAGGCCAGCTCGCGGGCGGCCCTGGTCGGGTCTCGAACATCGTGTTCATGGGCATGGGCGAGCCGCTAGCGAACTACGCGCCCATGCTGACCGCGATCCGCCGCCTGAGCGACCCGGTGCCTGACGGGTTCGGGATCTCGCAGCGCTCGATCACCGTGTCGACGGTCGGGCTGGCGCCCGCGATCCGCCGGCTGGCCGGCGAGGGCCTGACCGCGCGTCTCGCGGTGTCGCTGCACGCCCCAGACGACGAGTTGCGCGATGAACTGGTGCCGGTCAACCGGCGCTGGCAGGTCGCCGAGGTGCTTGACGCAGCGTGGGAGTACTCGGCAGCAAGCGGCCGCCGCGTGTCAATCGAGTACGCGATGATCCGCGACGTCAACGATCAGGCCTGGCGGGCGCGGGCTCTGGCGGGCTTGCTAGCCGGTCGGCCTGCTCACGTCAACCTGATCCCGCTGAACCCGACCCCAGGCTCCCGCTGGACCGCCTCAGATCAGAACGTCGCAGCCGAGTTCGAGGAAACCCTGGCCAGGGGCGGTATCCCGGTAACCGTACGGGACACCAGAGGCAGAGAAATAGATGGCGCCTGCGGCCAGCTAGCCGCCGCCACCCGAATCTGAGCTGCTCCAGTCCGGCCTGCACCCCCCGGAGGGCGGCGCGCACCCTCAAACCCGGATCGAGGGCGGCCTGCACCTTCAAACCCCGGA
>DATJLT010000242.1:0-20691 GCA_035509195.1 Streptosporangiaceae bacterium | reverse complement strand
GCGACCGCCAGCCTGGTCGTCGGCCAGGTCAGGCGGCGGGTCTGCCCGTCAGCTACTTCGAGCACCGGCCTGGTGACCTGGAAATCGTAGTAATCCTCAGGATCGATCTCACCGATCGCGGTCGCGTCCCAGGTGGCGCTGAGATGAGCGATGGCCGCGCTAGCCGCCTCTCCCGCGTCGTTCCATCCTTCGAAGGCCGCGATGACCGCCGGTGAGTTCAGTGCTGAGATGCCGTCGAACTCGATCTGAAGCCACCTCCACGACCCGCGCCGCGCGCCCGTACGCACGGGCGCCTCTCCTAACTGACGGCCTCCAGCCTACGTCCCCGGCGATGCCCCTTAGGATAGAGCCATCATGCCGCCAGACGCTGATCTGTCCCCTGAGCACCGCCCCGCTCTCCGCGCTGCACTCAAACAGCATGTCATTATCGCAGACGGCGCGATGGGGTCCATGCTGCAAGGCAGCGAAGCCACGCTCGATGACTTCGACGGCTACGAGGGCTGCAACGAGGTACTGAACGTTACCAGGCCCGATATCGTGCGATCCATCCACGACAGGTACCTGGAAGCAGGGGCGGACTGCCTTACGACGAACACGTTCGGCGCTAACCTGGGCAACCTTGGCGAATATGGCATATCTGAGCGAATTTACGAGTTCAGCCTGGCCGGAGCGCGGCTCGCGCGAGCTGAGGCCGACGCGGCAAGTACCGCGAGCCGGCCGCGCTGGGTGCTCGGCTCGATCGGACCAGGCACCAAGCTGCCCACGCTCGGGCATGTCTCTTACGCCGAATTGCGGGATGCCTACGAGCTGAACGCCAAGGGCCTGCTTGACGGCGGCGCTGACGCTCTGATCGTCGAGACCTGTCAGGACCTGCTTCAGGCCAAGGCGGCGATTGTCGGAGCAAAACGGGCGATCAAGACAGTCAATCGCGACATCCTGCTCATCGGGCAGGTCACGATCGAGATGACGGGCTCGATGCTGCTCGGCACGGAGATCGGAGCGGCACTCACCGCGCTCGAGCCGCTCGGCGTCGACGTGATCGGGATGAACTGCGCTACCGGGCCTGCCGAGATGAGCGAGCACCTGCGGTACCTGGCCGCGCACGCGCGCGTGCCGCTGTCCTGCATGCCGAACGCCGGCCTGCCCGTGCTGACCTCAAGCGGCGCCTACTATCCGGTCACGCCAGAGGAGCTCGCAGGCGCCCAGGAAGGCTTCGTCAGGGAGTTCGGGCTCGCGATAGTCGGCGGCTGCTGTGGCTCGACGCCCGCCCACATCGCAGAACTGGCGGCCCGCCTGTCCGGGCGCACGCTGGCCAAGCGCAAGCCAAGGCCGGAGCCGGGGATTTCCTCGCTGTACCAGCACGTGCCCTTCCGTCAGGACACCGCGTTCCTGGCGATCGGCGAGCGCACCAACGCGAACGGCTCCAAGGCGTTCAGGGAGGCCATGACCGCGGCCGACTTCGACGGCTGCGTGGAGATCGCCAGGTCTCAGACCAGGGACGGAGCGCATCTGCTCGACCTCTGCGTGGACTACGTCGGGCGCGACGGCGTCGCCGACATGCGCGAGGTCGCCAGCAGGCTCGCCACCGCGGCCACGCTGCCGCTCATGCTCGACTCGACCGAGCCTGACGTGATCAGGGCAGGACTCGAGCTGATCGGCGGCCGGGCGGTGGTCAACTCGGTGAACTACGAGGACGGCGACGGCGAGGACTCGAGGATCGCCAAGGTCATGCCGATCGTCAGCGAGCACGGCGCGGCCGTCGTCGCGCTGACCATCGACGAGCAGGGCCAGGCCAGGACGGCAGAGTGGAAGGTCGCGGTCGCCTCCCGCCTGATCGAGGACCTGACAGGGAACTGGGGCATGCGGCAGTGCGACATCATCGTCGACTGCCTGACGTTCCCGATCGCCACCGGGCAGGAAGAGACCAGGCGCGACGCGATCGAGACGATCGCGGCGATCCGCGAGATTAAGCGCCGCTACCCGGACGCGCAGACCACGCTCGGCGTCTCCAACGTCTCCTTCGGCCTGAACCCGGCCGCGCGAGCGGTACTGAACTCCGTCTTCCTGAACGAGTGCGTCAAGGCGGGGCTCGACTCCGCGATCGTGCACGCGGCGAGGATCATGCCGATCTCGCGGATACCTGACGAGCAACTCCAGGTCGCGCTCGACCTGATCTACGACCGCCGCCGCGACGGCTATGACCCGCTCACCAGGCTGCTCGAGCTCTTCGAAGGCGTCGACACCAGGTCGCTTAAGGCGAGCCGGGCGGCCGAGCTGGCCGGGCTGCCGCTATCCGAGCGGCTGAAGCGCCGGATCATCGACGGCGAACGGCAGGGCCTCGAGGCCGACCTTGAGGAGGCGCTTGCCGGGCGGGCCGCGCTCGAGATCGTCAACGACATCCTGCTCGACGGCATGAAGACGGTAGGCGAGCTGTTCGGCTCCGGGCAGATGCAGCTTCCCTTCGTGCTTACGTCGGCCGAGGTCATGAAGGCCGCCGTCGGCTATCTCGAGCCGCATATGGAGCGAACTGGCGAGTCGGGCAAGGGCAGGATCGTTCTGGCCACGGTCAAGGGCGACGTGCACGATATCGGCAAGAACCTGGTCGACATCATCGTCTCCAACAACGGATATGAGGTCGTCAACCTCGGCATCAAGCAGCCGATCTCGGCGATCGTGCAAGCCGCGCTCGATCACGAAGCCGACGTGATCGGCATGTCGGGGCTGCTGGTCAAGTCCACCGTCGTGATGAAGGACAACCTGGCCGAGCTGAACTCGCGCGGGCTGGCGGAACGCTGGCCTGTGCTGCTTGGCGGCGCGGCGCTGACCCGTTCATACGTCGAGCAGGACCTGGCCGAGTTGTTCGACGGCGAGGTCAGGTACGCCAGGGACGCCTTCGAGGGCTTGCGGCTGATGGATGCCGCGATGGCGGTCAAGCGCGGAGTGCCCGGGGCGAGCCTGCCCGCGTTGCGGGAACGGCGGGTGCGGCCGCCCGCGAGGCTTATGACCAGCTCCGCGGGCGAGCAGGCCGGCGGGCAGGCAGCCGATGGTGCTTACTTGAATATCTCGGATGTTTCAAAAGATGCGCCAGTGCCGGCACCCCCCTTCCTCGGCACCGCCGTGGTCAAGGGCATCCAGCTCGGCGAGTACGCCAGTTACCTGGATGAGCGGGCGCTGTTCCTCGGGCAGTGGGGCCTCAAGCCCACGCGGGGCGGCGAAGGGCCTTCGCATCAGGAACTTGCCGAGAGCGAGGGGCGGCCGCGGCTGCGGATGTGGCTGGAGCGGGCGCAGACAGAGGGACTGCTGCAGGCGGCCGTCGTGCACGGCTACTTCCCTTGCGTGAGCGAAGGCAACGACCTGATCGTGCTCGGCGAGGACGGGAGGGAGCGCGAGCGGTTCACTTTCCCGAGGCAGCGGCGAGACAGGCGGCTGTGCCTGGCGGACTTCTTCAAGTCGTCGTCGTCGGGGCAGACCGACGTGGTCGCGTTCCAGCTCGTCACGATCGGCCCGAAGATCAGCGAGGCAACCGGCGAGCTGTTCGCCAAGCACGCTTACCGCGACTACCTGGAGTTGCACGGGCTGTCTGTCCAGCTCGCCGAGGCGCTGGCCGAGTACTGGCACGCGCGGGTCAGGGAAGCGCTCGGCATAGGCGGTGCCGATCCAGACGACCTCGACGACATCTTGCGGGTCGGATACCAGGGATGCAGGTACTCGTTCGGCTACCCGGCCTGTCCTGATCTCGAGGACCGGGCTAAGGTGATGCGACTGCTTGACGCCGAGCGGATCGGAGTGCGGTTGTCTGAGGAGTTCCAGCTCGCGCCCGAGCAGTCAACGGATGCGCTGATCGTGCATCACCCGGAAGCGAAATACTTCAGCACCTGATGAACCACCTGCAAGGCGTCCTGTTCGACATGGACGGGCTGCTCGTCGACACCGAGCCCCTCTGGTTTGAAGTAGAGCGATCGGTTATGAACCGCCTGGGCGGGTCCTGGACGGCGGCCGACCAGCAGGCCCTGGTTGGCGGATCGCTCAAGCGCACCGTCGACTACTTGATCGGCCGCACTGAACGGCCCGAGCTCGGGCCTTCCTTTGACCTGGTCGCGGACTGGCTAGTCGGCGGCATGGCCGAGAGGCTCGGCTCGCAGGAGATCGAGCCCCTGCCAGGCGCGATCGAGCTGCTCAGCGCCGTACGCGATGCGGGGGTGCCTTACGCGCTCGTCACGTCGTCAGAGCGCGTTATCGCCGAGGCCGTGCTCAAGGCGCTGGCCAGGTACGGAGTCGGGTTCGACGTGGTCGTCTGCGGTGCGGACGTGACCTCGCCGAAGCCTGACCCCGAGCCTTACCTGCTCGCGGCTTCGCTGGTCGGGGCGTCCCCTCGGTGCTGCGTGGCGCTCGAGGACTCGCCGAACGGCGTCGCCGCGGCGCTGGCGGCTGGCTGCGTCACGATCGCGGTGCCAGGGCTCGCCCCCATACCTGAACGGCCGGGGCTGCTGATCGTGAACTCGCTGACGCGGCTCGACCTGGCCACGCTGCGCGGGCTGGTCGCCGGGGCTTAGGCGTTTTCCTTCATGAACGCGCGGCTGGCCAGCCAGAGGCAGGCCGCGGCGAGGCCGATGGCCACGCAGATGCCCTCCAGCATGATCGTGGTGAGGTAGTGCCCGGCGAACGCGCCGCGCATCGCGTTGATGATGTAACCGAACGGCGTGCATTTCGCGGCGATGCGCAGCCAGTGCGGCCCGAGCGTCATCGGCAGCATGATCCCCGACAGCAGCATCAGCGGCACCATGATCATGTTGAGCAGCGGCGCCAGCGCGTCCTCGCTCTTCAGCAGCAGGCCGGTCGCGTAGGACACGGCGGACAGGCTGACCGCGACGACGGCCACGAAACCGAGGCCGACGAGTACACCGCCGAGCGGGGCGCGAAGCCCGAACGCGACGCCGGCGAGAACCAGCACGATCGCCTGGACGGTCAGCGTGATGACATCACGCAGCACCCGTCCTGCCAGCATCGCCATCCGGCTCACCGGCGTCACCCTGAACCGCTCGATCACGCCCGCGCGCCAGTCGGAGATGATCGTGAACCCGACGAACGCCGCGCCGAACAGGCCAAGCTGGATCAGCAGGCCGGGAACGAAGAAGCTGTACGGGTTACTGGCAGGGACGCCTAGCGCGCCGCTCTTGGCGACCCTGGACAGCAGCGGGCCGAAGAAGGCCAGGTAGAGGATCGGCTGGATGAGGCCGATGATGACCCAGGCCGGGTTGCGCAGCGACAGCCGCATCTGCCTGGTGAAGATCAGCCAGGTGTCGCTGAAGAAGCTCAGGAGCCTGTTCTCTGGCCGTAGTGCGCTGAGCTCGCCTGGCGGGGGCGCGGCGAGGTCGGGCGTCGTCGTTACGGTCGTGGTCATCGGGCCTGGCTCCGTCCTTCGCCACTGGTGCCAGCGCTTGCCAGCGCTTCTTCTTGGGTTTCTTGCTCGTCATCAGCGCCGGCGGCTCCAGAAGGCGAGTCGTCGCGCAGCGAGCGGCCGGTGAGCGTGAGGAAGACGTCGTCGAGCGTCGGCCTGGCGAGCTGGATCGAGGCGAGAGAGATGCCGTGGCTGTCGAGCGCACGAAGCATCGAGGGCAGCGCCTCCTCGCCGTGCTCCACCGTCATCCTGATCCAGCGGCCGTCAAACGCGATCTCGCGGACGTCCGGGTGAGCGGCAAGTATGTCCTTGGCCTCCGCCTGGTCGCCGGTCACCGACAACGTGACCACGTCACCGGCGATTCTCCGCTTGAGTTCGTCTGGCACGCCCTCGGCGATGATCTTGCCGTGGTCGATGACGAGTACGCGGTCACAGAGGGCGTCGGCTTCTTCGAGGTAGTGCGTGGTCAGGAAGATCGTCGTGCCCAGCTTCTCCCGCAGGTCCGTGATGTGCTCCCACATGTTGCTGCGGCTCTGCGGGTCAAGGCCGGTCGTCGGCTCGTCGAGAAAGACGATCGCGGGGGAGTGGATCAGGCCGAGCGCGATGTCGAGCCGGCGGCGCTGGCCGCCTGACAGGGTCTTGGTGAGCCTGGGCTCAAGTCCCGACAGGTCAAGCTGATCGGTCAGCAAGCTGGCGCGTGCGGCCGTCTCGGCGGCGGACAGGCGGTAGACACGGCCCTGGATGGCCAGTTCCTCGGCTACGGTGCAGTTCGGGTCGGTGCCGCCGGCGGTCACGCCGATCGCCTGCGGCACGTAGCCGATCCTGCGCCTGACCCCGAGCGGGTCCCTCAGGAGGTCACAGCCCGCGACGGTGGCGGTGCCCGCCGTCGGGCGCAGGAGGGTGGTCAGCATGCGGAGAGTCGTCGTCTTGCCCGCACCGTTGGGGCCAAGGAAGCCGACGATCTCGCCGCCTTCCACGGTCAGGTCCACCCCGCGGACCGCCTCGACCTTTCGTTTCCTGCTGGTGAAGGTTCTGGCCAGCCCTCTGGCTTCGATTATCGACATGTCTCCTCGCGGTGCTTGCTGCTTGCTCTCATTAAGTACTATCGCAATTATCTAGTCAAGTAGTATCGCGTTCTGACGCGAATCTACAAGTCGACAAAGTCTGGCTGGTCGGCGGAGGCGGGAACTTCATCGGGGACCGCGGGCAGTGGCGGGGGAGTTCCGCCGAACTCGGGGCAGAACTGCTGGTGGGCGCACCAGCCGCACAGCCTGCCACGGCGGGGGCGCCAGTCGGCCGCTTCACGGGCCTTCTGTATGGCCCGCCACAGCGCCTCGATTTTCCGTTCCGTCGCCAGCAGGTCGGCCTCATCGGGGGCGTACCGTACGATTTCGCCGTTGCCGAGGTACATGAGCTGGAGCATTTTCGGCACGGTGCCTTCCGAGCGCCAGAGGACAAGCGCATAGAACTTCATCTGGAACAGGGCGCGTGCCTCGAACTCCTCGCGCGGCGCGGTTCCCGTCTTGTAGTCCACGATCCTGACATCGCCCGCCGGAGACACGTCAAGCCGGTCAATATATCCGCGCAGCTTCAGGCCGGAAGCCAGCACGGCCTGGACGTGAAGCTCACGGTGCGCGGGCTCGAGCCTCCTCGGGTCCTCGAGCGTGAAGTACCTGCCGAGCATCGTGCGGGCCTGCGTCAGCCAGACCTCCCGCTCGGTCTCGTCGCCGAACACTCCCTCAAGCTCGGGCTCTGCGGCTACCAGGCGTTCCCACTCGGGGTCAATGAGCCCGGCAGCCGCCTCCGGGCTCCTCGCCAGGGCCGGAGCGTCGAACAGGCGCTCGAGAACGGCGTGGACGAGCGTTCCGCGTGCGGCGGCCGCGCTCGGTGCCTCAGGCAGCCTGTCAATGACGCGGAACCGGTAGAGCAGCGGGCAGGTCATGAAATCCGCTGCCCGCGAAGGGGAAAGCGACCACTCGCGCGGTGTCGCCTGCTCGAGAGTCGCTACGGCTACCTGACTATCGTCCACCCTTGGCAGGGTAGGCCAGGGCACCGACAAACCGCCCGGCGATGCGCGACTCCGCGATGACGGCAAGCAGTCAAAACCACGTAGCATCGTGTCGTGGCAACTAGTGCGCCCGAGCGCGGCAACGCTGATCCCGGGCAAAACGAGCCCGGCGGGCCAAGGCGCCGTGATCCGCGGCTCGGCCTCGTCGTGGCCAAGCCTTTCGGCATCCCTGTCTACATCTCGCCTTACTGGCTGATCTTCGCCGCGGTCCTCGTGGTGATGTACGCGACGAGCGTCGAAGCGGCGAGCATCGCCAAGACCTCCGACCAGTACATCGTGGCGACGGCCTTCGTGCTCCTGCTCTACGTCTCCGTGCTCGTGCACGAACTGGCGCACTGCGTGGTAGCACGGGCGTTCGGGCTGCCCGTGCGCCGTGTGCTGCTTTACCCGCTCGGCGGGTACTCGGAAATCGAGAAAGAGCCGCAGACCCCGGGCAGGGAGGCCCTGATCTCAGGCGCGGGCCCGGCGATCTCGCTCGTGCTCGCCGCGGCCGGATACGAACTGGCCAAGGTGGTCTCCGGCGGACTTCCTCATGACCTGATCGAGCAGGTGTTCGTAGCGAACCTGATCGTCGGCATCTTTAACTTGCTGCCAGGCCTGCCGCTCGACGGCGGCCGGATCTTCCGCGCCGGCGTATGGAAGCTTACGGGCAAGCCGTTCAGCGCCACGGTCGCGGCCGCCTGGGCCGGGAGAGTGCTCGCGATAGCCCTGGTCGGCCTTGCCCTGTACGGACAGCAGAGGTCCGGCGGTTCCTTCCTCAACCTCTCCTGGCTCTGGCTGCTCGTCATCGCCGGGTTCATGTGGCTGCAGTCGACTCAGGCGATCAAGGCGGCGAAGATACGGGAGCGGCTTCCTGCTGTCAGCGCCAGGCGCCTGGCAAGGAAGGCCATCCCGGTAACATCCAATGTCCCGCTCGCTGAAGCGGTCAGGCGGGCTCAGGCCGCCGGGGCGCGGGCGCTGGTGATCGTCGACCACGAGGGCACCCCGACCGCGATCGTGAGCGAAGCCGCGGTTCAGGCGACCCCTGAGGAACGGCGGCCCTGGATCGAGGTGGGCTCTCTCGCGAGGACGCTAGATCCCGAGATGGTGCTGTCGGCTGACTTGTCTGGCATGGACTTGCTGCAGGCCGTACAGCAGCACCCGGCAACGGAGTACCTGCTGACCGAGGCGAGCGGGCAGGTCGCAGGCGTGCTCGCCACTGCCGACCTCGACATCGCCTTCGCCGGAGTCTGAGTGAGGCCGCGTGGCACGCTAGCCTGTGCCGGGTGATCAAACCCCATCGCGGCCCGTTCTTGCCTGGCGACCAGGTGCAGCTCACCGATGAGAAGGGCCGCAAGCACCGCCTCGTACTCGAGGCAGGCCGCGCGTTCCACACCCACCGGGGCTCGGTAGCGCACGACGACCTGATCGGCCAGCCAGAAGGCAGCGTGGTCAAGGCCTCTGGCGGCACGCAGTACATCGCCCTGCGGCCCTTGCTCGCCGACTACACGGTCTCGATGGCACGCGGGGCTACCGTGGTCTATCCGAAAGACGCCGCCCAGATCATCGCCATGGCGGACATTTTCCCCGGTGCGCGTGTCATCGAGGCGGGAGCCGGCTCTGGCGCCCTGACCTGCTGGCTGCTCCGTGCGATCGGCGAGAGCGGCACGCTGGTCTCCTACGAAAGAAGGACCGACTTCGCCGGGATCGCCAGGCGCAATGTGGAAAGCTACTTCTGCGGTCCGCATCCAGCTTGGGAGCTCGTGGCCGACGATCTGCCTGGCGGGCAAGCCGGCGGTCTCCGCGACTTCGACCGGGTCGTGCTCGACATGCTCTCGCCGTGGGAGCAGGTCGAAGGCGCGGCAAGCTGGCTCGCCCCGGGCGGGCTGCTCTGCTGTTACGTGGCGACGACAACTCAGTTGTCCCGCGTGGTTGAGTACCTGCGCGCACATGGCGGCTTCGACGAGCCCGCGGCATCGGAGACGCTGGTCAGGGGCTGGCACGTCGAAGGTCTCGCGGTCCGGCCCGAACACCGTATGGTGGGGCACACGGGCTTCATCGTGACGGCCAGGCGGCTGGCGCCAGGCGTGATCGCACCGCCGCGCCGCCGGCGGCCAGCTAAGGGCGCCCAAGAACCTGAGTCGGCTGGTTCGTGAGCGTGGGGCCGGCTTAAATGGAGCAGGCGTTGCGATACCAGATATGGTGGAAATATATAGATACCGGACTGCGTCAGGTTTAGCCGAGGAAAACCACGAAATGCTACTAGCTGGGACACCAGCCTAGTCGCCTCGCAGGCGATCTTCGCAGGCGGTCCTCGCAGAAAAGAACGGGACGGATGCCCCACGTGAGGTTACGGAATGACCGGGGCTAGGTAGGGTCTAGGTAAGTCCGCTCTAAGGAGGGGGTGAGGGGCATGGCCTCTCGTGACGACAGCGCTCGCGCCGCGCGCCATGATGACGAGGTCAGGGTCAAGGTCCTGACGGACCAGGTCTCCTTCCTTGAGGAGGAGGTAACGGCGCTGCGTGGCAAGCTCGCCGATTCTCCCAGGACATCTCGGCTGCTCGAGGACAGGCTGGCGCAATCAGAGGCGGCGCTGTCGAGCGTCACGGGCCAGAACGAGCGACTGGCCGCGACCTTGCGCGAGGCCAGGGATCAGATCATCGCGCTAAAGGAAGAGGTCGACCGGCTGGCGCAGCCGCCGTCAGGCTTCGGCGTGTTCCTTCAGGCCAACGAGGACGGCACCGCCGACGTGTTCACCGGCGGCCGGAAGATGCGCGTCTCGGTCAGCCCCAGCATCGAGCTCGACGACATCCGCCCCGGCCAGGAACTTGTGCTCAACGAGGCGCTCAACGTCGTCGTCGCGCTCGGGTACGAGACCGTCGGCGAAGTGGTCATGCTCAAGGAGCTGCTCGAGGGCGGCGACCGGGCGCTGGTCATCTCGCACGCCGACGAAGAGCGCATCGTCCGCCTTGCCGAGCCGCTGCTGGCAGGGACCCTGCGGGCCGGCGACTCGCTGCTGCTCGAGCCGAGGTCAGGCTACGTGTATGAGCGAATACCCAAGGCCGAGGTCGAGGAACTGATCCTCGAGGAAGTTCCTGACATTACCTACGAGCAGATCGGCGGGCTCGGGCCCCAGATCGAGCAGATCAGGGACGCGATCGAACTGCCATATTTGCACGCGGACCTGTTCAAGGAACACCAGCTCAGGCCGCCGAAGGGCGTGCTGCTTTACGGACCGCCCGGCTGCGGCAAGACGCTGATCGCCAAGGCCGTCGCGAACTCGCTCGCCAAGCAGGTCGCGCGCCGTACGGCCCAGCTCGCCAGTGCCAGCGCGGACGGTGCGTCAAGCGCCGCCAAGGAGGGGAAGAGCTTCTTCCTCAACATCAAGGGCCCTGAGCTTCTCAACAAATATGTCGGGGAGACTGAGCGGCACATCCGGCTGGTGTTCCAGCGTGCCAGGGAAAAGGCCAGCGAGGGCATGCCCGTCATCGTGTTCTTCGACGAGATGGACTCGATCTTCCGCACCAGGGGCTCTGGCGTGTCAAGCGACGTGGAGAACACGATCGTCCCGCAGTTGCTGAGCGAGATCGATGGCGTCGAGGGCCTGGAAAACGTGATCGTGATCGGGGCCTCGAACCGCGAGGACATGATCGATCCCGCGATCCTGCGTCCTGGCAGGCTCGACGTGAAGATCAAGATCGAGCGTCCTGACGCCGAAGCCGCGCGGGAGATCTTCTCCAAGTACGTGGTGGCGGGGCTGCCGCTGCATCCTGACGACGTAACCGAGCACGGCGGCTCGCAGGAGTCGACCGTCGCCGAGATGATCCAGCGGGTCGTTGAGCGCATGTACAGCGAGACGCAGGAGAACCGGTTCCTCGAGGTCACCTACGCCAACGGCGACAAGGAAGTCCTTTACTTCAAGGACTTCAACTCCGGCGCCATGATCCAGAACATCGTGGACCGTGCCAAGAAGATGGCGATCAAGGAATTCCTCGAGACCGGCAGGAAGGGCCTGCGGGTGGCGCACCTGCTGTCGGCCTGCGTGGACGAGTTCAGCGAGAACGAAGACCTGCCGAACACCACCAACCCGGACGACTGGGCCAGGATCTCGGGCAAGAAGGGCGAGCGCATCGTCTACATCAGGACCCTGGTGTCTGGCAAGAGCGGCAACGAAGCTGGCCGGTCCATCGACACCGTGGCGAACACCGGCCAATACCTGTGACACTGGTCAGCGGTTTGGCGCGAGCCAATAACCTGGCTAGTCGCGGTGCGGCACTAGTGTGGGAGTCATGAGCGTTCGCCGAGTGATGGGCATCGAGACCGAGTACGGCGTCTCGGTGCCCGGCCAGCCTGGCGCGAATGCGATGGTCACCTCGTCCCAGGTGGTCAACGCCTACCACTCGGCGACGGCGGCCCGTGCCCGCCGCACCAGGTGGGACTTCGAGGAGGAGAACCCGCTGCGCGATGCCCGCGGGTTCGACCTTTCCAGGGAAACCGCTGACGCCAGTCAGCTCACCGATGAAGACCTCGGCCTGGCCAACGTGATACTGACCAACGGCGCGAGACTCTATGTCGATCATGCCCATCCTGAGTACTCGGGGCCCGAGTGCACAGAACCGATGTCGGCCGTCTTGTGGGACAAGGCGGGAGAGCGGGTGATGGAAGAGGCGGCCGCTCAGGCCGCCGCCATTCCAGGCAGCGCCCCGATCCAGCTGTACAAAAACAACACAGACAACAAGGGCGCGTCCTACGGCTGTCACGAGAACTACCTGATGAGCCGGTCGACCCCGTTCGCCGAGATCGTCAGGCACCTGACGCCGTTCTTCGTGACCAGGCAGGTGATCTGCGGCGCGGGCCGCGTGGGCATCGGCGCCGACGGCAGGGAAGACGGTTTCCAGATCAGTCAGCGAGCCGACTTCTTCGAGGTCGAGGTCGGCCTGGAGACGACGCTGAAGCGCCCGATCATCAATACGCGCGACGAGCCGCACGCCGACCCTGAGAAGTACCGCAGGCTGCACGTCATCATCGGCGACGCGAACATGAGCGAGATCTCCACGTTCCTCAAGCTGGGCTCGACGGCGCTGGTGCTCTCGATGATCGAGGACAGGTTCCTCGGTGCCGACCTCGCCATCGAAGGTCCTGTCGCGGAACTGCGCGCGATCTCCCATGATCCCTCCTGCAAGCACCTGGTGCCAATGCGGGACGGCAGGAAGCTGACGGCGGTCCAGATCCAGATGGAGTACGCCGAACTCGCCCGCAAGTACACGCAGAACAAGTTCGGCGCCAATACCGACGACCTGACCGCCGACGTGCTCGACCGCTGGGAGTCCGCGCTGGCCCGCCTGGCCGACGATCCCATGCAGCTAGCGGGCGAGCTTGACTGGGTCACCAAGCTCCAGCTCATCGACGGCTATCGCAGCCGTGACAACCTCGCCTGGAATCATCCGCGGTTGCAGCTCGTCGACCTGCAGTACTCAGACGTACGTTCCGATCGCGGGCTCTACAACCGCCTGGTGTCTTCTGGCCGGTTCAAGCGGCTGCTAAGCGAGGCGGACGTCCAGCGAGCCGTCACAGATCCGCCAGAGGACACCAGGGCCTACTTCCGCGGCCGTTGCCTGGCGAAGTACCCCGATGCGGTCGCGGCCGCCTCGTGGGATTCGGTCATCTTCGACCTTCCTGGTCGCGAATCGCTGCAGCGGGTGCCTACCCTCGAACCGCTGCGCGGCACCAGGGCGCACGTAGGCGATCTCCTTGACCGCTGCGCCACGGCGTCAGAACTGGTCACTGCTCTCACCGGCAAGTAGCGCCGCCCTGGTCGCCTCCGGCGTGATTAGCTTGGGCACGCGTGGGCGAGGATAGCTTTAGGTTCGGGCAAGAGTATGGAGGGCGTCGGTATGGCGACTAAAGATACGGGCGGACAGCGGCATGCGTCCCGGCGTGGCCAGGACGAAGAGGCCGAGGTCGAGCAGAGCACGGAAGAGCTCAGGGACCGGCAGGAGAAACTGGCCGACGACGTCGACGCGATCCTCGACGAGATCGACGAGGTTCTCGAGGAGAACGCCGAGGAGTTCGTCAGGTCGTACGTGCAGAAGGGCGGCGAATGACCGCACCGCCCCGGCCGGTGCGCGGCGTGGTGGCAGTAGGGTCAGGTGAGTGACCGCCCGGCCCATGAAGGGCGGCTAGGGAAAGGATCGCGTTGGCTGACACGAATGCCAGGCTGATGGGCGCGGCTTACCTGACCGCGAGGACGTCGTCGTTCAGCGATTTCGTCGCGGCTGCCGCACCAGAGTTGCTGCCAGGTGTGCGCGGCCTGCAAGTGACCCCTGATCTGGCCAGGGAGCTTCCGCACGGCACGACGATCGTCGCCGCCGCGTTCAGCGGCGGTGTCGTGATGGCCGGTGACCGGCGGGCCACCGCGGGGAACATGATTTCTCAGCGCGATATCGAGAAGGTGTTCAGAAGCGACGAGTATTCGTGCATAGGCTTCTCCGGCGTGGCAGGGATCGCCCTGGAACTGGTCAGGTTGTTCCAGCTCGAGCTTGAGCACTACGAGAAACTCGAAGGCAGGCTGCTCTCGCTCGAGGGCAAGGCGAACCGGCTCGCGGGGCTGGTGCGCGGCAATCTCGGCGGTGCCATGCAAGGACTCGTGGTCGTGCCGATCTTCGCCGGCTACGACACAGAGGAAGACGGCGGCCGGATCTTCAGCTACGACGTAGCGGGCGGACGCTACGAGGAGCGGCGGTTCCACTCGATCGGCTCGGGCTCGGTGTTCGCGCGCGGATCGCTGAAGAAGCTGTATTCGGACGGCATGAATGAGTCCGACGCGATCATGGCCTGCATGCAGGCGCTCTACGACGCGGCTGACGACGACTCGGCGACCGGGGGACCCGACATGAGCAGGCGGATTTACCCGCTCGTCGCGACCGTCACCGCCGATGGCTACCAGCGGCTCACCGACGCGCAGGCGGGCGGCTACGCCGAAGCCGTGGTCGCCGGCCGGATGACCGACCCTGACGGCCCTTCGGCCTCCATGCGCGCGGAGTAGCGCGCTAATCCACAAAGCGGACACACATAGTTAAGGAAACGCCAGCGGTGTCGATGCCGTTCTACGTGTCGCCTGAACAGGCGATGAAGGACAAGGCGGACTACGCGCGCAAGAACATCGCGCGCGGCCGCGACGGAGTTGTAATCCAGTACGCCGACGGCATCTTGTTCGTCGCGCCGAACCCGTCGCGTGCCTTGCACAAGATCAGCGAGATCTACGACCGGATCGCGTTCGCCGCAGTAGGCCGCTACAACGAATATGAGATCCTCCGCAAGGCAGGCGTCAGGTACGCGGACTTGACCGGGTTCCAGTACGACCGGCAGGACGTGACGGCGCGGGGCCTGGCCAACTGGTATGCGCAGACCCTCGGCGGGATCTTCACTGACAGTCCCAAGCCGTTCGAAGTAGAGATAGTCGTCGCTGAGGTTGGCCAGGCACCGGCCGATGACCAGATCTACCGGATCACGTTTGACGGCTCGGTCAACGACGAGCACGGGTACGTGGCGGTAGGCGGCCGGGCGGACCGGATCGGCACGGTGCTGAAGGAGCACTATTCGGACGGCATGTCGCTGCCCGCGGCGCTGGCGACCGCCATTGCCGGGCTAGCCGCTCCGGCCAACGGTGACCGCGTGGAAATCGTCGCCAGCCAGCTAGAGGTTGCCGTCCTCGACCGTACGCGTGACCACCGTACGTTCCGTCGCATCACCGGAAGCAGGCTGGAGAGCCTGCTTGCCGAGGTCGCCCAGGTTGGCGCGGCGGCCGAAGCCGCACAAGCGGCGCCGGCGCCCGGCGAGAAGCCCGAAGGCAAGGATGAACCGGGCGGGCCAGCCGCGCCTGGCGGACCGGGCGCGGGCGAGGCGAACGGGCAGGACAAGACCTGACCTGGCCGACAGCCTAAAGCGAAACGTGCCATACTTTGACGTCCCGTTAGTAAAGGCGTCAGGATTAGGGAATCCGCGCCGGGGCTTCCTGCGGGAAACGGGAGGGGGCTGACCCAGCGTTGAGTGGCATGGATATCCACTACATGCGGACCAAGTCGGTGATGCCTGGAGGCGGCGTCGCCCGCCGGCCCCTGCACGTAATTTTGCTTGCCGACTGCTCGGGCTCCATGATGGGCGCGAAAATCAAGGCGCTTAACTTCGCAATAGGTGACATGCTCCAGCATTTCGCATCTTGGGAGCGAGAGCAGGAAAAAACCATACTGGTCCGCGCTATTGCCTTCGCCGATGAGCCGCGCTGGCACATCAGGGAGCCGACCCCCGCTAACAACATGCGCTGGCGGGAACTCGCGGCAGTCGAGCGCGGCCGCACGTTCATGGCTCCCGCGTTTCGCATGGTCGGCGAGGCCCTGATCACCGACCAGGCCAGCAAGGGACTGCGCCCGGTGCTCGTCTTGATTACCGACGGGCTGCCTACCGACCAGCCCGCCGACTTCGACGCCGGGCTCCAGGCTCTGCTGTCGGTTCCGGCCGCACGCGACGGCATGCGGATCGCGGTGGCTATCGGAAATACCGCGCGATCAGAAGCACTGACAAAATTCATCGGCAACTCGAGCCTGCCCGTTCTGGTAGCCAGCGACGTCGAGCAGATCGCCGACCAGCTCCACCGGGCGTCGCTTTGGGTGACGAACCCGAATGTCCGCTCGGCTCCGATGCCAGGCGCCGATGACCGGCACGGTCCGATCATCGCGGACATCTCAGACGTGGTGCTGTGACCCATGGCACGGCACAGCCGCGATGGCCAGACGACGAAAGTCGACAAGTACGACGACCCCTGGGAGATCTTCTCGGCGAGCGCGATCGGCGCCGATCACGTGCGGGCCAGGATGCCCAACCAGGACGGGGTGCTGACCAACCGGGCCGAACGCCCTGGCCGTCCTAGCCTGCCGGTTTTCGCGGTCGCCGACGGACACGGCCACATCCGTCACTTCCGCAGTGACCGCGGATCCCGTTTCGCCGTTACGGCCGCCTGCTCGGTGGCCAGGAAGTGGGCCGCTGACCTGCCCGCATCGGAAGCTCCGTCGGCCGAGGCAGCCAGTTCGCTCGTCTCAGCCATCGTTGCCCGCTGGCGCGAACTGGTCGCTGAGGACCTCGCAAGCAGCCCGATCACGGAGTTCGAGTCCGTGGCGGTGGTGCCTGATGATCCGCCAGAGATTCCTTACGGCTCCACGCTGCTCGTCGGCGTGCTGACGCCACAGGTCGCCGTGCTCGGCCAGGTCGGCGATGGCGAGATCATCCTGATCCTGCCCGACGGCAGGGCGCTCAGCCCGGTGCCCACCGATCCCCGGCTCGACGGCACAGCGACCACCAGCCTGTGCCAGCCCGACGCCGTCTCGTCGTTCAGGGTGGCGCTGGTCAACCTCGCGAAGACGCCGGTATACGGCGTCTTCGCGGCTACTGACGGCTACGGCAACGCGCAGGCCGAAGCGAACTGGGCACAGTCCTTCGCCGCCGACCTGGTGCGCCTTGGCAGCACGCGCGGTACCGAGTGGATCGGCGGTGAACTGCCCGGCTGGGCAGCTACCTGCGCGTCCTCAGACGGCAGTGGCGATGACACCACGGTCGCGCTGGCCCTCAACCAGTCCGTGACGCTTTCGCCGCCGCAGGAAAAGGAACGGCCATCGCCCTTCAGCGGTCCCGGCCGGACTCTCGCACTCGAGACCGCGCCAGGTGACGCGATTCCTGCCTGGACGCAGGACGCCGGGACAACGCGTGAGCACCCCAAGCAGGCAGGCTCGCCGGCAGTTCCTGCCGCGGGCGCCGGCCAGGGCAGCTCGAGCCGCCCCACTGTGCCCGCACGCGCGAGGCCCAGGTCGCCATGGGACGAAGGACCGCCGGCGCCCGCCTGGTCCGCTCCCAAGCCGCGGTCATCCCCAGGCGCGTTCCTGCTGCGGCCTCAGATCATGCTTCCGGTCATCGCCGTGCTCGTGCTGGCGGTCGCCGGCGTGGTCGTACTTTCCATGCGCCATTCGGGCGGCACGCCGACGATCAGGCAAACGGTGGGGAGCACGATCCCCGCCTCACCCAAGCCCTCGCACACGCCGGGTTCAGTCAGCCCCACTGCCCGCCCGACGCCAAGAAATTCGCTGACGCCCTCATCACCCGCGGACGGCTCTGCGCCGAAGAACAGCAGCCAGGGACCGCTCGGGAACGTGCCTGCTCCGCTCAGGTCGCTGTTTCCCAGCGGTTTCAGCGCGCGCGCACGGCAACTCGCCGCTGTTACTTCCCCACCCGCAGGCATCGATCATTACCGGAGATTGTCGGAAGAATGACTGATCTCAAAGAAGGCGACTCGGTCTTCATGCGGTCGGCGGCCGACCCCCTGCAGATCGGTCAGCGCCTCGGGCGCGGCGGGCAGGGGGCCGTCTACGCCACCGAACTGCACGGCCGCCCCCTGGCGGTCAAGTGGTACCGGCCATCGGCGAGCCGGGAGTTCGACGAGAAGATCCAGGCCGGCCTCGTGAAACTGGTCGAAGGCGGCCGGCCGAAGAGCCACGCGTTCATCTGGCCGATCGACATGGTCTCCAGCCCGGGTCGTGAGGGATTCGGCTATGTCATGCCACGCATGGAGCCCAGGTTCATCACCTGCTTCCAGATGCTCTCAAGCAACCAGGCGCCCGACTTTCACGTGAAGATAAAAATAGGCCTCAACCTGGTTGACGCCTTCGCCTCGCTGCATACCGACGGCCTGTGCTACCGGGACGTCAGCTTCGGCAACCTGTACGTTGACCCCGGCACGGGCGATGTCGCGATCATCGACAACGACAACGTGGGCACCACGGGTGCCGAGACGTTCATCAAGGGGACCCTTCAGTTCATGGCACCCGAGGTCATGCTGAACGAGGCGCCGCCGAGGACAGAAAGCGACCTGTACTCGCTTGCGCTGTTCTTGTTCTACTTGTTCTGCCACGGGCACCCGCTTGAAGGCTCCGCCGTCGACGAGTCGTACAACTCAGAAGATCGCGAACGACTCTCCGATGAGGAACTGCTGCTCAAGCACTTCGCTCAGGATCCGCTGTTCGTCTTCGATCCTGATAACCCGGCCAACCGCCCGGCGGCCGGGCATCCGGTCAACAACTGGTGGCCGGTTTACCCGCGGTTCTTCCAGCAGATGTTCATCGCGTCGTTCACGACGGGCCTCAAGGACTACACGCTGACCGGGCGCATCATCGAGAGCCTGTGGCGCCGAGCGCTTTACCGGCTGGCCGACTGCATCTGGCAGTGCGCCAACTGCAACGCCGCCCTGCTGTTCGACCCGGGAGACACGCACAGGGCCTGCTGGAACTGCGGCCGGGTACCCGCCGCGCCGCTGCTGCTCAAGACCACGAGTTACGCTCTCGTGCTCAGCGAGGGCGCCATGCTCACCAACCGTCACCTGATGCTGCCAGGCCAGCTGGAGGAGCCACTTGCCGTGGCCGAGTTCGACCAGCGCCTTCCCGGCCGTCTGCTGCTGCGCAACCTGACGACCCAGAACTGGGAGATCGAGACTCCCGGCGAAGATCCTCAGCAGGTCAAGCCAGGGCACAAGGTGGTGGCGAGACCAAGAAAGATCAAGATCGCCGGCAAGACGGCATCGATCGTCGACGCCGAGGACGACGCGAAAAGCTAAATAACAAGGGAAAATAGAGCGATGGATCCAGCGCAGGACGCGAACGGCCTGGCACAGGCCGCGCTGGCACGCGTGGTTCAGGGCTTCGGCGTGCCGGTACTCGGGCAAGCTGACCTGCTCGAAGGCTTGCTGAACGACGACGTGCCACAGCTAACCAGGCAGATCGCGATGCTCACGGAGGCCGCACGCAGCGGCATGGCTGAACTTCTCGCCGAGCGGATGAAACAGGGAATCTCGACGCAGGCCGCGGTCTCGATGGTCGCCGCCGACGTAACGTCCAGGTCCGCGATGGACACGGCAGGCGCGCACTGGGCGGCGACGGCATTCGCGGCGGCGCTCGGGTACGAGGTGGTCAGCGTGCCCGAGCCCACTTCTGTACCGCAGGCAACTCCCGGCGAGCCCGATCAGGCGGCACCGCCAACCTACGTCGTGAACAGGGGCGGGCCTGTGCTGCCCGACCCCGGACAGGCACCTGGCAGCCAGGAGACGATCAGGCCTGGTGCGGCGCAGCCCTGGATGACTAGCCCTGACGTACCGCAGGCCGAGCAGGCGACGCAGGCCGGGCAGGTACCGCAGGTGGTCTCGCCGGGGCAGCAGTGGCCCGGGGCGGCGCCCCCGCAGCAGCCGTACCCCGTACAGGGCCCTCAGCCGCAGTGGCCGCAGCAGCAGGCTCAGCCGCAACAGGCTCAGCCGCAACAGCCGCCCTGGCAGGGACCAGGCCAGCAATGGCCGCAGAATCCTCAGCAGGGCTGGACGCCGGCCGCCCCGGCGTGGCAGACGGGACCGCAGTGGGCGCAGCAGGCGACAGGGCCGGCGTGGCCGCTTGGTCCTGGGGGCGCGCCGCTGGCGCCGATCGCGACAGGAGTCGCGGTCTGCGCAGCCCTTGCTACCGGCTTGTCCGCGCTGCTCCAGTTGTTCTGGGCAGGCATACACAGGACTAGCTCGGGTGAGGCCGTCTTCTGGTTCAGCACGCTCGTGGTGATCATCGCCGCGATCGTCATCGCGATCTGGACCGCCCAGGACAGGCGCACCGGAGCCGGCCTCGCCGCCACCATCGGCATCGCGTTGCCCGCCGTTTCCTGGAACATCTACGAGGCCGCCTTCGCCGGGAACGTGACAGCATCAGAAACTGAGCGGCACGAGCTTCTCGGTGTTTCCGTGATCGCGCTCCTGGCTGCCCTCGTGGCCGCGCTGATAGCCATCGCCGCCCTGGCCAGCCGGCGCCAGCTCGGCAGGCAGAAGGCCGACCCGATCTCGGTGATCCTGGTCATAATCGGGATCCTCTACCCGCTGACCAACATCGTCGCGCAGGAGAAGTTCGAGAACTTCGAGTTCGGCAACGTGCTCGGCTCCGGCGTGCGCGGGTATTACATTCTCTGGGGAATCCTGTTCCTCGTCCTTTTCGCGCTGCCACCTGTGCTTTCGGTTTTTTTCTCGCCGGGATCCCGTGCTCAGCTCGGCGTGTGGATCGGCTGGCTGCTCCTCGTGCTCGGCTGGCAGATCTCTGACAGCCCGGTCGATGGCGAGAAGGCAGCTGCGGGCCTGGTGCTCTCCTGGCTGACCTGGGTGGTGGTTCTGATCTTCACGCTGGTC
>DATJLT010000241.1:0-13606 GCA_035509195.1 Streptosporangiaceae bacterium | reverse complement strand
CCGGCCCCGGCCCCGCCCCCGCCCCCGGCCCCGGCCGACAGCATTAAGTAGCCAGCGATGCTGCCCGCCGCGCCCCCGCTACAGCATTAGAGTCCCAACGACGTCACCCGGACAGCATCAGATGACCACCGTTGCGGTTGGATTCGCCCCGCCAGCAGCAACGCATGGCCGCCGATGCTGCCCGCCCCCAGCACCACGCCCCGAGGTGCCCCGGCACCGTGCGCCCGGCTGTTCCTGGCACCGTGCGCCCGGCTGTTCCTGGCAGTGTGCGTCGGTGCACGCACCACCAAACCCGGGTTTGATGGGGTCGGGCCGCGCCGCAGCATGCCGGGTCGTCCGGCGGGCAGGCACCTTAGCCGGAGAGTTGCCGCACCCTAGGCTCCGCGTAGTGCCATCGCTGGGCGCGCCGTCATGGGGCCAACAGCAGCAATCCGGTTCTGTGTTGGGCTGCGGACTCGGTAGGCTTGCGGGCGGAGGATTCGCCTAGTGGCCTAGGGCGCACGCTTGGAAAGCGTGTTGGGGGCAACCCCTCAGGAGTTCGAATCTCCTATCCTCCGCCAATCTGACCGGGACCGGAGCCCGCTGATCTCTCCGGTCCTGGGACATGCGGGCCGTCAGGCAAAGTCATGATCATGGCGAGAAAAGTGCCATATGTGACCCTCAAGCATCCATGATCATGAGGTTCTCCTATTCTCTGGTTATATCCAGGTCGCCGCGCAAGGGCGCGCGACGTCGCTGCTTTGCTGGAGTCGGACATGGTCTCGTCCCTGCGCATTGGCTCTGTCGTGGCGTTTGCCGTTCTCGTGGCGGGTCTGGCCATTTCGGCTACTCCTGCCTCAGCCGCCACCCGACCGGTCGGCTCGGCCGCCCCGGTATCCAAGGCATCGGCCCCCACGACAACGCCGAAGATCGCCAAGATCAAGGCGGCCCGGGGTTTCGGCCGGACCAGCCGGCCACCCATGCCGAAGATGCCGCACCCCAGCGGCGGCCAGCGGGCCGCGGCCGCTCGGGCGGCCCTGAATGGGACCAAGCAGGCGGATACCTGCTCGGGCCAGATTCAGCCGGACACGGTCTACCCGTGCACCACGCCTTCCGCCGGCGGCACCGACACCTTCACGTTCTCCCTGACCAGCACCACGGACCTGCTGTTCTTCCGTATCATCAACGCCCAGGGCGATGAGCTGAGCTTCAGCGTCACGGCGCCTGGCGGCGGCACTCTCACTTGCCAGCAGCCGGCTTTCAACCAACTGCCGCAGTGCCCGACGGACCTGTCAGGCACGTACACGCTGGCGGTACAGAACGGCGGCGGCTCTTACACTCTCGCCTTCCGTGCGCTGCTGTCCGATTCAGCCTGCACCGTCGCGAACCCGTCGTTCGCGACGCCGACCCTTACCGCCTCGCTCGCGGCGGGCGGCGTCGGGGCGTGCTACACGCTGGCGATGTCGACCGGGCAGATTCTGCACGTCAACAGCGTCTGGCAGAACGTAGACGTGCTAACTACCGTCTACGATTCCGCCGGCGCGGAGGTTTGCGCTGACAATCAGGGTGACTGCACGCTGACCGGGACCGCGCCTTACTTCGTCGAAGTAGACGCCGTCAGCGGCGACGCGATCACTTATTACCTTGACCTCAACGACATCAGCGATCCGCAAGGATGCCTCGCCGGGCCGCAACTGACCTACGGCACAGCGCCTGACACGAGCTCGGCCGACCGCTGCCGCACGCTGGCGGTAGGAACGGCGGGCAGTTACCAGATCTATGCGGTCAGCCCGCAAGACGGCGTTCCTACCAGCACCGTCTATACCCAGGACGGCACGGTCGCGTGCACGAGCACTTACTCAAGCACTGCCCCGTACTGCCAGCTCGCAAAGGGAACTTACGAACTCATCGCCGACCCGTATCCCGAATATCTGGCTGACATAGGCACCGTCTTCATCGCGGCGGACGAGAGCCGGGGCTGCGAGACGACCGGTGACACCGGTTTCTACGGAGGGCCCGCGACCGGAACCTTCGCCGGCACGGGCGAGGAACTCTGCCTGACGCTGCCCAAGTCGGCCGGCCCCGCTGTTTACCTGCTCAATCAGCCCACCGCCGACGGCTCGTCGCCCCAGCTCAACGTCGTTGACGCCACAGGCGCCCAGGTGTGCCAGAGCAACGGCTACGTCTTCGCCGACTGCGCGCTGACCGGCACCGCGCCGTTCAGGATCATTCTCTCCGGACAGTCATCCGGCGGGGGTTACCGCGTGCTCGCGCAGAGTTCCGGGTCTGACAAAGGCTGTGGCGTGTGGCCGCAGTCCGGTTTCGGCGGCTCCTGGGGGGCAACCGTCAAGCTGACCCACGTCGCCGACGCGGCCTGCCTGAGCGTTCCGGCGAAGCAGCATTCCACCGGGGAGATGATCGACTATTCGAACAACACGAATACGACCGACGGAGCCATTTACGTTTACGACCCGACCGGGAAGAACGTCTGCATCGGCGCCAGTACGGCGATCTGCTCTTACACGGCGGGCGTTACCTACACGGCGCTGGTGATCCTCGCCGACGGACCATCAGATACTTACCACCTGGTGCGCCGCGACGTTTCGAGCACCGCGCACTGCTCCGTGCCCGCATCGACGAAGGTCGGCGGGCCGTCGACCACCCTGGAACTCACCTCCGACCTGGACACAGAATGCTTCAGGGTGACCGGGACGGCCGCCGATAAGTACTCCTTCGACATACGCTCGGAAGCGCCGGATCAGGCCGGCGCGATTCTTCAGGTGACCAACGCGAGTGGCGTTCTGGTATGCGGCCAGTACGCGGGGATCTGCTACGCCACGGGCTCCACCACATACCAGCTCCTGGTCACCTCGCTCGGTTACCAGGGAATCGCGATCACGGCCCATGTGGACAGCTGGCTGGTGTCCGCCGGCTCCGGCTGGGTGGCTGGCTGCAAGTCACATGAATTGTCAGGCGCGACCGGCTGGGCCCCGATCGCCGTCCACCTATCGGAGGCGACGACAGGTTATTGCGCCATCCTCACGGTCGATGCCAATGAAGACACTGAGATCATCAGCCCCAGCTTCACCGGCAGCGGAGTCGACCAGCCCTACCTGGAGCTGAGGTCCGCCGCGGACTGGACCAGCGAAATCGATGCCTGCGCTTCTGGTCAGCCCTACGTCGGGTGCGATCTGGACTCGCTTACCGCCCCCGGCCAGTACGCACTGCTTGTCTACCCGTTCGAACTGCCTGTCCCTGCGACCTTGTCGTTCCAGGGATTCTGCGACTACGGCTGCACGGCGCCCACGAAGTACCCGGTCATTACCTCGGTCAAGCCGGCCAGCGGACCGGCGGGGAGCCTCAGCAAGCTGGTAGTTGGCGGCACGAACCTGAACCTCGGCGTGCAGGTGGAGCTGGCCAGGAACGGCAGCGACGTCGCAGGCGCAACGCCGCTTTCGCTCAGTGCCAACGGCAAGGAACTGACCGTCCTCATGGACACCGAGGGCGTCACTCCTGGCAAATACGACGTCGCGCAGTTCGGCGTCGGTTACACCACTGGCGTGCCCTCACCGGGCTACCTGCCCGGTGCCTATAAGGTCACGGCAGCGCCGCCTGGCCCGGCGACCGGCAGTTTCGTGCCCGACGGGCCGGCCAGGCTTCTCCAGAAGCAAGTCAGCCCCCACGTGGCAGTCACCGTCGCAGTACCGGCCAAGGGAGCCGATGCGGCCGTCCTCAGCCTGACCGCCACCAGGCCAGCGCGCAGCGGAACGGTCATCGCCTACCCGTACGGTACGACCCGCCCCCAGGTCACTGACCTCAGCTTCAGCAAGGGCCAGGCGAGTTCCGCCCAGGTTGTCGTCCCCGTCAAAGACGGGAAGGTAGACCTCTACAATGACTCGGCGGGCAAGACCGGCCTCACCGCCGTGCTGTCTGGCTACATCACCAGCACGGGAACTCATGACCGGCTGAAATTGACCGGCCCGGTCAGGATCCTGAACAAGGTCAAGGTGGGCGCCGGCCGGACCCTGCACCTCACGCTCGCCGGGCGGGACGGCGTGCCGAAGACCGGCGTCGGCGCGGTAGAGCTCAGCGTGACCGTGCCTGACCCGTCGCGCACCGGCACCCTCACCGGGTTCGCGGGCGGTAAGCGCCCAGAGGCCGGCCAGCTTGGCTTCAGTGCCGGGCAGACCACCAGTGACCTGATCACGATCCCGGTCGCGAACGGAAAAATAAGCCTCTACAACGGCTCGTCCGGGCCAGTGAACCTGACCGCCGACGTGACCGGGTACTTCGCGGGCAAGGGCGCCGACCTGGAAATGCCCGCCCCGGTTCGCGTCCTCGACACCCGCACCGGCCTCGGGGGTGCAGGCGTCAGCGTGCTGGCCCACTCGGCGGCCGACCTCAGCGTCAACGACCTGCCCGGATATACGGGGCTTCAGCCGGACGTGGTGCTGGGTGTTACCGTGCTCGACTCAAGCGCCAGCGGCTCGCTCTCCGTCTTCCCTGACGGCAGCGCATTGCCGTCAGACCCGAACCTCCACTTCGGGAAGGGGAAGCAGGTCACCGTCCAGGTCATCGTCCCGATCACCGGGCCGTCGATCGACTTCTACAACAACTCAGGCGGCAAGGTCCAGATCCTCGCCGACGTCGAGGGCTACGGCGTTACGACAAAATAGGGCCATGAAGGTCGCGGTACTTGACGACTACTTTGACACTGTCCGCACGCTCGACTGCTTTGCGAAGCTCGACGGGCACGAGGTCACGGTCTTCACCGACCACGTGCAGGACACCGATGCCCTGGCGGAGCGGCTGGTGCCTTTTGAAGCGCTGGTCTTGATCAGGGAGCGCACCAAGATCGGCGGTGAGCTTCTCGAACGCCTGCCTAACCTGAAGCTCATCAGCCAGCGCAGCGTCTACCCGCACCTTGACATCGAGGCGTGCACCAGGCTCGGGATCGTGGTCTCCTCAAACCTGCACGCGGGGATGCCTTCTTATCCGACGGCCGAACTGACCTGGGCGCTGATCCTGGCGGCTGCTCGGCAGTTGCCCAAGCAGGTCGCTGACCTGAAGGCCGGTCGCTGGCAAACGGCCATGGGCCGGACTCTTCGCGGCAAGACGCTCGGCATCTACAGCTACGGCCGCATCGGCCAGGTTGTCGCCGGTTATGCGCAGGCCTTCGGCATGAACGTGCTCGTCTGGGGCGGCGAATCATCCCGCGAACGGGCGGTGGCGGACGGGCTGACCGCGGCTGCGTCCAGGCAGGAGTTCTTCAGCGACCCCGATGTGGTTTCGCTGCACTTGCGGCTGACCGATAGCACTCGCGGCCTGGTCAAGGCTCCCGACCTGGCGCTGATGAAGCCTGACTCCATCCTGGTCAACACCAGCCGGGCCGGGCTGATCGAGCCGGGAGCCCTCGTTGCCGCGCTCAGGGCAGGCCGGCCTGGCATGGCGGCTGTTGACGTGTTCGAGGAGGAACCGGTCACCGATCAGGACAATCCGCTGCTCAGGCTCGACAATGCGATCTGCACGCCGCACATTGGGTACGTGACCCGCGAAGACTGGGAAGTTCAGTTCTCCGACATCTTCGACCAGATCAACGCCTTCGCCGACGGGCATCCGATCAACGTCGTCAACCCCGGTGCGTAACGCGGGGCTTGGTTCGTGGCCTGAGCGACGGCTGCGGATGAACCCCGCCAGCGATGCGCTCTGGTTTGAGGGCGCCACGATGTCGCACGGTGAGTTCGCGCTGCGGGTGCGGCGGGTCGCCAGCGCGCTGGCCGGTCTCGGAGTGCGGGCGGGCGACCGGGTGAGCTGGCTGAGTTCCAATCACCCTTCGGCGCTCGAGACGCTGTTCGCCTGCGGGCAACTCGGCGCGATCTGGGTGCCGGTCAACGCGCGGCTGACCGCGCCCGAGGCGCGCTTCATACTTGAGCACTCGGGAGCGACCGTCGTCTTCCACGGCCGCGACCAGGCTGATCTCGCCGCTGACCTGCGCGATCACGTGACAGCGGTCCGGTCGTGGATCGCCGTCGAGCCAGTTGACTGCCTGTCGCTGGCCTACGAGCAACTACTCGCAAGCGCCGATCCCCGGCAACGCGACGAACCTGTATCACTCGATGATCCGTGCTTGATCATGTACACCTCAGGAACTACAGGGCAGCCAAAGGGCACGGTGCTGACGCACGGCAACATGACGTGGAACGCCGCCAACCAGATCCTTGGCTTCGACTTCACGGCGAATGAGCGCACTCTCGCACTGGCGCCGTTGTTTCATATCGGCGGTCTGAACGGCACCGTGAACCCGACGCTGCTGCGCGGAGGCTGCGTGGTCATGGTGCGCCGGTTCGAGCCTGGCGCCGTCCTCGAGGTTATCGAGCAGCAGCGGGTCACCTCATTCTTCGCCGTGCCCACCATGCTCGACGCGATGGCACGCGAACCAGGCTTCCCCTCCAAGGACCTCTCTGCCCTGCGGACGATCGGTGCGGCGGGGGCGCCCGTCCCCTTGCCGACCTTGCGGACCTGGCTAGCCAGGGGCGTGGTGATGCAGCAGGCCTACGGCATGACCGAGGCCGCTCCCGGCTGCACGGTGCTCGACTCCGCCGACGCGGAACGCAAGATCGGCTCGGTTGGCAAGCCGGTCTTCTTCACCGACCTCAAGGTCGTCAGGCCGGATGGGAGCGAGGCCAGCACGGGCGAGGTTGGCGAGGTCCTCGTGTCCGGGCCGAACATCATGGCCGGCTACTGGAACGACCAAGAACGCACGGCCGGGGTCCTGACCGCCGATGGCTGGTACCACACCGGCGATGCGGGCCAACTGGATGATGAGGGGTTTCTTTACATAAGGGATCGCTATACGGACTTGATCATTTCAGGCGGGGAGAACGTGTATCCGGCCGAAGTTGAGTCGGCACTGCTTGAGTTGCCCGGCGTGGTCGAGGCGGCTGTCATCGGGGTGCCAGACGAGACTTGGGGAGAGGTCGGGCTGGCGTTGCTGGTCACTGATCAGGACCTTGATGATGGCGCCATCCGCGGCGCGCTCCGCGAGCGGCTGGCCGGGTTCAAGGTGCCTAAGCATTTCAAGTTCGTTGCCGAACTGCCCAAGACCGCCACGGGCAAGGTACGCAAGCCGGAGCTGCGGGCCAGTTACGTGCACGAGATCTCCACAATTCGGGTATCGAAACCTTCACATCACCTCCGCTAGCTTTCTGCCTGTGGCGGAAATAGTGGTCGTGGAGGATGAGAAGGAACTCGCGGCGGCGATCGCCGCGCGGCTGCGTAGTGAAGGCCACACCGTAACGATCGCTGAAGACGGCCCTGTAGCGGTCGAACTGGTGAACTCGATCCGGCCTGACGCGGTCGTGCTCGACCTGATGCTGCCCGGCTTCGACGGGCTGGAGGTCTGCCGCCGGATCCAGCGCGACAGGCCGGTGCCCGTGATCATGCTCACCGCCCGCGGCTCGGAGACCGATCTGGTAGTTGGCCTGGAGGTCGGTGCTGACGATTACCTGTCCAAGCCGTTCAGCATGCGCGAGCTCACGGCGCGGGTGCGGGCTCTGCTGCGCCGTGCCGAGCGGTCGGCAAGCGATCCCGATCGGGTGCTGCGGGCCGGGACGGTCGAGGTCGACATTTCCCGGCGCCGCGCGAAGGTCGACGGCCAGGTCATTGGCCTGACCGCGACCGAGTTCGACTTGCTCGTCTACCTGCTTGCGACGCCCGGAGTAGTCCGCAGCCGGGAAGAACTGCTCGCCGAGGTCTGGGGGTACCGTGACGGATCAGGTCCCCGCACCGTTGACTCTCATGTGCGGGCCATCCGTAAGAAGGCCGGCACGAACGTCATCAGGACTGTTCACAGCATCGGCTACGCGGGTGCGGATGAGGACGGCAGGTAATGGTCACCACTTATCTGGGCCCGCGGCCTCTCGACTTCGTCAAGTCGATCAAGGTCAAGCTCGGCATCGTCGTAATTGGCGCGGTCGCCGTGACGGTCGGCGCGATCTTCCTTTCGCTCACCTTCGGGGTGCACTCCAGGTTCGCCTTCATTGGCGGGCTGGTCGTGTCGCTGCTGGTCATTCAGTTGCTGGCGCACGGCATGGTGCTGCCGCTTCGGCAAATGGCCGCCGCTACGCGGGCCATGGCGGGCGGTGACTACAGCATGCGCGTAACGTCCACCGCCAGGGACGAGGTCGGCAGCCTGGCCACGGCGTTCAACACGATGGCGGCCGAACTCGAAGCGGCGGACAGCCAGCGCCGGGAACTGATCGCGAACGTCAGCCACGAGCTGCGCACGCCGGTCGCGGCCTTGCGTGCGCGCCTTGAGAACCTGGCCGACGGCGTTGAAGCGCTCGACGGCGAGGCGGTCACGGCAATGCTCAAGGCGACGCACCGGCTAAGCAAGCTCGTCGACCAGCTTCTGCAGCTCTCTCAGTTCGAGTCTGGGGCCATCGAACTGGACAGGCAGAGCTTCTGGCTGAGCGAGATTGTCGATGATGCGGTGGCCGAAGTGCGGCCGGTCAACGCCGAGGTCCGCATCGTGACCGAGGTGCCTGAAGGCCTGGCCGGCGTCGGTGATCCGAACCGGATCCACGAGGTCCTCACGAACTTGCTGACCAACGCGGTCAGGCACAGCCCGCCAGGCGGCAAGGTTCTCGTGCGCGGCACGCAGGCCGGGGAAGGAGTCAGGATCGAAGTTTGCGACGAGGGTACCGGCGTGCCTGCCGGCGATCTTGAGCGCATTTTCGATCGTTTTTACCGTGTAAACGGTGCACGAGCCTCAGGATCAGGCGGCGCGGGCCTTGGCCTCGCCATCGCCAGGTCAATTGTCGAACTGCATGGCGGCCGTATCAAGGCCGAGGCCAGGTCGCCGGTCGGCTGCCGGGTCGTTTTCCACCTTCCGAAGTAGCCGAACCAGCCTCCTGAAACGAGGAAACATGGAGACTCCGCCTGTACAGCCGGCTGCTCAGGGCCGGCAGCCGCCAGCGGCGAACCCGGCCTGGGCAGGGATGCCGCAACCGGATCTCCGCCTTCCAAGGCTTCCCTGGCTCGCCGTGCGGTCGAAGGCGGACCTTCGTCTGGTCGTCGGCTCGCTCGTGACCGGAGTGTGCTTCGATCTCGCGGTGCGCAGCGGCGTACCGGCGATCGCTACATCGGTCGCGGTCGCGAGTTTCTCCATCGCCCTGCTCCTGAGCCGCCGCCTTGCCGGGCGCACCAGCATCGTTCTCATCGCCGCGGCGGCGATGCTCGGCCTTACGTTCACGTTCCTTACCAGTCCCTGGGTGACCGTGCCCGTGATGTTCGCTGTCATTTTCCTGCTTCTGCTTGGCCCTTCGCTTGCGGCTGACGGAGACGGGCTTCCTGATACCCTCTCCGCGGTCGTTTCGCGTATCGGCGTCGTCGCCGCTCATCTGTTCCTGGCACCAGGGATGTTCCGCTTTCAAGGCGAGTCAGCGGAGAACGCGCTGGCAAGGAAGTGGGGCACGGGCGTCCTGCGCGGCGTCGCGATCGGCCTGCCCGTCTTGCTGGTCACCGGCCTGCTGCTGGCGTCAGCCGACCCGATTTTCCGTTCCTGGTTCAACGGCGGGCTCATCCTTCAGCAGGTTGTTCTCCTGATCGCAGGCGCCTGGCTGATGACCGGGCTCGCGCGGGCCGCTAGCACGAGCCGGCCGCTAGTAGGGTTCGCGCGGGCGCCGAAGCTCGGCCCTGTAGAGGTCGCCATCGTGCTCGGTGGCCTGAGCGCCATGTATGCGGCCTTCGTCGCCGCCCAGTTCGTGGCGCTGTCGGGAGCCGGACACCGCATCCTGGTTACCCAGGGCCTGACCTACGCCGAATACGCCCGCAGCGGCTTCTTCCGGCTGCTCGCCTGTGCCGCGATTACCCTGGTAGTGCTGCTCTGCGTGCGCGGCCTCGCCTGTTCTGATCACCGGGTCATCGTGGTGCTCTCCGTGGTCACCGCCGTTCTCACCCTCGGCGTCGTCGTAGTCGCCATCCGGCGCCTCCAGCTTTACGAAGCAGCTTTCGGGCTCACGATGCTGCGCCTGGCCTGCTTCGCCGTCGCCGCCTGGATCGGGATCGTCTTCGTTCTCCTGTCAGCCACGTTCGTGCCGCGCGGGCTGCCAGGACCGCGTTTTCCCGCGGCTTTCATCGTTTCAGGGCTGGTGCTGATCGCCGTGTGGGCGAGCGTGAACCCCGCGGCGATCGTGGCAGGGACCAATTTGCGGCGCGCCGAACTCGGCCGGTCGCTTGATGTCAGCCAGATCGTGTCACTCGGACCCGACGCGGTCCCTGCCGTCTTCGCCGCGTTGCCCTGGCTGCCTCATGACGAGGCGGCTGCGCTTCGGTCCGCGATCTGCGCTTCCTACGTCGGGCGCTACGCGGGCACGTCGTTCAACCTCGGCCGGTTCCGCGCTAGCGGTAGCCTGGCCTCATGTCAACTCGGGTGACGGACGGGACCTGGCACTCGCTTGAGGGTGACCTGCTGAGCCCAAGCGGGAGCCTGGCTGACCCGAAGACGATCGCGGCGATCGGCGCGATGCTCGGGTTGCTTGCCGTCACGCTGATCGACATCAAGCGCCGTCCTGCCAGTAAGATCCGCGGCTCCAAGCAGATGTGGACCGCGCTGTCCTTCATCAACTGGGTTCTTGGTCCGGTCGCTTACTTCATCTTCGGCCGCCGTCATTCGGAGAGTGCCCGTAGATCCGCTCAAGTCCGATCAGCCGGACCCGGCTAGGCTCCCGCTCAGCGATCTCGCGCAATTCGGCGTCGAATCCGGCGGCGCTATAGCAGGCCAGCACGGTATCGGCGGTGCTGTACTTCACAGCCAGGAGGTCACGAGCGCGGGCGAGCCTGGCCAGGTGACGCGGGCTCATGACCTCGCCCCATTTGACCTCGCCGAGTGACAGGATCCGGCGTCGCTCTTCGGTCGACGATGCCGCGAAAGCGACCACGTCCACTTCGATCTGCCCACGTGCTTGCGGGTCGTTTACCGTCCCGTGCCCCACCTCAGCAGGGAGTTCTCCGAACAAGTCCAGCCCGTCCGAGGTGGCGTAAGTGCGGCAGATGGCTTCGAAATGCGGGCCGACTACCCTGGAGGCGAAGGTGGCTCTTGATGCCTGCCACACGAGTTCGGAAAGCCCGAGTTCTAGTTCGTGCCATCGCTTGCGCATTACTGCTTCGTAGAAAGCTATGAGTGGCTCAGTGATCCGGTAAGAAGTACGGCCGTGGCGGAGCAAATCGGGTTCCCTGGCTATCAAGGCGGAGTCTTCGAGAACGCTAAGCGGGTGCGTAAGCAGGTCGGATCGACGCCCTGTGTAGCTGGCGATACCGCCGTTCGTGGCGTTGCCAGTCGCAATAGCCGCGAGCACGGAGTGGTAGATCGCGGGCTCTCTGATATCTGATTCATCAGCGAGTAGATACCTGGCCTCCCTGAACAGGGGGGTTTGTGAGTTGAGAACCGTGCGAATCACCCATGAATCAAAGTCGGATAGTCCGAAGGGGGCATCGCCGCGGACGAACTCTCGACGGTAAGCGGGCGTGCCGCCCACTACGGCATGGACTAGCATCGCCAGCCGCGAGTCGGTGAGTCCCCAGAACCTCGCCGCATCCCGATAGCCGAACGGCTGAACGATCAGTTCGAGGCTTGCCCGTCCGCGCAAGGGAGCACGGCCAGACATCAAGGCCCCCATCACGCTCATGGCCGATCCGCACAGCACTAGCCGTACGGAACTGCCTGCGCCCGTCCCGCCAGGACCAAGTTCGCGCTGGATGATCGAAGGCAGCGCGGGTGATGCCCTGATGAGGAACGGAAACTCGTCAATGACTACCAGCGTCGGCTGGCCTGTGAACCGCGAGAACAGATACCGGATCGCGTCGTTCCAGTCGCGGAATGAGGGGTCGATCGGGCGACCTGTATACCTTATGACCGAATCTGTGAACAACCGAAGTGACTCGGCCTCTGTCGCCTCGGTCGCGGCGTAATAGAGTCCGCCTGTCGCGTCAGTGAGTGCCTGGAGCAGGAAGCTCTTGCCCTGGCGGCGACGCCCGCTCACCACACCAAGCGTGGCTACTTGAGCAGTGTCAGTCGCATGCGCCGCCAGGCCATGCCACTCACGTTCCCGGTCAAAGACCTGCGCCGGTTTCTGGATGGCCACCAGGTAAATCTACAGTAACTTAGTTCTCAGAACTATAGTTCTGAGAACTAAGTTATACCGGGCCTCGGCCGGGGCGGGCGGTCGCCGCACCCCGATCGGGCGCCGGCTGTCGCTGGCGTCGCTAGACTAGGTGCCAGACCCCTCGCGCGGCGTTTACCCCGCTAACCCCCCCAGGGCCGGAAGGCAGCAAGGGTACGCGGGCTCTGGCGGGTGTGCGAGGGGTCCCTTCCCTTCCCCGCCGAGGATGTGGTCATGGCAGGTGACTCAGAACCGCCAGTGCGGAACGCACCCCTCGCGCTCTACCGCAAGTACCGGCCAGCGACTTTCGCTGAGCTGAAAGGTCAGGATCACGTCACTGAACCGCTTCGGCAGGCGCTGCGCAGCGGCCGGGTGCACCACGCCTACCTGTTCAGCGGTCCGCGCGGATGCGGGAAGACGTCGAGCGCGAGAATCCTGGCGCGGTCGCTGAACTGTGAGAACGGGCCGACTCCCGACCCTTGCGGCCAGTGCGCCTCGTGCGTTGCCCTGGCACCATCAGGTCCTGGAAGCATCGACGTGATCGAGATCGACGCGGCCTCGCACGGTGGCATCGACGACGCGCGGGACCTGCGCGAACGGGCGTTCTACTCGCCGGTCTCTGCCCGCTACAAGATCTACATCATCGATGAAGCGCACATGGTGACAGGCGCGGGCTTTAACGCCCTGCTCAAGCTCGTCGAAGAGCCGCCGCCGCACCTGAAGTTCGTGTTCGCCACGACCGAGCCGGAAAAGGTCATCCCGACCATCAGGTCGCGCACGCATCATTACCCCTTCCGCCTGGTGCCTCCCGCCGTGCTGCGGGAGTTGCTTGAGGAGATCCTCGCGGCAGAGAAGATCGCCTTCGAGCCGTCCGTGCTTCCTGTCGTCATCAGGGCAGGGTCGGGGTCGGTGCGCGACGCGGAGTCGATCCTCGACCAGCTCATAGCGGGCTCCGACGACGAAGGACTCAGGTACGACCGGGCGATCGCCTTGCTCGGGTATACCGATGACGCGCTGCTCGATGAGATGGCCGAGGCGTTCGCGGCCGGTGACGGCGCACTGGTCTTCCGCGCGATCGACCACGTGGTCGATGGCGGGCATGACCCGAGGCGCTTCGCCATGGACCTTCTTGACCGGCTGCGTGACCTGATCGTGCTCGCCGCCGTGCCTGACGCCGGGTCATCAGGACTGCTCGACGTACCCGAGGACCGGCTTGAGCTGATGGCGGCACAGGCGCGCGGGTTCGGGCAGGAGCGGCTTGTCCGTGCGGCGGAAACGATCAGCAACGGGCTGGTGGAGATGCGAGGTGCCACGTCGCCGAGGCTGCTGCTCGAGCTCATGTGCGCGCAGGTGCTGCTTCCGGCGAGCGGACCGGGTGCCGGCGACCGGGCAACCGCGGACACCGCCTCAGCTCATGACCTTGACGCGCGGGTGGAACGGCTTGAGCGCCAGCTCGCGACCGCGCT
>DATJLT010000240.1:0-7780 GCA_035509195.1 Streptosporangiaceae bacterium | reverse complement strand
GGAAAGGCTTGCTCGTCATGGTGGAAGGCTAGCCCAGACCAGGGCCGCACCCTGCGGCGGCCACGGCGCCTGGTCCCGGCTAAACAGGCGGTAATTGTCAATTATTTGTCAGTTGACCGCCCATGAGCGGACTCGCTACTTTTCATTTAGGCATGAAATAGCTGCTGAGGGGCGGGGTTTTAGTGATGAATCGTGCGCGCATTTCGCGCGGCGCCGATCTGGTTGTCAAGCGCGGGTTCCTCACGGTGCTGTGCGCGGCCAGCCTGACGGTGTTCGTCATGGCGGGAACGACGGGCGCGGAGGCCAGCCAGGGGGCGCGGGCCGGGCACGTGCCCGCGTCTGCTATCGGCTTCGGTTACGGCGCGCGCTCGTCAGGGCGCCCGGCGGCCGGCGCGGACACGCCGGCGAAGCCGGCGGGGTGCTTCCATGGCGACTCCCAGTGCGTCAGTTCCGATCATGATGTCTCCTTCGGACTGATCAGCGACGGCGACACGACCGGGTGCACCTTCGGCGTCACGGTCGACTGGGGCAATGGCGGCGGACAGCAGAAAGAGCCCACGATTACCGGCGGACCCGACGGCACGAAATACGGCCCTTACAAGCATGACTACAAGAATCCGGGTACCTTCCAGATCGAGTGGACGGCGACGCTGGAAAGCAACACCGGACTCAACAACTGCGAAAGCAACTCGGACACGCTCACGTTCACCCTGATCACCGCCGGGATCTACGCCGACTTCCAGCGGCCTGACCTGGTGGAGCAGGCGGTGGACGCCGGCTGGACGATGATCGCCAACGTGGCCGGCACCGGCCAGGGTGCCCACTGCCAGTCGCCATGGACCGCGCCAGCGAACCACGACTCAGACAGCAACGTCGAAGAAGTACTCGCGACCGAGCAAGCGGACGGCAAGAACCCGCCGGCCTGGATCTCCTACTGGACTCCCGAGATCCCGCAGGTCGGCACTTCGCTGTCGGCCGCCGGACAAGCCGCGGGCGAGCAGGCCGCCACCGACATCGAGAGCGCGGCCAGCGGCGAAGCCAGCCCGGTCGGCCCGGCATACGTTGTACTGGACTTCGAGGAAAGCATGCCGGCGAGCGGCGTGAAGTCCTGCGGCAAAGACGTGAAGGACACGACGAAGAAGCCGAAGAAGGGCGACAAGCAGTGCTGGCAATGGCAGGGACCGGAGTCCAAGCGCAACTGCTTCCAGCTCAACCTCGAGGACTGGCTGGCCTTCGCGCGGGGCTGGGTGAAGGGCATCGAGGCCGCCACGTATCCTGTTCCGCTTTCGCCCGCCGTTTACGTGACGCAAGGCCAGTACAAGGGCGTCGGGCTCAGCAAGTTCGGCTACCCGAAATTCGGCATCGGCAAGTGGGATATCCCGGTGATAATCGCCGTCGATCCGGTCACGGTCGGCGCTCCGGTCACCGGAGACGGAATCGTCGGCTACGCGGCCTTCGGCGATAGGAAGACGCCGGCGACCTGCGCGACCGCACCTGACGACATCAAGAACGTGGAGAAGTGGGGCGGCATCAGCACCATCCAGTTCGGCCACAGGGGCGATGCGAAGAAGGGCCAGCCTCCGTACGTCAACTCTGACTACTGCACGCCTTCCGGTCATTCGTTCGGTTAACTACGCGAGCCTGCTGGCGGACCCGTCCGCCGCAAGTAACACGGGTCAGCGCACGCCGGAAACATTGCTGTCACAGAGCGGGGTCACTATCGGAATCAAGCCCGCGAAAGGTGACCGCCATGCCGCTCGACCAACTGACCGACACCGCAGGACTCTACGGCCAGCTAGCTGAGCCGGCGTACTGGCTCGTGGCCGGGCTGGAGTGGCGGCGGGCCAGCAGCCCGGCGGAGGCCGCGCTTGCGGTCGCGCCCGACCTGATCCCGCGCGACGCGGTTACCCGTGACACCTACCAGTTGCTCGCCTGCGCCGACCTGTACGCCACGACGCGAGCCGCCCGCGTCGTCTTCCTCTCCGACCTGAACCGCCTGCTCAACGAGGCGGGCCGGTCCTGGGCCAGCCTCGGCCTCAGCTCTCACGTCGCGCTCGGCGAACTGCAGGACGGTCCGTATCCGGCCCTGGTCCTGACCATTACAGAGCGTGCCCACATGCTGATCTCCGACCCGGCCGCCAGCGACCGCTGGCACAGCGAGCACGAGCTTGTCTACTACGAACGCGAACTCGTGCGCCACGCCATTACCGACAAGCTCGCGGCCGACTGGTCGGCCTACATGACCAGCATCATCAGAGCCGGCCGCCTCCGCACGGCCACCTAGGAGAGTTAGGCGGTCCCGCCTACTTCACGCAAGGTTCGCAGATCTTCAGTCCAGCCAGGTCAAGGCGCCGTCATCACAACACGGACTCGCGCCACACTTCCGCAACAACGAGTTAGCCCGGATCGGAACGGACCTGATCTCGCTTTCGGCATCACCTTGGCACTTCAGCCACCGGCTGTCTCGCTCGATCCGACCGCGACCCATCCCCGCTCCGTCGTTGCAGTACCGGCAGTCGCCGCGATGCACGGTCGCTGTATGGACGACCATGTCCTCGTAGATCCAGTAGGACAAGATCTGACCGGTAAAGGCCTGTAGATACTTCTCCTCAGACACGTCAGCTAGTTTGAGTAGAGACGCAATAATTGTCCGCTTTACTTCGCGGTGATCAGGTATAGAGAGAGTCGCGCGATAGCCAGCCTTTGTGAGGCGCAGGTGCTTCCCGCGCCCTCGGTGCTTTTTGTCGAGCGTCCAGCCAAGACGCTCGAAGGCCTTGGCATGAGCATGACCATTTGCTAGCGGAAGGTTGGATTGCCCCATTTAGCCCCACATGGCTAGGATGCGACAGCAACCTTGAAGACCTCATCATCGTCAGACTCAGATGGCGTAGCCAAAAGCTGCTGTTCCATGCGAAGGCTAATTATGCCGCCAATCGCGTCGGAGAGGTTGTCCAACGCTTCTTCTCTCGTATCACCTTGAGAGAAGCATCCGGGTAGGTCGAGGCACTCAGCTACCCAGCCGCCGTCAAGGGTGTCTTCCTTGACGCGGACGCTGAACGTCCACGTCGCGTGATCGTCATCGCGTTCGCTCTCGAAGGCTCGGACGATGCGTCTTATGACTGAGCAAATCCGTTGCCAGGGTGTAACCGCCGCTGCATCTATCACCCGCGACCACCCCTTATCTCGCGTCAGATGTGTATGTCAACCACCGCCGCTGGCGTGTTGCCGTTATAAACGTAACACGGTACGCCGCGAACTCCGGTCAGACTCCCATGTTGCTACGTAGCCCAGGTGGACGACACGGACCCTTGACCAACTCTGCATGATCATCTCAGCCTAGCTTGATATGAACGGGGAGTTCTGCCACACGTCGCGAGCTTCATCCCACAGTGCGTTCACGTGCATGGTGTAGGTCGAAGATCCGTCGCCTCGATCTGTTCGCGCTCGCGGGTCACTTCGCTGTGAGCGCGGGGGAGGTGTACGGATCAGGCGCCGCACCTTGTGCAGGGCGCAATCGTTTAGTAACTTTCCTAACGAATACTTAGCTTCGCGGCACTGGAGGTATTCGGGTGAGTTACGGCAATTCGCGCGGCTCGCGGGTGATGGCCTTGATCGCCGCCGGTGCCTCGGCCGTCGCGCTGGCGGGGAGCTGCGCGGCAGCGCCGGCGGCTGCTGCCAGGTCGGCCGGTGCGGGCGTGGCCAGGGCGGTCGTCAGGGTCAATCAGGTCGGCTACGCGCCGCATGGCGAGAAAGTGGCCTTCGTGATGCTTCCGGCGAAGGTCGGCGTGGTCAGGTTCGCTGTCGCGGGCGGCGGCCACGTGACTTACGGACGGTCCGCCGACGATGTGGGTAGCTGGAACGCCGGTTACGGTGCCGTGTATGAGCTGAACTTCACCGGGGTGCACCGGTGGGGGACGTACCGGATCAAGATCAAGGCGGGCGGGCAGCTCGCGACCTCCCCGGTTTTCCGCATTGCCCCGGCGGGCGATCTTTACCACCAGCTCGTGCTCAACGGCGTCAGGTACTTCACGTCCGAGCGAGACGGCGCAGACGAGGACCGCCAGGTGCTTGACCGGCAGCCAGCGAACCTCACCGACGAGCACGCCTATGTCTACAAATCGCCAAAGTACGACAAGAATGACAACCTGGTCGGGAAGTTCGTCAAGGTCGGCGGCCCGGTCAACGTGTCGGGCGGCTGGTTCGACGCGGGCGGCGGGTACGAGAAGTTCGCTTACACGGCCAGTTACGCCGACGGCCTGCTGCTGACCGCTGACCGTGACTTCCCCGGCAAGTACCCGACGCTCGGCGGAGAGTCCATGTTCGGGCTGCGGTGGCTCGAGAAGCTGTGGAACCCGGTACGCAAGGTCCTCTACATCCAGGTCGGCATCGGCAACGGCAACGCCAGCAACACCATCCAGGGTGACTACAACTTCTGGTTCCTGCCGCAGGCCGAGGACAAGCTGAACGTCAGCAAGGGCGGTAACCCAGGCCCGAGCGCCTATTACGTCAAGTACCGCCCGGTCTTCGAGGCGGCACCGCCAGGGCAGAAGATAGACCCGGATTTCGCCGGGCGGTTCGCGGCCGACTTCGGGCTCGCCGCCCAGATCTACGCGAAGACGAACCCGTCACTGGCCAGGCACCTGCTTTCGCTGGCACGCGGCATCTACGCGATGGCGAGGACGACCGGCGTGCGCAACATCATCACCGCCTACCCGCACGACTACTACCCGGGCAGCGAGTGGAAGAGCGACATGCTGTGGGGCGCCGACGAGATCACGCTCGCGGACGAGGCACTGCACGCATCGTGCGCGCGGGTGACGGCCGACCTGAAGGTCGCCGCCAGGTGGGCGAAGGCGTACATCGCGCAGGGGCATCCGGCCGGCTCTGACACGCTGAACTTGTACGACACCGGTGCGCTCGGCGAAGCCGACCTGCTCACCGCGCAGCGCGGAGCCGGCACCTTCCTCGTCCCGCTCAAGACGGTGCTTGCCGACCTGGCTGCGCAGCTCAAGGTCGGCGAGGAGTGGGCCAAGGGCGACCCGTTCGAGCTCGGCACCCAGCTCGGCCCGGCCGACGCCAGCCCCCACGCGTTCGGGCTCTACATCACCGAGACGCTCTACGAGCTGAACGGCGGCGGCCAGGCATACTTCGACTTCGCGCAGCAGCAGCTCAACTTCGCGCTCGGCGCCAACGCCTGGGGCACTAGCTTCACGGTCGGCGCCGGCGACACGTTCCCGCATTGCATGCAGAGCGAGATAGCGAACCTGGCGGGCTCCCTGACGGGCAAGGGCGATCTCCAGCTCGGGGCGACCACGGACGGGCCGAGCAGCGCGGGCAACTTCATCGGGCTCGGCACGGTGAGCGGCATGCGCAAATGCGGCGCGGGCAATTTCAAGCCGTTCAATACCAAGACCGTCGGCTACGAGGACAACGTCGTGAGCTGGCCCTCGGTGGAGCCGGCGGATGACTACACCGCGAACTCCACGCTGGCCTTCGCCCTCGCCGCCGCCTTCGGCAGCCGGCAGAACTGACCGGAGATCCGGCATCGAACACTAAAACGCCTTTCAAGGTTAATAGTTCAACTTAAATACCCGCTTGAATATCTGAGTTGCTTTGCCGCAATAGCGGAATGTGCGGCAGTATTGTGCGCTGGATCATAGCTTCTCAGGGCGGGAGGGAATTTGATATGCGAAAGGCTCTGATTTTCGCTGCCGTGCTCGCGGTCGGCGTGGGGACGGCGGGCACGGCCCTCGCTGTGAGCGGGGGGTCGTCGCCGGTGTACAGCGGGTGCATCGCAGGCAAGACCAGGGCGCTGGTTAACGTTCACAAGGCTTCTTCGGTGAAGTGCTCGAAGGGCGAGACGGAGATCTCCTGGAACCGGACAGGTCCGGCAGGGCCCAAGGGCGCCACGGGCAGGCGCGGTCCGGCGGGCACTGCGGGCAAGCCCTACCAGCCCGTGGAGGCGTCTGCCGTCTTCACGCTGAACGGACGTGACGACAGCGGCAACGGCGGCAACTGGGCCAAGGACGACATCACCAGGACGGTGACCGTGCTGCGGCAAGGCGCGGTGCCGGTCAGCGACTGCGGCGGCGCGGCCACGGCCTGCTATTTCTACACCGAGACGATCTCAGATACCGGCACGTTCACCACGGATGCAGAGGCCTCTACGCCCAATCAGGCCTGCACGGAGCCGGGCGGGCAGTCCTGCGACGGCCTGAAGATCAGCGGCACCGTGGTGGGCAGCATCTCCGGAGGCGGTGATGAGGAGTTCTACGCCGACCAGGCAACTCCGGCCGCGCCGAAGACCCTGTCGTATACCGGCAACGGCCCGACGGACACCACCGACTGGTACAAGCTGTTCTTCCCTGCGGACACCATCTTCGGCTCGCCTTCTGGTTCGGCCGCGGGCGATCCCTGGACCACCTGGTCGTGGAGTTACGCGGCGCCGAGCACCTGCGAGACGTGGACCGATGCCTATAACAACGGTGACGGCAACGGCACCTACGCCGCCGATGGCAACATCGCCGGCCTGAACCAGTGCTAGGGCCAGCGGGTTAGGCGATACGGGGCCTTGGCCCCGCGCCACAGCGGCGCGGGGCCAAGGCCCTTTGCTAGTGCGCCTTGACGGCGGTCGCCTGGCGCAGGCGGACGGCCGCGATGATCACGAGCACGGCGATAGCGTCAAAGACCGCGGCGGTCGCGAACGAGGCGGCGACGCCGTGCGAGAAGATCTGCTGTGCCTGCATCAGGGCACTGCCGGCGGCGTGCGGTGCCGTACGGGCCGCGCGACCATAGACGGTCACCAGCGCGGCCAGCCCGAGCGCCCCGCCGACCTGCTGGGTGACGTTGACCATCGCCGAGCCGGCCCCCGAGTCCTCTGGTGCGACTCCGGCCAGCGAGATCGTGGTCAGCGGAACGAAGGCGAGCCCCAGGCCGAAGCCCATGAGCAGCATCGGCCCGAGCACGCCTGGCCAGTAGGTCGTGGCCGGGGTGAGCTGACCGAGCCAGGCGAGGCCGGCGATCGCCGGCGCCAGGCCGGCGAGCATGAGCGACTTCGGGCCCATCCGGTTCATCAGCCTCGGCGCGAGCCGTGATACGCCGAAGAGCAGTGCGGTCATCGGCAGGAACGACAGGCCGGCCTTGACCGGGCTGAAGCCGAGTACATCCTGTACGAACTGGCTGAGGAAGAAGAACATGCCGAACATCGCGCCGACGATGAGCACTCGCGCGACGTAGGCGCCGACCCTGGTGCGGTCGGCGAACAGCCGCAGCGGCATGACCGGCTCGGAGATCGCCCTTTCGCTGAGCACGAACACGGTGAGCAGCGCCAGGGAAAGGCCGAACGCCCCGAGCGTGAGCGGGTTGCCCCACCCGTTCGATGCCGCCCTGATGAAGGCGTAGACCAGCGCCGCGACGCCGGCCGTGGAGGTCAGTGCGCCGCGGACATCGAGCCGTCCGTGCTTTCTGGCGGATTCTGGCAGGAAGCGGGGACCGAGCAGCAGCACCGCTATGCCAACGGGAACATTGATGAAGAACACCCAGCGCCACGATGACCACTGGGTGATCACGCCGCCGAGCACCAGCCCGAGCGAGGCGCCGCCGGTGATCACGCCGGTGAACAGGGCGAGCGCACGGGTGCGGGCGCGGCCCTCGGGCACGCTGGCCACGATCGTCGCCAGCGTCGCCGGGGTGGCGAACGCGGCGCCGATGCCCTGAAGCGCCCGCGCCGCGAGCAGTTCCGTGGCGTTCGCCGACAGGCCGCCGGCCAGCGAGGCGAGCG
>DATJLT010000239.1:0-4701 GCA_035509195.1 Streptosporangiaceae bacterium | reverse complement strand
TGGCCTTGCTGACGGTCTGGGCGACCCCCTGCTCGCCTAGCCAGAGATCCGTGGTCACCGGCCCGGGAGCGATCGTGTTCACCCTGATGCCGCGCGGGCCGAACTCCTTGGACAGCGACTTGGCGAAGTTGGTGAGCGCCGCCTTCGCCGCGCTGTAGTCGATCACGTTCGGGTCGGCGAGCACGGCGTTCACCGAGCCGGTGTTGATGATCACTCCCCGGCCGGCCTCCAGCATGATCGGTAGTGCCCAGCGGGTCGTGCGGACGGCGGCAAGGAAGTTAAGCGTCAGCGTCGCCTGCCACTCCTCGTCGCTGATGCCGAGGAAGCCGTCAGGGCGAGCCGGCGCGTTACCGACGTTGTTGACCAGGATGTCGATCTGATCCCCCGCTTCCGAGATCAGCTCTCCAGGGCCGTCCAGGTGGGCGAGGTCGGTCTCGACGACGGTGACGAGGCCCTCGCGGGCGAGCCTGGCGAGTTCGTCAGACGTCCGCCGGGCTCCAGCGACGACCCGCACGCCGTTCTCTGTCAGGGCCTTGGTGATCGCGAGCCCAATGCCTTTGCTTGCGCCGGTGACGACGGCGACCCGGCCGGACAGGTTCAGATCCATGGTCGCTCCTCCTTGGGACTATCGAGCAACCCGGGCCGGCGGCGCGTCGAGTGCGCAGTGCAGCGCTTCGCGTCCGGCGGGTGCTCTGGTCGGGTTTTTGATCGTGAGTCCGGCCAGCAGGGCGCCGGAAAGGCAGAGGCCAGCCGAGATGAACATAGCGGTGCGGAACCCGGCGGAGAACTCCGCCGCGTGCAGGTATGAGCTGCCGGTCAGGCCGGCTGCGGCAGGAAGGACGGCGACCGCGATCAGCCCGGCGGCCCTGGCCACGTCGTTGCTGATCGCCGAGGCGGTACCCGCGTTCTCGGCAGGGACCGCCGCAAGCACGGTCGAGGTGAGCGGGGCGACATTGATCGCCAGCCCGAAACCGAAGACCAGCACGGCAGGCAAGACGTCAGTGACGTAGCTGCCACCCGAGCCGGCCCGCGCGAGCAGCGCGAGCCCTCCGGCGATGACGACGGGGCCGACCGTCATCTGGAGCCTTGGCCCGATCCTGGCCGCGAGCGCACCCGACCGCGCCGACAGGAGCAGCATGATCACGGTGACCGGCAGGAGCGAGATGCCCGCTTCGAGCGCGGTGTAGCCGGCGACCTGCTCAAGCTGGATCGGCAGCAGGAACAGGGCACCGCCGAGCGCGGCGTAGACGACGAACGTGACGACGTTGGCCGCGCTGAACTCGGCCGACCTGAACAGCTTCAGCGGGAGGACGGGGGTCGCCGCCCTGCGTTCCCACCAGAGGAACGCCGCGAGCAGCACCACGCCGGCGGTCAGCGCCGCCAGCGTCAGCGGCCGGGCGAAGCCGCCGCTCGGCCCGTCGATGAGGCCGTATGTCAGGCCCACGAGGCCAAGCGTGACCAGGACACCCCCGGTTACGTCCACCCGGCCGGTGGCGTTCATGTCACGTGTTTCAGGGACATGCCGAAGGCTCACGGCCACGACCAGCACTGCGATCGGGAGGTTAATCACGAAGATGAGCCGCCAGGAAAGGGCCTGGATCAGCCAGCCACCAAGAAACGGCCCGATGGCCGTCCCGATGCCGGCGAAGCCCGACCAGGCGCCGATCGCCTTGCTGCGGTCGTCCTTGACGAACGAGGCCTCGAGGATCGCCAGGCTGCCCGGCGTGAGCAGGGCCGCGCCCACGCCCTGTAGCGCACGGGCGCCGATCAGTTCGCCCGCGTTCTGCGCGGCCCCGCATAGCAGGGAGGCAAGCGCGAACCAGATCACTCCGATCACGAAGATCTTCTTGCGGCCGTACCGGTCGCCGAGCGCGCCAGCGAACAGCAGGAGCCCGGCAAGCGTCAGCGTGTACGCGGTGAACACCCACTGCAGCGACGCCAGCGTCGCGTGGAAGTCACGCCCGATCGCCGGCAGGGCGATGCCGACGACCGTGGCGTCGATCGCGGCCATCGACGAGCCAAGTATGGTCGCGAGCAGCACCCAGCGACCCCTGGCGCTCTTGTAGGTCAGCGAGGGCCCGGCTGGCGCCTGCGAGTTACCAGGGGATGTCACCTGACAAGTTGACGCCTGCAGGCCCTGCTTGTCCAACCAGCCAGGCAATGACCGGGTCAAGAGATCGCGTGGCGCCTGATTTCGTAGAGAACGATCGCGGCTGCGGCCGCGACGTTGAGCGACTCGGCCGTGCCTGTCATCGGGATCCTGACGCTCTGCGAGGCGCGGGCCAGGACCTCAGCAGGCAGCCCGCTGCCTTCGCTGCCGAGCAGGACGGCCAGCGGCGGACGATAGGTGGTGTCCCAGTGCTCTCGCGCGGCCTGGCCTGAGGTGGCGAGCGTGGTTACCTGGCTGGCATCCGCCCACTCGAAGAAGGCGTCGGCTGTCCTGGCAGTGGCCACCTGGACGGCGAACAGGGAGCCCATGCTGGCCTTGACCGCCGCAGGTGAGTATGCGTCGGCGCAGTCGCCGATCAGGATGACGCCGGCGCCGCCCGCCGCATCGACGGTCCTGATGATCGTGCCGAGATTACCCGGGTTCGCGATCTGGTGCAGGGCGACGAAGACCGAATCCCCCGTGACCATGAGGTCGTTCGCGCTTGCTGGCCGAGCCTGGACGATGGCGGCGAGACCAGGGGAGCCTTCGCGGCTGACCAGGCGGAGGAACAGATCGTGGGCGAGGCGGGCCGACCGCACGCCCGCGGCCTCTTGCTGCGCGAACATCGCCGCGGCAGGGGAGTCCTCGCGCAGGGACTCGTCGGCGATCAGCGCCTCGATCTGCCAGCCCGCGGTGACCGCACGCCAGACCGGCTGGATGCCCTCGACGACGAACGCGTTCTGCTCGCGACGATATTTGCGGCTCTGGCCGGAAAGCAGCCTGAAGCGCTTGACGAGAGGGTTGGCGGGGCTGCTGATCAGATCGGCCATAGCCTGCCATCATGCCTTGCCAGGCGGTCACAGGTGGCAGGCGGCGGCGACGTCAGCGGCGGCGGTCTCCCTGTTGTACGCGGCCGGTATCCCCGGACGCTCGAAGTCGGTCATGTAGATGTAGGCCGCCTGGATCGCGCTGGTCTGCGCGTTCAGCACCGGGATGTACTGCGACCACTGGTCGTTGTAGGTGAGCAGCGCGCTGAGCTGGGTCTCGAGGTCGGCGGCCGGGTTCCCGGTAACCAAGCCGGCCGGGAGCGGTGTCCAGCCGATAAGGCCGCCGCCGCCGGTGCCGATCGATTCCGGATTTCCCTTGGACTCCTGGTAGATGTTGCCTGCTATGCCCGCGGCGGCTATGCCCGTGTAGCCGTGGGCCATCAGGAACGTGACGATGGTCGCGTAGTTGGCGGGGAGCAGTCCGGCCGCGCCGTCACACTCAGGCCCGGTCGGCGTCGGGGTTGGAGTGGGCGTTGGAGTGGGAGTCGGAGTCGGCGTCAGCGCTGGCTTCCTGGCAGGGCTGAGGGCGGCCTTCGGTTTGGCGCCTGAGGCCTTCGGCTTGCCACCACGATCGGCCGGGTCGACCGGACTGGCGACGTGGGAAGGGATCTTGACGGTGGGGCCCTGGTGCTTCGCGCTCCGGTCGGCGGCGGCGATATCGCTGGCCGGGGTGGCCGAAGGGCCTGCCGCCAGGTGGAAGAGGTGCGGCGCGGTCACGAGCGCTCCGGCAAGCGCCGCCGCAGGCAGGATCCGGCCCGCCTTCCTCGCGGCCCGGGCGATGGGTGAAGGGGCCGCGTGCCGTCCGGTGCTGACGAACTTCCGATGCCTGTGATGTGCGCCCGCTGGGCTCAAGAACCTGCCTCACGCCGATCCGCGCCCAGCTACTCAGCCAGAACCTCCGCCTTCGCTTCTCGCCGGGCCTGCCAGTTTTCGCCACCCGTATCGGGTTTAACCAGCGAAAACTTACGAATCACCGTAGTAGCTAGAATCACCTAGGACAGGTCTAAATAGGTCTAGATAGCACGGACGAGCTATGAACGTAAGTTGAGGCATTTGTAGGATAAATCCCGCGAGGGGTATGCGGGTGTGCAGCGGGCCGGGCGGGCCGGATTCCGTTGCCACGCCGGTGAAGCCGGACTGGCGACGGGCGATGCGGCGCGCGGCCCAGCCCGCGTCCGGGTCTTATGTGGCAGAAGAGCCTGACGGGACCAAAATAGCTAAATGTGACTAGCAGGCAACTCTGTCGTTGGCCGGGACAGTCCAGGCCAACAGCAACAAGTAGTCACCGATGTTGTGCGCATGGCCGTCGCCACCGCATCAAAGTCGCAGCGATGTCGTCAGCGCAGCATCAAGTAGCCAGCGTTGCGGTCGCGGGCTCACGGCGCACAGCAACGCGGAGCCACCGATGCTGTGGGCCTCGGCCCGTGCACGGGCCCGGCCCGTGCACGGGAAAACGCAGACCGGCCACGGACGGTGATCCACGTCCGTGGCCGGTCCTCAGGTGCGCTCAGCAGGCCAGGGCGCCCATGGGATCCCAGGCGGGCAGGACGACCGGCTCAGCCGACAGGGCCTGCCTGAGTTCCTCTGGCAGTGAGTCCTTGCGGGCGGCGATTTCGAAGACGTACTCGTCGAACCACGAGTCGTGCATCGTGTAGAAGCCGTCCTTGCCCTTGTCAGAGCCCCAGCTATTCTCGACCCGCCAGCGCCTGGTCTGCCCGTCGAGCA
>DATJLT010000238.1:0-2661 GCA_035509195.1 Streptosporangiaceae bacterium | reverse complement strand
GCGCGAGCGCACAGGCCACGGCTCACGAGCGTGCCCTCGCGAGCAGCGTGACGAACGTGCCCACGCTTTCCAGCCAGGACGGCTCCGACATGGCGAACCTGCCGGTCATCCCGGCCGGCATGTCATGCGCGCAGCTCGCCAAGACCACCAGCGTCGCTGGCCAGGCCATCAGCATCACTCAGTACCAGACGGCCAGCGCGGCACCGGGCTCACCTCAGTACTGCGCGGTCACCGGGCACATCAACACCTACATCGGGTTCGAGATCCTGCTGCCGGTCAGTACCTGGCGGCAGCGGTACCTGCAGGTCGGGTGCGGCGGGCTGTGCGGCTCCATCAGCATCAGCCCGGCCGAGACGACCGGGTACAAGCCGCTGGCGGACGGCGACTTCGTGCTAGCGGCCGAGGACGACGGGCACAACGGCAACGGCATCGGCTGGTACAGCAACGCGCAGCAGCGCGTCGACTTCGCCTACCTGTCCTACCACGACGTCGCGCTGGTCGCGAAGGGCCTGGCGGACAAGTTCTACGGCACCGCGCCCAGGTACTCCTACTTCGACGGCTGCTCGCAGGGCGGTAACGAGGCGCTTTCTGAGATCCAGCGGTACCCGACCGACTTCAACGGCGTGCTGGCCGGCGCCCCGGCGTCGATCACCACGGAGCTCAACTCCGTCCTGCACGAGTACACCTTCGAGGCCAATTACAGCACGCCTGGCTACTCAGGTAGCACCATTCTCGACCAGCCCGAGGCCACCATCTTGCTGAACGCGGCGATCAAGGCCTGCGACCCGAAGGCCGGGATCATCCTCGACAACCAGGCCTGCCAGGAGAAGTTCAGCCTCAACTCGGTCGAGTGCTCGGCCAAGCTGAAGACGAACTGCCTGACGGCGGCACAGGTCGCGGTCGTCAGGAAGGTCCTGACCGGGCCGGTGGACGCCCAGGACCAGTTGCTGTACCCGGGCGGGTACTCGCTCAGCAGCGCGTACCTCTGGAGCAACCCGACCAGCGTCAACCTCCCGCTGACACCGGGCGGTACGGTCACCCCGGCCACGTTCATCACCGAGTACCTTCAGTACCTCACGTTCGAGACCGACATCGGCGCGACCGCGGTGACCAGCGAGCCGTTCACGCAGAGCTACTTCGAGCAGATCGAGAAGCTGGCGCCGTTCTGGGACGCGACCGACCCCGACCTGCAGGCGTTCGACCAGGCCGGGGGCAAGCTGCTGCTGTGGCAGGGCGAGGCCGACTTCTCGATACCGTTCATTACCTCGGACGCTTACTACCAGGCCGTGGTCCAGGCGATGGGCGGACTCGCCGCCACCCAGCAGTTCGCCCGCTACTACGCGCTGCCGAGCGTCGGCCACTGCGGCGGCAACGGCCCAGACACCTACAACGGGCTCGGCGCCGTGGTGTCGTGGACGGAGCGGGGCATCGCCCCGAACGCCCTGGTCGCGACGCAGTACGCGCCGACCGCCGTCGCGTCAGGACCGCCGCCCGCGCCGCCGGCCAGCGACCTGACCGACGTCGTTCCCGCGCTAGGCCAGCCCGCCGTCACCGCGGAGGTGCGGCAGATCAACATCTACCCGTATCCGGAGTTGCCTGCCTACAACGGGTACGGGAACGTCGACGACGCCTCCAGCTACTACGGCAAGGTCAGCTGGGCGTTGCAACAGCCAATCCAGTGGCTCGGAAAATTCGACTCCACGAAGATCTGGTGCAACAGTCAGGGCGAGAGCTGCAGGGAGACCAGCGGTACTCAGTGGTGAGGTCACCGGAACCCCGGCGCCGCGGGTCGGCGCCGGGGTTCCGTGCGCCGGGGTGCTCAGACCACGTGGCGGAGCTCTTCAGGCTCGAAGGTCTCCACCGCGCTGGTGTCCACCTCGGCGACGTTCATGGTGCGGGCGACGGCGAGGGCCTCAAGGCGGCGCTTGCTCAGCCGGCGGTACAGCTCGTTCAGCTCGACCGCGTTCCGTTCCGCGGCATCCTGCGGCTCGGTCGCGCCGTAGCCGCTGTTGAAGCTGGCGGTGAGCTTCGCCCAGCGCAGTTCGAGCCACTCCCACAGCTCGGGGTTCTCCGCGAGGGTGCGCCGTGCCAGGTACGTGCCGTAGGCGATGTGCCGCCGCTCGTCGCGCTGGGTCAGCTTGAGGCCCGCCTCAAGCCCGGGGAGCTTGCCGAGCCTGCGGAACACCCCGTCCCAGCGCTGGTAGCCGGCGATGGCGAGGACGCCCTCGACGAGCTGGTTGTAGATGAGGGACGCGTCGAGTACGGCCTGCGGCGACTGGTCGGTGTCCAGCCGTCGCATCACCCGGGTGAGCGCGCCGTCGAATACTCCGGTGCGGCGCTCACCGAGGGCGGCCTGCTGCGCGCGGACCAGGTCGTCGAGTGACGCCGGGTCCATGCCCACCGCGTCGAACCAGCGGCGGAACATCTCCGTGTGCTTGGCCTCTTCCATGGCGAACATCGCCAGGTACATCGTGTCCTCGAGGCGCCCGAGGTCGGACATGCAGCGCAGCAGCGGCACGATGTCCAGCGTCACGGCCTCCTCGCCGACCATGAAACCGCGGGCGGACATGGCGACAAGCGTCCGCTCCTCGTCGGTCATCTCCTGCCAGTCGTCGGCGTCCTGTGCGAAATCGATGTCGGCCGGGTCCCAGAAGAGCTTCT
>DATJLT010000237.1:0-12795 GCA_035509195.1 Streptosporangiaceae bacterium | reverse complement strand
CGAGTCGTCACCAGCTCTCCCCCTCGTCCTCATCGTCACGTTCCGGCCAGCGCGATTCATACGGGTGGCGCCAGTCCTCCTGATCACCGGCGTCGTCCCAGTCGGACCTCCCCCTGGGGCGGTCGAGTCGTTCGGTACGCTCAGGCCTCCAGGAAGCGCCACGGCTCGGGCCTGCGTGCGCCGGGCCGGCCAGCGGCGGCAGCGGCTCAAGTGCGTCTCCAGACGTACCAGGCCACTGATCAGAGCGGTCCCACCCGCCGTCCCGCGGATCATCGAGCTCGGAGAAGCCGCGCACGCGACCGCCATGGCGACCCGTGCGGTCATGATCATCCCGCTGGTAGCGGCCAGCAGGCAGCCCGCTGCTGCCGTACGGGTCTGGCTGGTAGCCGCCAGAGGATCGGCCGGGCGGGGCAGCGCTGTCGTAATGGCCGGCATAGGGGTCAGCGCCTTCCCAGCCAGCCTGGGCGTAGCCGCTGCCGGCGTAGTCGGGTTCGGCGTAGTCAGGCTCGGCGTAGTCGCGCTCAGGCCGTCCGTGCCTGGAGGGCTGGTAGCGATCGAGTTCGCCCCAGCCACCCGGCCGCTCCTGGTCCCGGCGACGTCTGCCGTAACCGTCCGCGCGGTATTCGCCGCTGTCATAACGGTCCTGGCCGTGGTCGAACTCCGGATCGACGAGACTGTCGGCCGAATGCTCCGACCACTGAGGCGGCGGTGCGGCTCCTGAAGGCGACCGCCTGCCTGCGGGCCGGCTTCCCGCTGCCTCACCCGCCCTGGCGCGCGGAAGCGGGTCACGGCCGGGCTCACGCCGCGCGGGTTCGTGCCGCTCCAGATCACGCCGGTCCAGGTCACGCCGGCCCGGATCACGATCGTCCAGGTCACGCCGGTCCGGATCACGCCGGCCCGGGTCACGCCGGCCCGGATCACGCGGGTCCAGGTCACGCCGGCCCGGATCACGATCGTCCAGGTCGCGAGCATCACGATCCCAAGCCTCGACGTCACGGCCATCAAGCTCGCGGTTGCCGAGGTCCCTGTCAGACCAGTCTCGTCCGCCTCGGCCACGTCCCCCGCGACCGCGGTCACGGTCACGCGCGCCACGCTTTTTTGCCGGCTTGCCCCGGCTTGGCTTGCCGCGACCTCGGCTACCGCCGCGCTGCGCACGGCCCGCGGCCAGGCCGCCGCCAGCGGCAAGCACGCCGCGGCGTGCTCCGGCCTTCGCGCCGGCGGAGCGCGAAGCCTCAGCTGGTTCCTCATCAGGTTCAGCGTCCGCGCGACGTGCCGAGGACCCCGCCCTGGCTCCGGCCCGGCCAGGAACGGCCCGGCCTGCCGCCGCTCGCGAACCCCTCGCTCCAGCCGAAGCGCCCGCGGGAGCGGGCCGGTCAGGCCGCGCCTTGGCCTCGGCCTCAGAACGCGCCTCCGAGCGCTGGGCCTCTTCGGCGAGCCCGATGCCAGGCAGCGCGAGGCCGATGACCGCGAGCACGACGAGCAGTTCGAATGCCAGCCAAAGATCACGGCCCAACCCTGAGTCGCCGATCGTGAGCCTGCCGCCACCGGAAGGCAACCTGAAAGCCTCCGCCCAGCTTCCGGCAGGCGAAGGCACAGGAGTCAGCGCATGCCCGTTAAGCGACGCGCTCCAGCCGCCTGCGGGCTCGGCAAGCATGAGCGTGCCGCCCGCCGAAGGCACCTGCGCGCCAGTGACGCCAACAGGGCCGGACGCGACAGGCACGACGGTGCCGTCAGGTTCGAGCACACTCACCCGCGCGGGCGGATTGATGAGCTGCCAGAGCGCGTAGTCCGGCGTCGTGCTGTACGGGCGCAGCCCGCTTACGTCATCGAGCGTCGCGCTGAGCTGCTGGTTGACAGGGGCCTGCACGAGGACATAGCCGATGTCGAAGTCAGCGAGCAACTGGCTCTGATTAGCGGCCAGGCCGCCGTCAGGCGTCGTCAGTGCGGCAACGGCCTTCGCCAGCGCCTGCTGTGCGGCAGGCGGAGAGGTAAGGGAGGGATCGCCGAGCTGAGGGCTGGCGCCGCGCAGGAGCAGGTAGGAGATGTGACCGTGGTCCGAGCGCAATACCAGCGTGCGGACCTGACGGCTCTGCCCGTCAGCGACTGCCACGAGTTCGGGCACCACCTGGCTCGATACCTGGTGCACCGGACCGCTGACACCGGTGCTTAGCCAGTTCAGCGCCGCGAATACCGGAGCCGAGCAGGCCACGACCGCGATCAGGGCAACCCACATCCCCCGGCCACTCGCCAGCGCCTGCAGGCCTTTGCCGCCCTCGAGCAGCCTGGGCAGCGCCTCGGCACCGACCACGGCGGCCAGCAGCAGCCCAAGGGCGGCGATCGCCAGCGGCAGGCCTGCCCACACGACGACACGCCCGCCATCTGGGGGGGTCACGACCAGGTGACTGATGACGACGGCCAGAAGAAGGCTGGCCAGCGCCACCCCCCACCCCGCGGTGATGAGCTGGCGCCTGCGGCCGGCGAACAGCGCCGCAAGCGCGGCGAGCAGCAATCCCGCGGTCACCCAGTAAGGCGGCAGGCCAGGCCCTCCCGGGCTCAGCAGGATCAGCATCTTCCCTGACAGGCCCATCGCTGGCGTGCCAGGCTGCGGCAGCCCTGCCTCAAGCAGCAGGCCAGCAGGCTGGGAGATCAGCGTGAACGTCCACGGCACGAGCAGCACGGGTGCCGTCAGCGCGATGATGCCGAGGTGACGCAGAAGCCCTGGCCTGGTGTTCCGCAGTACAACAGCGGTAATGACGCAGCCGGCCAGCGCCACCAGCCAGAGCAAGGGCACGAAGGCAGAACCGAGCGCGACGAGCAGCCCGGTGGCCCAGGCGGCCCGGCTTGCTGGCTGCCCGGTCCGCGTTACTACGCGGCCAGCGGTCAGCGCGATCAGCGGCAGCAGCACGAATACCAGTGCGGAGCCGAACCGCCCTGAGGCGATGACCCCCATGGCGACAGGCAGGAGCGCATAGGTCACCGCCGCCCAGACCCTGATCGGCGCCGACGTGGTAACCCTGCGGACCGCCAGCATCGCTGACATCCCCGCGAGCGGCACGCAGCCGATAAGCAGCACGAGGACCGCGAGCCATGGCTTGCCGGCCAGTACGGTCGAGAGCGCTGCGAGCACCCCGAGGTAGGCAGGCGCGGAGGTCGATGAGCCGATGCCGGCCGGGTGGAACGACTGGAGGTAGGAATGCCAGAGGTCAGAGGCACCGCCCCAGGCAGGCACCAGGGAGCCGCCGCCAAGCGGCCCGCCGCCGATCAGCGACCTTCCCGCGATCAGGGCGACGACGAGCAGCGCTATGAACGCCATCAGCGTCGGGCTGGTCAGCAGCCGCCTGCCAAGTCCGTTGTCAACCAGGAGCGAGTCGTCTTCCGTCGGGTCAGCGGACGCGTGGTGTGCCCCGGCCGTGTCAGCCTGGGACTTCGAGGTCGCTGCGACGGCGAATTCCGCCACGCGGCGCAATGAGTGCCCTGGAGGCAGGTCTGCCTTCACGCGGCTGTAGGCGGCCCGCCTGCCACGGCTGCGGCGACGGCGCGCACTGATCAGGCGAAACGGGTGCAGCAGCACGGCCGACGCGGCGGACGCCTCGTCAAAGGCCGCTGCAAGCCGCTTGGCGAGCAGGAAGAACGTGATCCGCAGCAGGGACACAAGCACGTTGCCGCACGCCGCGAGCGCCATCTGCGCGAACGGCAGGTTGCCAAGGAGCGTGAGAAGTCCGTTACGGCGGTCGAGCATACGGGGCCGGCGGCCGACAGAGACCGCACGGCGATGCCTGGTCGCGGCCTGGGCGTGGAAGCAGACCGCGTCGGTGATGACCCGCACGCGATATCCGGCCGAGTGCACTCGCCAGCAGAAGTCAACGTCCTCCATGAACAGGCCCATGCCGGTGTCGAAGCCGCCGACGTGTTCCCAGACGTCACGCCGCACCAGCATGCCCGCGCTGCTCACCGCCAGGGTGTCGCGGTCGCCGTCGTGCTGGCCCTGATCGACTTCGCGCGGCTCGATACCGGTCAGCCGCCGAGCGGCAGTATCGAGCGTGATCCCTGCCTCGAGGATCACGTCGCGGTTGTTCCAGTCCTTCAGCTTCGGTCCGAGCACCGCGGCCGCGTTGGTCTCCGCCGCGCCGCGCAGCAGTTGCTCTAGCGCGTCGGGAGCCGGCTCGCAGTCGTCATGCAGCAGCCAGATCCACTCGACCAGGTCCCCGGCCGAGATGCCTGACGAGCCTGGCACTGGCAGGTTCGCCGCCCGGTGGGACAGTGCCCTGGTCACAGCCGCGCCGTAACCGGTGGCCCGGTCCATGCCGAAGACGGCCGACTGACCGAATTTCGATGCCAGCACGGCACCGCTGCGGTCCCTGCTGCCCGTGTCGACGGCCACGACCCGCTGCACGGCGCGGGTCTGATCGGCCAGAGCGTCGGTGACGCCAGGCAGCCAGGCGGCACCGTCGTGGGCGACGATGACCGCTGTGACGACGTATTGCGGATAAGACTCGTTCGAGGCCAAGGCGATCCGGTTGCTGCTCGGTGTTGCCACTCGGAGATGGCACTCAGGGGGTACTCATGCGGGCCGGCGCCTGCCGCAGGCTAGGCCTGCCGCGTGGTTGCGGGCCGATTCCCCATCGAACGATACGCGAAGCTTGGGGCATGTCACTGCCAGATGGTGGAAGCTAGCTTTCCCTCCGATTCCCGCCTGACCTCAACTCCCGGCTACACAGCCTGGCGCTTGAGCCTCCTGCGCTCGCGCTCGGACAGACCTCCCCAGATGCCGAACCGCTCGTCGTGCGCGAGCGCGTATTCCAGGCATTCTGCCCTCACTTCACAGCTACGGCACACCCGCTTGGCTTCCCTGGTCGAGCCGCCCTTCTCAGGAAAGAAGGCCTCGGGATCGGTCTGAGCGCAGAGCGCCCGATCCTGCCAGGCCGGCTCAGCGGTCTCGTCCGCGCCGATGTCAAACGCGTCGTGCACAATCGTGACGATTGCGTCAGTCACAGCGCACCTCCACCCCTCGCTACCCCGTCGGCTCTCCGGCACCCCGCACCGCCCGCAGGCGGTCAGCCGAAGAATTACATTGTTGAAATTACACCCGCGTGTCTTGCCAGCCGTCAAGGCAGATACGTGATAAAGCCCGCCCGGTTGCCCGTGATGACGGGAAAGTCTGCCGGCAATCTTGGGGTCCCAGCCTGAGCCCCGACCGTGCGCCCGGCCGGCACTCACGGGAATTGGTTTGGCAGACTCGGCGCATGCGGATCACGTTGCTGGCCGGCGGTGTCGGCGGAGCCAGGTTCCTGCGCGGCCTGCGGGCCGCCGCCCCTGACGCCGAGATCACGGTCATCGGGAACACCGGTGATGACATCACGCTCTTCGGATTGCATGTGTCGCCCGACCTGGACACCGTGATGTACACGCTGGGCGGCGGCATCAGCGAGGACCAGGGCTGGGGCAGGGACGAGGAGAGCTACAAGGTTCAGGCCGAGCTCTCCGCCTACGGCGCCGGGCCTTCCTGGTTCAGCCTCGGCGACAAGGATTTCGCCACTCACCTAGCCAGGACTTCCATGCTGCGGGCCGGGCTGCCGCTCTCCGCGGTCACCGCCAGGCTCTGCGAACGCTGGCGCCCTGGCGTGAACCTGCTGCCGATGACCGACGACGACGTGCAAACCCAGGTGCTTATCGATGACGATGCCGGCCAGCGGACCATCCATTTTCAGGAGTGGTGGGTGCGCCTGCACGCCAAGGTGCCCGCGCTGGGATTCACGGCCGCCGGCGCCGACCTGGCCGCACCTGCCCCCGGCGTGATCGCCGCCATCGCCGACGCCGACTTCGTCTTGCTGCCTCCCTCCAACCCGGTCGTCAGCATCGGGGTCATCCTGACCGTGCCAGGCATCGCGAAGGCGGTGGCGGCCAAGACCGTGGTCGGGCTCTCGCCGGTGATCGGCGGTGCACCGGTACGCGGCATGGCGGACGCCTGCCTGGCCGCGATCGGGGTCGAGACAAGCGCGGCGGGCGTCGCCGCGCACTACGGCAGCGACTTGCTTGACGGCTGGCTGGTCGACACCGCGGACGCCGACGCGGCCGGAGCCGATGAACTGGCGGGGATCACCGTGCGCGCGGTGCCTCTCTACATGCGTGACCTTCCCGCCACGGCCGCGATGGCCAGGGCTGCGATCGAGCTAGCCGCGGAGCTGTCAGCATGAGCGACGTCCTGATCATCCCCGTCCCTGGCCTGCCTGAGATCGCGCCGGGCACCGATCTGGCCAAGCTGATCGCGGCACGCGCGCCTGGCCTCGAGGACAACGACATCGTGGTCGTCACCTCGAAGATCATCAGCAAGGCCGAGGGCCGGGTGGTCGCCGCCACCCGCGAGGACGCGATCGAGGCAGAGACGGTGCGGGTGGTAGCCAGGCGCGGTCCCACGACGATCGCGCAGACCAGGCACGGGTTCGTGCTCGCCGCTGCGGGCGTTGACCGGTCGAACACCGCAAAGGGAACCGTGGTGCTGCTGCCTGCGGACCCGGACGGATCGGCAAGGAACCTGCGGGCCGGGCTGAGGAACCTCACCGGCGCCCGGGTCGGCGTGATCATCACGGACACCATGGGCAGGCCGTGGCGTAACGGGCAGACAGACACCGCGATCGGCGCGGCGGGAGTGCTGCCGCTACGCGATCACCGTGGCGAGGCCGACAGCTTCGGCAACGTGCTCGAGGTCACCGTGGCCGCGGTCGCCGACGAGCTCTCCGCGGCCGCCGAGTTGGTCAAGGGCAAGGCCGCGCAGATCCCCGTGGCGATCGTGCGCGGACTTCCAGAGCTGGTCACCGCCGCGGACGGGCCCGGTGCCGCCGCCCTGGTGAGATCGCCTGAAGACGACATGTTCCGGCTCGGCGCCGCCGACGTGCTTGCCGCCCGCCGTACGGTCAGGGAATTCACCGCCGAGCCCGTGGACGGCGCGGCGGTGCGCCGTGCCATCGGCGCCGCGCTGACCGCCCCCGCTCCGCATCACAGCCAGCCCTGGCGGTTCGCGGTCGCGGAAACGCCCGCGGCCAGGCAAAGACTGCTCGATGACATGCTGGCCGCCTGGATCAGCGACCTGCGAGCTGACGGGTTCACTGAGGATCAGATCGCGCGCCGCACGAAACGAGGCGAGCCCCTGCGGGCCGCGCCGTTGATCATCGTGCCCTGCCTGGTCAGCGACGCCGCGCACGCCTATCCTGACGAGCGGCGGTCGGCGGCCGAGCGTGCGATGTTCCTGGTCTCGATGGGTGCCGGGGTCGAGAACCTCCTGGTCGCGCTGGCCGTGGAAGGACTCAGCTCCTGCTGGGTGTCGAGCACGCTGTTCTGCGGCCCCGTAGCCGCCGCGGCGCTCGCCCTGCCAGCGGGCTGGGAACCCATGGGCGCGGTCGGAGTCGGCCACGCCGCAGCGCCCCCAAGACCGCGCCCCGACCGTGACCCAGACGACGCGATCGTCATCAGGTAATCAGATGTTCCGGGCATTCCGCCAAAGGTTGCCCGCATCGTTGGCTACCTGTTGTCGTTCGCGGTCCGGGGCCAGGGACAACGGTGGCTACTTGATGCGGTTCCCGCAGCATCGCGGAGCCATGGATGCTGTTCGCGCCGGCCTTGCTACGACATCGCTGGCTCCGCGATGTTGTTACGGGGCGGGCCGGGTACGGGCCGGCGCTTCCACCGGCGCCAGTAGCTAGCCGGGTTTCTAGCCGAGTATGCGGTTGGTCGGGTCCTGATCTGGCTTTACCGGCGCGACATCGGGGATGAACCCGCCGGGCGTCCAGAACGCGAGTTCGGCCTTGTTCCCCGACACCAGTTCGGCGGCCAGCGAGTCGCCAGAGCCCGGCCAGCCGGTGCGCATGAGCGCGCGTACCCGAGCCTTGCGGCAGGTGCTCGGCGACCACGAGCCCGGGGGAATTCGCCTGACTTACAGAGCGAGTCTCCTCGACAGGTCGGAAGCGAACAGCCCGTCCGGGTCAAGCTGGCGCCTGATCCGGCGGAAATCATCGAGCTTCTGATACATCCGCCCCATCAGGCTGGCCGGAATCCGAGAGTCCTTGGCCAGGTAAAGACGGCCGCCCGCATCAACGACCATCTCGTCAAGCTCGCCCATGAGCTGACTGAGCCAGGGAGTGCGGGCCGGGAAGTCAAGCGCCAGCGTCCAGCCTGGCATCGGGAACGACAGCAGTCCAGGATCGCCCGCGCCGAACCGCTTGAGCACGGTGACAAATGAAGGCGCACGCAGCGCGCTGATCCGCTCTAGCGAGCGCCTGACCACGTCGGAAGCCTCGAAAGGAACCACGTACTGGTACTGGCGGAATCCGGCGGGACCGTAGACACGGTTCCAGTTCCTGATCGCGTCGAGCGGGTGAAAGAACTCGCCGATCGTCTGGATCTCCCCGAGCCGGCGCAACGGCGCCTTGCGGTAGTACGCCTCGTTGAACAGTGCCACGGTCCTGCGGTTGAGCAGCCCGCTCGGAAACACGGGCGGCGCTCCCGCGAGCGCAGAGTCCCTGAAGGCAAGCGGCTTGTCCCTGGCCTTGGCCGGCAGATCGGCGACCTCGGCGAAGTTGCCGCTGGTAATGACCGACCGCCCCAGCTTGCGGCCGGCCGCCAGGCAGTCTGTCCAGGCCACGGTGTAGTCGAACCTGGCGTCGGTCTCAGACAGGTACGCCATGGTCTCGTCGATGTCTGCCGTCCGCACCGTGTCGACGATCAGCCGCGAGGTCGCCACCTTCTTCAGCCGCATGCTCGCACGCAGCACGATCCCGGTCAGCCCCATGCCGCCCGCGGTAGCCCAGAACAGCTCAGGATTTGCTTCCCGCGTCACCGTCCGCACCGCACCATCCGCGGTCAGCAGGTCAAAAGACATCACGTGCTGCGCGAAGCTGCCCGCTTTATGATGATTCTTTCCGTGCACGTCCGCCGCGATTGCCCCGCCAATAGTCACCTTCCTGGTGCCGGGAGTGACAGGGACGAACCATCCCTTCGGAAGGAAGCTGACCATGAGCTGCTCGAGTGAGACCCCGGCCTCGCAGACGACGACGCCTGAATCGGCATCGAAGGAAAGCACCCGGCCGAGTCCGGCCGTCGAAACCACAACGCCGCCGTCATTCTGGGCGGCGTTGTTGTAACTGCGGCCAAGTCCCCTCGCGATCACTCCGCCCGTTTCCCCGGCATCCTTGACCAGCCCGGTAACCTCATCGGCCGAGCCGGGCACGACGACCTGCGCCCAGGTCGGCTCCGTCATCCCCCAGCCCGTGAGGCGCTGCTTGGGCGTCTCCGCCTTTACGGCCATTTCCGCGTCGCTCCTCTCCTGGGCCAGTCGTCTGTGTTTGTTACCAAGACCGGCGGGAGCGTTCCCACTCAGGTCCTCAGTCGATGCGAGTTCGTGACCTTTCCCCGAGCGTGACCAGCGGGAGCGAACGTCCTCGCACGGATGAGCACACCCCGTCGCTCGCCGCGGCAGCGGCGACTCGCTCTTCTGGTGCTTGCTGGTAGATAGTGGTTCGCTGTTTTACCTGACGTCCGGTCGGTGCAACCATGTCTGTTAGCTGACTGATCGTCTTGAACGAGCCGTTCTGGGAGCCCGCCATGCGGCTGATCGTCTCTTCCATGAGCGTGCCCCCCAGGTCGTTGACGCCGCCGGAGAGCACCTCGCGGCACACATCGTCACCGAGCTTCACCCAGGAGCACTGGATCGAGTTGATCGCGCCGTGGAGCATGAGGCGGGACAGGGCGTGGACGGCACGGTTCTCGCGGCGGGTGGGGCCAGGGCGGGCCAGGCCTGCCAGGTAGATCGGCGAGCTCGCGTGCACGAAAGGCAGCAGCACGAACTCGGTGAACCCGCCGGTCTGATCGGCGATGCGGCGAATCACGCGCAAGTGCGTGACCCAGTGGGCCGGGGTGTCCACGTGCCCGTACATCATCGTCGCGCTGGTCGGGAACCCGAGTTCGTGAGCGGCGGTGATCACCTCGATCCAGGCCGCCGTCGGGAGCTTGCCCTTGGTGAGAACCCAGCGGACGTCGTCGTCGAGTATCTCCGCTGCGGTGCCAGGCAGGGAGTCCACCCCGGCTTCGCGAGCCCTGATCAGCCATTCCCTGATCGACAGGCCGGTGCGAGCTACGCCGTTCATGACCTCCATCGGCGAGAACGCGTGCACGTGCATCTCCGGCTGCCTGCGCTTGACCTCGGCGGCGAGGTCGAAGTAAGCGGTTCCTGGCAGATCGGGGTGGATGCCGCCTTGCATGCAGACCTCGGTGGCCCCTGCCGCCCAGGCTTCGTCGGCACGGTCACCGACCTCCTCGAGCGACAACGTGTAGGCGTCCGCGTCGGTACGGCGCTGAGCGAACGCACAGAAGCGGCAGCCGGTGTAGCAGACGTTGGTGAAATTGATGTTGCGGTTCACGACGTAGGTGACTAGGTCGCCGTTGACGTCTTGCCTGATCGCGTCGGCGATGCCGGCGAGGGCTTCTAGCTCCTCACCATCCGCGTCGAGCAAGGCGAGCGCCTCGTCGTCGGTGAGGCCAGCCGGGTTGGACTCGGCCTTGCGGAGTGCCTGCGCTACTTCCGCGCGGACACGCTGGGGTGCCGCTTGCCGGATTCTGGTGGCGATCTCGTTCCAGTCGCCGTAGACCTCCGCGAAGTCGGCGCGGCGGTCGTGCGTGCGGCCGGTCGTGTCGATCGTGACGTGCAGGTCGGTGCGGCCGGACGATTCGCCCCAGCCGCCGTCAGGCTCCTGCCATGGCCGGCCTTGCGGCCGAGCGTCCCGGCTGGCCAGGCCGGACTCAGGATCGGCGAGAGCCGCGACATGCTTGGCGAGCCTCGGGTCGAGCCAGGGTTCGCGCAGGTAGGGCGGGTAGATCGTGAGGCGCTCGTGCAACTCGAAGCCGCCCTGCCTGGTGTGCTCCGCGAGGGCTTCGATCTGCGGCCACGGGCGCTCCGGGTTCACGTGGTCGGGGGTCAGCGGCGACACGCCGCCCCAGTCGTCGATGCCCGCGTCGAGTATGAGCTGGTACTCCTCGCCGATCAGGTTCGGCGGAGCCTGGATCCTTGCCGAAGGGCCGAGCAGCAGCCTGGTCACCGCGATCGTGGCGGCAAGGTCGTCGAGTTCGGCGTCAGGCAGGCCTCGCATCTTCGTATCTGGCTTGGCGCGGAAGTTCTGGACGATGACTTCCTGAATGCCGTTGTACTCGCGGGCGACGCCCCTGATCGCGAAGATCGAATCGACCCGCTCGGTCAGGGTCTCGCCGATGCCGATCAGGATGCCAGTGGTGAAAGGTACCGCACTGCGGCCGGCGTCCTCGAGCACGCGGAGCCTGACCTTGGGATCCTTATCAGGACTCCCGAAGTGGGGAGCGCCCTTCTCGGTGAACAGGCGCTCGGCGGTGGTTTCCAGCATCATGCCCATGGAAGGGGCGACCGGCTTGAGGCGCTGGAAGTCCTGCCAGCTCATCACGCCAGGATTGAGGTGCGGAAGCAAGCCGGTCTCTTCGAGAACACGAATGGCCATCGCCCTGACGTATGACAGCGTGTCATCGTAGCCGTGCGCGTCCAGCCACTCCCTCGCCTGCTTCCACCGCGCCTCCGGCCGGTCGCCGAGCGTGAACAGGGCTTCCTTGCAGCCGAGTTCCGCCCCTTTCGCGGCGATCTCAATCACGTCGTCTGGGCTCAGGTAAGCACTTTCCAGCCGACCGGGAACTGTGACGAACGTGCAGTAACCACAACGATCACGGCACAATCTCGTGAGGGGGATGAACACCTTGCGTGAATACGTGATCACACCTGGACGGCCCGCAGCCGCCAGGCCTGCCTCCCTGGTTCGCGCCGCATAGCTCAGCAACTCGGTCAGTTGCTCGCCGCGAGCATGGAGGAGGACAACGGCTTCCGCGTGGTCGAGCGCCTTGCCGTCCCTCGCGCGGGCAAGCGCCCGGCGCAGCGCACTGTCCGACGGCTTGACCTGATCAGCGGTACGCACCATGCCTTTACCCTAGGCTGGCCCGTTTCCTGCCCCGAACCGCAGGTAGCCACTTTGCCGCCCGCGGCCTCGCCCGCCCGCCGCTGCCTCGCCGCGCCCGCCGCTGCCTCACCCGCCCGCCGCATCGCCCAGCCGCCGCATCGCCCGCCGCAGGCCCGTTCGCCGCCCTGCTGCCGGGCCAGCGGCCCGCTCTCGACCCTGGCGCGGCGACAGCCCCGTCTTCGATCCGGTTACGCCGGGCGATTTAGGGGGTTTGAGTAAGTCTGAAAAGTGAACCCGTACAGGGTCGTACGAGAGCAGCGACTCTGTACGGTTTTCCTCGATCCTGGGTACCGATATACGTGGTTTAGTGGCATTTATCTTGCTGGAACCCGTACAGGGTCGTGGCCCTGGCCGCGACCCTGTACGGGTTCACTTTCTGGACGCACTCGCATCCGGCCGGGTCGTCTCAATCCGTAATCGGCCGGGCACAGGCCGCGCCGAAGGCGTCGCCTGATCCAGCCCCGGCCGACCAAATGGCCGAACCAAGCGACCACCACGCATCTCCGCACCCCCACGCCGGACACCGGCCCGCACGAACCCTTACGTCGCCGCGACGTAAGGGAAAGACCCCCACGATGGCACGTCGCGCGGCCCCGGCAGGGGTCTGGGCAACCAGAACTCAGGCGACGCCGGCCTCACGGCAGGCCCGGACAACAAGATCGGCTCGGACGGCGTGCTTCACGTGACCTTGATAGCCGACCGTGGTGGTCGCGAGGAACAGGGAATCGAGCAGGGCCTCGGCGACGGCCTCAGCCGTCGCCGAGAAAAGCGGCCC
>DATJLT010000236.1:0-8198 GCA_035509195.1 Streptosporangiaceae bacterium | reverse complement strand
GGACGCGAATACGGTAGCGCTACTGGAACCGTAGACCGGACGGAGTCTTGAATGCCAGCGCGAGCTACCCTCAGTGCGGTCGCGGTCGCGGTCGTGACCATCGGCCTGACTATGACCGGATGCTCGGGTAGCCGGGACGGCACGATCTCGGGGGTTGTCGAGTCCCGCAACCTGGCCCGCGGTGCCGGTGTGACGTTCAAGAATATCTGGCGGTATGCCCCGATACAGGTACAGGTCGAGGCGCTGGAGCACGGCCATGTCGTCGCCGTCGCGACGACCTCGGAAAAAGGTACCTTCCGCGCGGAAGTCGGTCCTGGTCACTACGTTCTCCGCATCGTGTCCAGGTCGGAAATATATCCGCTCTGCGTTTCGAAACCTGCCAGCGTCACCGTGCGGAAACAGCTCACCGTGCTGATCAAGGGTTTGTGCTACCCGAGGGTTTATCCAGGGTGATCACCGTTCGGGCAGCGCGCCCCGGCCAACAGCATCAGGTGGCCACCGATGCTGTTTGCCCGGCGCCCGCTACAGCAACGAAGTCCCAGGGATGTCACAGGAACAGCAGCAAGTAGCCACCGTTGTCCCTGGATCCGGCCCGCCAACAGCATCAGGTGGCCACCGATGCTGTCGGCGTCCGCGCCGGGCCATTCACGTCTTGGTTACTTTTGCGAGGAACCAGGCGGTTTGGGCGAGGGCGCTGTCGGCGGCGGCGAGTACGCCTGGCTGCAGGGCGAAGTCGTGCCACATTCGCGGCCACTTGGTGTAGGTGACGTCCGTTCCCTCTGCCGAGGCGCTGGCCGCGAGCAACTCGGAGTCCGGGGCGAGTATCTCGTCCGAGCCGCACTGGATCAGCAGGGGCGGGAGGCCCTGATGCGAGGCGTGCAACGGCGACATGGCCGGGTCGGACGGGTCTGACTCACCCGCGTAAGCCGCCGCGCAGGCTTCCAGCCAGGCCGGACTGAGCAGGCGGTCCTTGCGGACCAGCGCGGTGTTCGCCCGGCGGCTCGCGCTGAGGTCAAGCCAGGGCGAGAGCAGCACGCAGCCTGCCGGGAGTTCCTGGCCTTCGTCACGGAGCGCGAGCAGCAGGGCCAGGGCGAGTCCCGCGCCTGCCGAGTCGCCGGACAGCACTATGGAGGCCGGGCTTGTCTCGCCTGATACGGCCTTCATGACCTGGCGGGCATCGTCGAGCGCCGCGGGGAACGGGTGCTCGGGTGCCAGCCGGTAGCCGGGCAGGATCACCTGGCCGTCGGCCTTCGCTGCCAGGGTCGCTGCCCAGGATCTGGCCATGGAAGCGGAGCCAATGCAGTAACCGCCTCCGTGGAAATGCACGATGGTGACGTCGGCCCTGGCCCGGCCGGCCGTCACGATCTCGGCGGTGACGCCGTTCAGGTCCCGCTCGGTGATCTTCGTGCCGCGCGGTGACGGGCCGAAGCGCATGCTCTTTTCGAGGCGCCGGCGCTGCACGTCCCATGACAGCCTGGGATTGAGCACGTAGCGGCGCAGGTCCGCGACGGCGATCCGCAGCACGGCGGGCGGCAGATGCACGTCGAGGTCGCGGCCGTGCTTCATGCGGCGCTCACCGGCACCCGGCGTTTCGGCATGACCTGGTACTTGGACAGATCGAAGTTCCTGATCCTGTACCGGTAAAGGAAGGTGTGATCCGGCCAGTTGTTGGTGTTGCGGCCCGACGCGGTCGTGTACCAGCTTGAGCAGCCGCTTTCCCAGACTGACGTGCTGCTCGCCGCCTTGACCCAGCGATTGAATTCTTCCTGCACCTCGGGACGGACATCGATCCAGTCGGCATTCTCGGAGTGCAGCGCGCGGATCGCGGCGAGCGCATAGTTGACCTGGCCCTCGAGCATGTAAATGATCGAGTTCCCGCCGAGGTTGGTATTGGGACCGTAGATCACGAAGAAGTTAGGGAAGCCGGCGACGGAAATTCCGAGATATGCCTGCGCGCCGTTACGCCAACTGTCCTCGAGCTCCACCCCGCCTCGCCCGGTCACCGACATGGGAGCAAGGAAGTCGAGGGTCTTGAAGCCGGTGCCGTAGATGATGATGTCGGCTGGCCTGCGCTGGCCGTCCGCGGTGACTACGCCGTCGGCCACGATGCGCTCGATCGGGTCGGTGACCAGGGCAACGTCAGGAAGGGCCAGGGTCGGGTACCAGTCGCCTGAGAACAGGACACGCTTGCAGCCCATCACGTAGTCAGGCACGCACTTGGCGCGCAGTGCCTGGTCGGTGATCGCGGCGTCAAGCTGGCGGCGCCACATCCGCATCGGCCCGGCGAGCAGCTTGGGCGACAGGACGAAGCCGCTGGTAAGAAGCTCGCCGTAGAGGAATGTGCGCAGCCGGTCGGCCTTCCGCGCGACGGGCAGGCGGTCGAAGGTGTTCTGTAGCCGAACCGGATATGGGTAGTCGGGCTTAGGCAGGACGTACGGTGGCGTGCGCTGGTAAACGTCGACGTGGGCGGCGATCTTGGCGACCTCGGGCACGAACTGGATCGCGCTTGCGCCGGTGCCGATTACCGCGACGGTCTTGCCCGCGAGGTCGACGTCGTGGTTCCAGCGTGCCGAGTGCCAGGAAGGCCGGGCGAAGTCGTCGCGGCCCGTGATGTCAGGGAGGGCCGGCCGGTTGAGCTGGCCGACCGCCGAGACCACGACCTTCGCGATCAGCGTGTCGCCGCCTTCGAGCGTCACGTTCCAGTCGCCTGGCGTCTCATCGAACTCGGCCGAGATGACTCGCGCTCCGAAACGCAGGTGCGGGCCGACGCCTCCCTCCTCGGCGACCGTGCGGAGGTAGGCGAGAGTTTCCTGCTGGCTGGGGTAGCGGCGGCTCCAGCGCTGCGGCCGGAAGGAGTACGAGTAAAGGTTGGCAGGCACGTCACAGGCGGCGCCAGGGTAGGTGTTGTCCCTCCACGTGCCGCCGAGGTCGCTCGCGGCATCTACGACGACGAAATCCTCGATGCCCGCCCGCTTGAGAGCGAGGGCCATGCCGATCCCGCCGAATCCCGCGCCGACGATGACTACCCGGTATGACCTTTTCTCGTACATGGTTGATTCTCACATGCTGGGCTGGCGGTCGCCACTGCCAGCCCAGCATGCGACCGGCGGCTACCCGATCACGCAGGGAGCCGAGTACGGGTTGGACCTGACGCAGATATCGACCGGGTCGCGGAACATTCCGATCGATGGCAGCGCCTGGCCCTGGAAGTTGAACAGGGTCTCGTTGTCGTCAGGAGTACCTGGCGGGCTGGCGTCAGGTGCCCAGGAGACGCCGGGGATCCACTCGGGCTCCCAGTAGAACATCCCGGCGCCCAGCCCGTCGGGAACGGCTGCCAGGATCGACAGCTCATCACTCAGCATCGACAGTTGCCCGCCAGGGGTCGCCGGGTAGCCGTCGATGAGCTGGCTGGCCTGCCAGGTGTCGTTGCCCAGGGCGTCGCCGTTGGCCAGCGTCCACGAGTACTCGGTCTCCGCGATCACGATCGGCTTGCCGAACTGGGTGGCCAGTTCGTCGACGTTGGCTCGCAGGTCGGACAGCGAGCCCTGATAGATCGGGTAGTAGGAGAGCGCGATCACGTCGAACGGCACTCCCTGGGTCTCCAGGTTGCTGTAGAACGCCTGCGCTCTGGCGTTATTGCCGCCCAGGTCGGTGTGGATGGCGATGAGCAGCTTGTGATGCCTCGGGTTGCCTGCCTGCGCGCCGGCGATCGCTGACTTCAGCAACTGGGCCAGGTTGCTCCAGCCAGTCGCGGTCGTGTTGCTCGTCCAGGTGAGGCCGCCGACGCCGGGACCGCTGCAGCCGAAGGACGACCACGAGGTGCCCGTGTTCGGTGACCACAGCATGCCGTTAGTGATCTCGTTGCCGATCGAGACCATGCTGACCGGCGTGCCCTGCGCGGCGAACGCGGAGATCACTTGCTGGGTATAGGAGTACACCTTGGTGGTCAGCCCTGACAGCGTTGTCGGCCATCCAGCCGGAATGCACTGCTTACCAGGGTCGGCCCAGAAGTCTGAGTAATGGATGTCGAGGTAGATCTTCAGCCCGGCGGCCTTGAGCGTCTTAGCGAACGCGAGGTCGCTTGCCAGGTCGCTGTAGCCGGCGGGCGGGTTCACCCAGAGCCTGATCCTGGCCCAGTTAGCGCCGTTCTGCTCGGTGATCACCGCGGGGTTGGCGGCCTTGCCGTTGTCGGTGAAAACAGCGCCTGCCGCGATTTCCTGAGGTGTGAACGACAGGTCGGAGCCGAGCATCATGCTCGAAGCGGCCTGGTCGGGGCCGAACACGCGGAACTCGCCGATGCACACGGGGGTCGCGCCGCTGTCCCATACCTCGATCTGCGCGTAGCGCGCGGAGACCACGGGCAGGTTGCCGTGGCTGCCTGTCGTCGGGCCGAGCGGCACGTACATGGGATTGCCAGGGTCGAGCGCGATGTTCTTCGCCGTGGGCACGGTCGTCAGGTCGCCAGGCTGGGTGCCAAGCGAGATCGTGGCGTTGGCGGAGGAGCTTGAGTTATCGAGCGTGATGCCGATGCCGTCGAGGTTCCTGACCTGGCCGAGGTCCACGGTGAGCGTGTCCGGCCAGGAATTCGTGCACCAGGAGGTCGCGGCGTCGCCGTCGATCGCGTTGGCTGGCGGGTCGCCGGCCTGCGACGAGCCGGCCGAGGCCTGGCCGGAGAGCGCCCAGTTGACTGCCGGAATCCGGCTGCCGTGCGGGTGCGAACTGGCCGAGGCTGGCGCCGCGCCCGACGTCGCCAGCGTGCCGGCGAGCAGCGCGCCAAGCGACAAGGTGACTGCGAGCTTTAAGGAAAGCACTGGGATGACCGTCCCTTCTGGTGTTATGTGGCTGTCCTGACGATGGCGACGCCGCGCCGCCCGAGTTCCAGCGTTCCGCTTGCCTCACGGCCGCCGAGCATGTCGTAACCGGGCGCGGCGAGTTGCACCTTGCGATCTTCGTCGGTGTGATTGATGAGGAACTCATACCGTTGGCCAGCCCCCGTACGGACCACCCGCTCGACGCCGTCCGTTTCCCCGAGGCCGTTGCGCAGGGCAGGAATGGCGTCGAAGATCCGGCGCAGGCCTTCTGCGTCGAGCCGGGTGCCGATGTAGTACGCGGAGCCGGCGCCGACCTCGGTGCGTACGACGGCCGGCGTGCCTGCCCACGGACCGCTGGCGACCCTGGCAAGCACTTCGCCTTCGCGCTCGGCGGCGATGTCGACCCAGAAGCTCGCCGAGGTCCTCGTCCCGTCCGCCCATTCGATCTCGACGACGTCGCCGGGTGCGAGCGGCGCGACCTCAAGCACGTCGCAGCCGATAAGCGGCCGCAGCGGCCCGCCGTATGGACCCAGGTAGACCCGGTCGTGCTCGTCGGTGATCCCTGACCAGAACGTGATGACCGCTGATCCGCCATTGTTTACATATCCGACAAGATTCTCCGCCTCGGCTGCCGTCACCAGGTAGAGACTCGGCACGAGCACCGCCTCGTAGCCGCCGAGCGGCTCAGACGGGCAAGCGAAATCGAGGGTCACCGAGCGCCGGTAGAGCGGCGAGTAAAGCCAGGAGAGCTGGTCCGCCATCGTGAAGTCGCTGGCCGGGCTCACCGGGCTTTCCAGCGCCCACCAGTTAGGCCAGGAGAACACGACCGCGGCCCGCGCCGAGACCTTGGCGGCGTCCCATGATCGCTGCCCGGCCAGTTCCCTGCCGAGCGAAACGATCTCGCGCCAGATCGGCGAGGCCTGGCCGGAATGGGAAACCATCGCCGAGTGGAACTTTTCCGCCCCGGAACGGGAGGCACGCCACTGGAAGAACAGCACCCCGCTGGCACCCCTGGCCAGGGCCTGAAAGCTGAGCGCCCGCATCTGACCTGGTGACTTGGGCACGTTGCGTTCCCGCCAGTTGACACGGTAGCTGGTCTGCTCCATGACGACCCAGGGCACGGCCTTGTTCAGCGACCTGATCAGGTCGTAATGCATCGCCGACAGCGGCGTGCTGTTCGGGTCCGCGGGGTCGGGGTAGTTGTCGGTGGCGACCAGGTCGAGTTCGCTGGCCCAGCGGAAATAGTCGAGCGGCTTGTGGAAGCCCATGAAGTTGGTGGTCAATGGCAGATCGGGCCTGGCTAGCTTGAGCACCTGCTTTTCCGCGAGGAACTCAGCGAAGAAGGCTTCGCTGGTAAAGCGCTTGTAGTCGAGCACCTGACTGGGATTGGCGAAAGTCGGCGTCATCCTGGGCGGCGTGACCTCAGAGAAGTCGCTGTAACGCTGGCTCCAGAACGCCGATCCCCAGGCGTCGTTGAGCGCGGCGACCGATCCGTAACGCTCTTCGAGCCACGAGCGGAAAGCCCGCGCGTGGTGCTCGCAGTAGCAGTAAGGGACGTGACAGGCGTATTCATTGTGCGCGTGCCAGAGGCGGACAGCCTCGTGGCCGCCGAGTTCGGTCGCTACCCGCTCCACGATGCGGTGCGCCAGGTCGAGGTAGGTCGGGTTGCAGATGCAGAAATGCTGTCTGCTGCCGTGGCTGTACCTGGCACCGCGCTCGTCGACCGGAAGCACGTCAGGGTAGCGAGTGGTCAGCCAGGGCGGTGGCGCGGCGGTCGGGGTGGCGAGGTCGACACCGACGCCTGCCTCGCCCATCAGGTCAAGCACCTGCCGCAGCCAGCCGAAGTCGAAGGTGCCTTCGTGAGGCTCCAGGTGCGCCCAGGAGAAGATGCCGACCGTCACCAGGTTGACGCCGGCTTCGCGCATGAGTTCGGCGTCTTCGCGCCAGACCTCCGGCGGCCATTGCTCGGGGTTGTAGTCGCCGCCGTAGTACAACATCGCGCTCCGATCTATTCGCCGACGATCGCGCCGAACGTCAGCCCGCGCGCGATGTATTTCTGCAGGAAGGGGAAAAGCACGAGCATGGGCAGCACGGACACCAGGGAACCGAGGATTACCTCCGGGTAGAGCGGCTGCCCTGCCCCGGCCAGGTTCAGTTCGCTCGCCCAGGCCGACAGGCCAACGGTCAGCGGGAACCGCGTCGTATCACCGAGCAGCACCAGCGGCAGGAAGTAGTTATTCCAGGTGCCGATGAAGGACAGCAGGAACAACGTGACCATGCCTGGCATCAGCAGCGGCCTGCTGACCTTCCAGAACACCTTGAACTCGCCGGCCCCGTCGACTCGCGCGGCGTCAAGCAGCGTGTCAGGCACCGAGTCGGCCGCGAACAGCGACATCAGGTAGACACCGAACGGGTAGACGAGCAGCGGGAGGATGACGCCCTGGTAGCTGTTGATCAGCCCGGTGTCGTGCTCGAGCAAGAAGAGCGGCACGACCAGGGCCGTTGAAGGTACCAGCAGCGAGCCGGTGACCAGGCCGTAGACGACCCCGCGGGTGCGGAACCTGTACTTGGCGAGCGCGTAACCGCACAGTGCGGACACCGCCGTCGCCAGGGCCGCCGTGACCAGGGCGTACAGGATCGAGTTGAGCAGCCAGAACTTGAAGTAACCGCCGTTCACGGTAAAGAGCAGCTTGAAGTTTTCCAGCCAGGTCAGGTGCGCGGGCGGCAGGAACGTGGACGTCGAGAACAGTTGCTGTGTGCTCTTTGACGAGGCGACGATCAGCCAGTAAATGGGCGCGAGCACATACACGGCGGCGACGATGGCGACGCCGGTTCCCACCGCGGTCTTGGCTCGCCGTGCCGTCCTTGGCTTCACTTCGGTATCACCCGCCCGAACCGGCTGCGCACGATTCCGTAGAAGGCGCCCGTTGCCAGCACCGTGATCAGGGCCAGCACGATCGACTGTGCCGCCGCGAGTTGCTCGTTGCCGAAAGAAAAGGCGGTGTTGTAGATGAGCTGATTCGGCGTGTACGTGCTGCCGATGCTGGCGATGTCGTTCAGTATCACCGGCTCGTTAAATAGCTGCAGCGTGCCGATGATCGAGATCACGCTGATGAACGCGATCGTCCGCCTGATCATCGGCAGCTTGATCCGCCAGGCCAGCGCCAGTTCTGAGGCGCCGTCGATCTTCCCCGACTCGAGCACTTCGTGCGGGACGCTGGTCAGGCTGGTCAGGACGATCGTCATGTTGTACCCGGCCCACTCCCAGGTGACGATCAGCATCATCGCGTAGATGACGAACCGGTAGCTGAGCGGATTAAGCGGGCCGGAGGTGATGCCGAGCGCGCTGGTCAGCTTGAGCCCGTCATCCAGGTCAGGCTGGAGCAG
>DATJLT010000235.1:0-2749 GCA_035509195.1 Streptosporangiaceae bacterium | reverse complement strand
CGTGCTTGCAGGCAGTGACGCGACGACCGTAAGATCCCACTTGCCGTGGCGTTCGGGAAGCCGGTGTAGTGCCGGCGCGGCCCTCGCCACTGTGATCGGGTCGTTCTTGCCGTCTAGCGGTAGAGCCACTGGGCACGTTTGCCTGGGAAGGTCAGGCCGGAGCGAGCCAGCTGGTTTGCTGGCATCCCGTCAGCCAGGAGACCGGCCACGGCACCGAAGGAACCATCCACGAGGTGCTGGAGGCGGTCCGCTTGAGCATTCTGACGGCTGCACACTATAAGCCTGCACGTTATAAGGCTGCGCGTTATCTCGCCGCACTGGGCGCGACGGCCCTACTGACCGCAGGCGTCTCGGCCTGCTCCACATCGGCTTCCAGCACGGAGGCGAACTCCTCGGCGAGCGCCAGACCGAGCACCCTGACGATCGCGACCAGCTTCTCGATCGGTGACCTGGACCCGATCGAGAACGGCTACTGGGGTAACGAACTCGGTTACGGCGAGCTCCTGATGCGGCCTCAGCTCGACGGGACCGTCAAGCCGTGGCTGCTGAAGTCGCTCACGAACACGTCGCCCACGACGTGGGTGCTGACCCTGAATCCCGGGATCCGCTTCCAGGACGGCAAGCCGCTGAACGCCGCGGCGCTGATCGCGTGCATGCAGTACCAGCTCAAGCAGAACTCGTCGGCCACCGCGGCCCTGCCGGGCGCCCGCCTGACGGCCACGGGAACCGATCAGGTGACCGTCACCACGACGAAGCCGGTCCCGAACATGCCGTACATCCTGGGCGACGAGGATTACTTCATCATCTACGACCAGGCCGCCTACCTGACCGCGAAGGGCAGCCCCGCCAAGCTGATCGCGGCCAAGATCTACACCGGCCCGTTCGTGGTGACCGATGCCAACGACCAGATCATGCACGAGGTCCGCAACCCGGTCTACTGGGACGGCACCCCGAAGCTGTCCAAGGTGACCGTCAAGTTCATCACCGACGCCCAGTCCCGCATACTCGCGGTGGAGCACGGTGAGGCCGACCTGGCGCTGTACCCGCCGACCACGGCGGCCAAGACGCTCACCGGCCGCAGCGACGCCTACTACGTCACGGGCGCCCCGCGCGGCCCGACCTTCATTCTGTTCCTGAACCAGCACACCGCACCGTTCAGCGACGTCGCGGTGCGCCGGGCCGTGCAGGCCGGGATCAACTACGACCAGCTCGCGAACCAGGTGATGGACGGCTTGTACAAGCCGTCCACGGGAATGTACGCGTCCACCGCGCCCTACGCCCTGACGACTCAGGTCACCAATGCGGCAAAGGCTGAGCAGCTGCTCACAGCCGACGGCTGGACGTCGAGCTCACCCGGTGGTGTCCGGCACAAGGACGGCAAGGCGCTGGCCTTCACGATCGACACCTACGCGGCCCAGCCGGACACGTCGACCCTCGCGGTGGCGATGCAGGCCGAGCTGGCCCAGATCGGATTCAAGGTGTCGATCAGCCAGGTACCCGATATCGACGCCGCGCAGAAGAACCCGACCGGCTGGACCTCGGCCCTGGAGGGGGACGGGACTACCTCGTTCGCCGGTGACCCGATCACGCCGCTGCAGGAGTACTTCTCGAGTAAGGGCCCGGACAACACGACCGGTATCAGCGACCCGAAACTAGACAGCCTGATCAACCAGCTCGCGGTGACCCCGAGCGCCAGCACCCGCGACGACCTGCTCCGGCAGACCCAGGAGATCATTGGCAGCAACGGCTACAACATCTTCGTCGGGCAACGGCTCCCGGCCGTGATCGCCGGCCCGGCGTGGCGGCACTACCCGGTGCCGCCGGCGAATCTGTGGGTAACCGCCACGACCGCACCGAGCAGCTAACCGGGCGGCGGCGGGTGCTCAGGTCCAGCGCGTTCCGCGTCGGCCAGGCACTCCTCACACTGTGGGTCACCAGCGTCCTGGTCTGGGCCCTGCTGCTGCTCGCCCCCGGTGATCCGGCCCGGACGGTGCTGGCCGCCCGGGGCATCGCCAACCCGGCGCCGGCACTGATCGCGGCCACGCGACGGCAGCTCGGGCTGAGCGGCCCGGTCGTGCCGCGCTACTGGCACTGGCTGGAACGAGCCATCCACGGCGACTTCGGCACGTCCTGGCAGACGGGGCGCCCGGTGATGGAGGAGTTCGCGGCTTACCTGCCGGCCACCGTGCGCCTGATGATCACCGCGATGCTCATCGCCGTCACGCTCGCGCTGGTGCTGGGGCTCGCGTCGGCTGCGGCCGCCGGGACCTGGATCGACGGCGTCATCCGCACGGTCACCGTGCTGATGGTCGTCACTCCCGGCTTCCTCATCGGGCTCTTCGTGCTCGACGTCCTCGTGGTCCGCCTGAACCTGGGGCGCGTCGTCTCCGACGGCAGCTGGTCGACGGTTGGGTGGCCCGCCGCCACTCTGGCGATCGGCGCGGCCGGCTTCTGGGCCCGGGTGCTGCGGGTCAGCCTGCTGGAGGCGGGGTCGGCGTCGTACCTGCTCGTCAGCCAGGCGCGCGGCGCCTCGGCGCTGCGCCGGCTCTTCGGCCACGTCCTGCCGAATGCCGCCGCCCCGTTCCTGACCGTCGTCGGGCTCGGCGCAGCGGCCCTTCTCGGCGGCGCGCCCATCGTCGAGACCGTCTATTCGTGGCCCGGCGTCGGCCAGTACACGGTGCAGGCGATCGACGCGCGTGACCTGCCGGTCGTGGTCACGTACACCATGCTCGCCGTCGCCACCTATATC
>DATJLT010000234.1:0-10917 GCA_035509195.1 Streptosporangiaceae bacterium | reverse complement strand
GATCGTGTCCTCGTTCAGCGTCGACTTATAGGAATTGGTGCCGTAGAAGCCTCCACCCTGAATCGCCTGGTTTCCTGAGATCGTGCTGTCAGAGACGGTCATGCCGGTGAGCGTGAAGACGCCGCCGCCCCGGCCGGTAATCGTGTTCCCGTTGCCGGTGATCAAGTCATCGTGCAGCACCATCGAGGCCGCGTTGGAGACGCCGCCACCGGAAACGGCGGTGTTGCTGGTGAACTTGCTGTGCTGGATCGTGAACGATCCCGAGCCGTTGTTGTCGACACCCCCGCCGTAGTTGGCGCGACCGCCGCTGAAGCTCGAGTCGTCGACCAGCGTCGTCCCGTAGTTGTTGATCGCGCCGCCGAAGTTCCTCACCGAGTTGTTCAGGAACTGGCAGTGCGTAATCGTCCCCGAACCGTGGATCTCCATCGCGCCGCCGAAATCGGCGGTGTTGCCGCTGAAGGTGGCGTTGGTCACAGAAAGCGACCCGGCGCTATAGATCGCACCACCGTTACCTGCAGCGTTGTTCTGACGGAAAGTGCCGCCAGAGACCGTGACAGAGCCGCCATTATTGTAGATGGCGCCGCCGTTGCCCGCTGAGTTTCCGCCGCTGAAGTTGACATTGTTCAGCGTCACGTTGCCGCCTGAACCCACGGTCATGATCGAGAACTGCGGGATACCGGTCCTTGTGTTCCGCGCGATCGAGGACGGCCCGTTGAAGGTCAGCGTCTTGGTGATCGTGGGCAGTCCTGACGCCAGCAGGTACGTGCAAGCGTTGTGCAGCAGCAGCGTCGCGCCGCTTGGTGCCCTCGTGATGGCCCTGACCAGGGCGCCCGGGCTGCATGCGACCGGGATCGTTATCCCGGCAGACGGCGCGGCCAGCGCCGGGGCAAGCCCGAGCGCCGCTGTCGCGGCCGCCGCTCCCGCCGCTGCCACGGCCATCCTTACCGAGCGCTTCGGAAATTGGTAATGCATAAATCACGCTCCCCCTGATGCGGTTGTGTATGTCGCTTTTCCCCGTGCATTCACTGACGCGAAATTGCGGGCAACAAAGTAGCAGGAAAATAACAGTGGCGCTAACAACGCACCGCCCATTTGCTGTCGCCGCACCGCCGTACGCGATGGCGCAGGAGATCAGGAGCCGCTGGAAGGTTCCTCCTCCTGACCGTCAACGGCGTCGCCGCTGGCCTGCAGAACACCGGCTAGGACGGACCTTCGTCTCTAGGACGGGCCGGGCCAGGCCCGTTATCGTCGGTCGCGTGACCGATGACACCGAGGTACTTGACCGTTACTGGCGTGCCGCGAACTACCTGGCCGCCGGGCAGATCTACCTGCTCGACAACCCGCTGCTTTCCACTGAGCTGAAACCCGAGCACATCAAGCCGAGACTGCTCGGGCACTGGGGTACGTCGCCTGGGCTGAACTTCGTCTGGGCGCACCTGAACCGCGTGATCTCCAGGTCGGGAGCCAGCCTCATGTACGTGATCGGGCCCGGCCACGGCGGTCCTGCGGCGCTGGCCTGCAACTGGCTTGACGGCTCATACACCGACGTGTACCCGAACGTCACCAAGGACGTGCGCGGGATGCGGACGCTGTTCAGGCAGTTTTCTTTTCCCGGCGGAGTGCCCAGCCATGTCGCGCCTGAGACCCCTGGGTCGATCCATGAGGGCGGTGAGCTCGGCTACTCGCTGTCGCATGCGTTCGGTGCCGCGTTCGACAATCCAGACCTGATCGTGGTCTGCGTAGTCGGTGACGGCGAGGCCGAGACCGGCCCGCTCGCGACGAGCTGGCACGGCCACCGGTTCATCAATCCGGCCGCCGACGGCGCGGTCCTGCCGATCCTGCACCTGAACGGCTACAAGATCGCGAATCCGGCGGTACTTGCCAGGATCGGTGACGATGAGCTTGACGCGCTCCTGCGCGGCTACGGCTACGAGCCGGTCTTCGTCTCAGGCGATGACCCTGCCCTCATGCATCCGGCGATGGCCACGGCGCTTGACGACGCGATCGCGAGGATCAACGAGATCTGGGCGCAGGCCAGAACCCCCAAGGCCGCTCCGCCAATAGGCACCAGGTGGCCGATGATCGTGCTGCGCACGCCGAAGGGCTGGACCGGGCCCAAGTTCGTTGACGGCCTGCCCGTCGAGGGGACCTGGCGCGCGCATCAGGTGCCGATCGCCGATGTCCGCACGAATCCCGCGCACCTGCGGCAGCTCGAGGACTGGCTGCGCTCTTACCGCCCGGAGGAACTGTTCGACGACAACGGGGAGCCCCGCGCGGAACTGCTCGGGCTCGTGCCATCAGGTGAGGCCAGGCTAGGGTCGACGCCGCACGCGAACGGCGGACTGCTGCTACGCGATCTTGACCTGCCTGACTTCCGCCAGTACGCGGTGCCCGTGCCCGCCCCCGGTGCTCACACGTCTGAGCCGACACGGGTGCTCGGCGGTTTCCTGCGCGACGTCATGCTCCGCAGCCTCGGGCACCGCAACTTCCGGGTCTTCGGGCCAGACGAAACCGAGTCCAACCGGCTGAACGCACTGCTTGAGGTCACCGGCAAGACCTGGGAGGAGAGCACGCTTCCGGTCGATGAGCACCTGGTGCCTGATGGTCGCGTGATGGAAATCTTGTCCGAGCACACCTGCGAAGGCTGGCTTGAGGGATACCTGCTCACCGGACGGCATGGCTGGTTCTCGTGTTACGAGGCGTTCGTTCACATCGTCGACTCCATGTTCAACCAGCACGCGAAGTGGCTGAAGGTGTCAAGGCAGCTCGCCTGGCGCCGGCCGGTCGCCTCGCTGAACTACCTGCTGACCTCGCATGTCTGGCGGCAGGACCACAACGGGTTCAGCCACCAGGACCCCGGCTTCATCGACCACGTCATGAACAAGAAAGCGGAGGTGATCAGGGTCTACCTCCCGCCAGACGCCAATACCCTGCTCTCGGTGGCCGACCATTGCCTGCGCAGCCGCGACTACGTCAACGTGATCGTGGCAGGCAAGCAGCCATCCTTTGACTGGCTGGAAATGGACGAGGCCGTGCTGCACTGCACCAGGGGCGCGGGCATCTGGGAGTGGGCAAGCACAGACAACGACGGCGCGCCGCCCGACGTGGTGCTTGGCTGCGCCGGAGACGTGCCGGCGCTCGAGGTTCTTGCGGCCGCGAGCATTCTCCGCGAGCACCTGCCCGACCTGCGGGTGCGGGTCGTGAACGTGGTTGACCTGATGCGGCTGCAGCCAGAGACCGAGCATCCGCACGGCATGGACGACGCAGCCTTCGACGCGCTGTTCACCACCGAGCGGCCGGTGATCTTCGCGTATCACGGCTACCCGTGGCTGATCCACAGGCTCACCTACCGCCGCACCGGGCACCAGAACTTCCACGTACGCGGCTACAAGGAAAACGGGACGACCACGACGCCGTTCGACATGGTCGTGATGAACGACCTTGACCGCTTCCACCTGGTCATGGACGTCATCGACCGGGTGCCAGGGCTTGACCAGCGGGCAGCCCGCCTGCGGCAGCTCATGGCCGACACCTTGACCAGGCATCATGCGTGGACGAGGGAACACGGCGAGGACCTGCCTGAGGTGGCGGGCTGGACCTGGCCAGGCGCCGCGCGGTGAGCGTGCTCGTCGTCAACGCCGGGTCGAGCAGCCTGAAGGTCAGCGTGCTCGGCACCGACGGCGAGATTGCCGCCGCGCTCGAGCTATCGCGGTGGGATGGCAGCGCCGATCATCCCGAGCTGCGGTCGTTCCTGGCGGCTGCTCACGGCGTCTCGGTTGCCGGGCATCGTGTGGTACACGGCGGCGCCGAGTTCACCGGGCCTGCCCTGATCGATGACGAGGTGATCAGGCGCATCGGGCTGCTCAGCGACCTCGCGCCGTTGCACCAGCCAGCGGCTCTCGCCGGCATAGCGGCGGTGCGTGCGGTCATGCCCTTGGTGCCGGCTGTCGCCTGCTTCGATACCTCGTTTCACGCCACGCTGCCCGCGGCGGCTTCGACCTACGCGCTGCCTGGCGACTGGAACAGGCGGTTCGGGCTGCGAAGGTACGGGTTCCACGGGCTGTCGCACGCTTATGCGTCGCGGCGTGCGGCGTCGCTGGCGGCGGGGCACCGGATCGTCACCTGCCACCTCGGGGCAGGCGCCTCGCTTGCTGCGGTGCTCGACGGGGTGTGCGTGGACACCACGATGGGGTTCACGCCGCTCGAAGGCCTGGTGATGGCTACGCGGAGCGGCAGCGTAGACCCCGGCCTGATCCTGTGGCTGGTTCAGCATGGCGGGCTCAGCGCGGACGAACTGAGCGAAGGGCTCGAGCAGCGGTCTGGGCTGGCCGGGCTTTCCGAACTGGCAGGCGGCTCTGGGGACATGCGTGACGTCCGCGCCGCCGCTGCCGCCGGCGACTCGCGGGCCCGGCTTGCCCTTGAGGTGTACTCGCACAGGCTCGCGCGGGAGATCGCCGCGATGGCGGCTGCCCTGAACGGGCTTGACGTGCTCGTGTTCACCGGGGGAGTGGGCGAGAACGATCAGGCGACGCGGGCGGGTGCGGCCGAGCGGCTCGCGTTCCTCGGCGTCGCGGTCGATCAGTCGCGGAACGCGCGTGCGTCCCGCGATGAGGTCATTTCCCCAGACGGCGCCCAGGTCACCGTCCTTCGGATCACCGCCCGCGAGGACATCGAGATCGCCCGCCAGGCCCTCGGCATCCTCGGCGCCGCCTAGGAACTCCGCGCGGCGGTCTGCATTTCGGGCAACTGGGGTATCGTGCCGGGCGCACACAGCATCATTGGCTCTGCGTTGCTGCTGGCGGCGCGGGTCCAGGGACAACGGTGGACATCTGATGCTGTACCCGTGACATCGCTGGGACTTTGATGCTGCGGCCGGGGCGGGGCTTACAGCATCGGTGGACATCTGTTGCTGCTGGCCGGGCTGCTGTGCGGGCGGAGTTTACTTGGCGGGCTGGTATAGCTCTTCTACGCGCCTGATCCTGGTGACCGATTTGTCGACGGGTACGCCGTGCTGTTCGAGTACGGGCAGGATCGCGGTCGTGCGGTCGGACAGGAACGCGATCGCGGTGGCGTCGGCGCGCAGCCGCAGCCAGACCGCGATCCGGCTCTGCGGGAGCGCGACCAGGCCGGCGATGGCCAGTTCGTCGTATTTTGCTTCCCAGGTCGGAACGACCCACCGGCTGATCGCTATGCCGCGAAGCCGCACGCCCCAGTCGAAGAACTCGAGCTTGGCAAGGCCGCTGGTGATCACGTACCGGCACATGACGCCGCCCCAGAAGACCTCGCCCGGCTCGCCTGCGGGCATTCCGATGATCCGGCTGTTGGAACGCGCCAGTCGCGCCCACATCACGAGGCCGCCGGCGCACAGCACGACGAGCAGGGCGACCAAGGCGATCTCGATAACCATGCCCCTATGCTGTCCAAACGCCCTCCGTCTTGGCAACATCAGACCTCAACGCCGGGCGGGGCTGCCGGCCGCGCGGGCCGGGGGTACAGTTCCCCCGTGGCTACTTACAAGCTGGTCTATGGTGACGATGAAAACGTCCTGACCGAGACCTTCGAGAACATCGACGAGGTTGAGCGCGAGGACGGCTGGGTGGTGCTGTTCCGCGGCTCGGATGCCATCTTGCGCGTGCAGGAGGCACACATCCAGTCGATGGAACTCCTGTCCTAGATACCGGTCAGCGTCGCCGCGGCCGGGTGCTCTACGGTGAAGCGGTACTTGATCGCGCCGGTCTTGCCGCTGTCCAGCATCAGCTTCCAGGTGAGTTCTCCCAGGTCGGTGCGCTCGGCCGGGTCGGGCGATGCTTCCCTCAGCCGGACTTTGATGTCGGCGTCAGCCGCGAGCGGAATGTGATCCTTGACGCTGATCCTTGCCTTGACAGGGCGGTGGTTCTCGACCGTGATCTCGTAGGCGATATCGATCGTGCGGCTGCCGCCGAGCACGGCCTTGCTTGTGTTGCGGCGGCGCAGTTCGCGCTCAACCCTGATGTGATCGTCGACGCCTAGCTGCAATTCGAACTCCTCGCCTGAGGCAACCGTCTCGATGCTGGTCTCGCCGACGAACTGGCCGTCGTGAAAGATCCGCGCCGTGCCGGGGAGCAGCAGCAGCTTCGAGCTGTTGGTGACCGTCGCCCGCAGGTACGCCTCAGGGGCGAGGGCAGGTACCGCGAGGTGGTCAAGGGCCGCGTCGAGTTCGACGCTGGCGATCGCGGTCTTGTGCGGGCTGCCGTCGGAGGGCACGGCGAGCGGCCGGGGAATACGGTAAACCAGGCCCGCGCCAGAATCGTCGACCTCTGCTGACAATGGAGCGGCTACCGCCTGCGGCGGCCCGCCCGGCACCGGCAGGGCGGCAGGACCGCGCTCTATCGTGGTCTCCGCCCCGGTGAAACTACGCGAAGCCATCGGCATCGCGACGGGCATGGCCGGGCGGGGCGGCCTTGCCTTGTTGATGTACCAGGGATGAAGCTCGGGCAGGGTCTGATGCCTGCCCTGCCGCGTCGTCGACACCGCCAGGTCGACTTCTGGCCAGTCCTCGCCTGTGCTCTGCGTGATCTCGGCCAGGTACCCGAGGGTCAGCACCTCGCCATTCAGCCCGAGGTCATAGAGCGGCCGCCAGGAAACGCCTGCGACGTGGTAGGAGAGCTCGATATCTGGCTCGCTCGCGGCGCTGGCTTCCAGTGTCGCCGTGACTTCGAGGTACCTGACGGCGCCAGTCCCCTTCTCCGCGTCGGCCAGCCGCTTCTCGGCGGCCTGCAGTTCCAGGTTCGCGTCACGGCGACTGGCCGCGATCTCGCGCCGCCTGGCGAGCACGCTCGCCGTGCTGGCCGACAAGTGCGCCGCCATCTGGTCGAGGTCGTCATGACCGATCCGCCCGAAGCTCACCGCACGGGCCAGCGAGGTCGCCGCCGACTGCGAGAGATAACCGGCGAAGTCAAGTGAGGCCTGCTCGGCCGTGTCCTGATCCTCGAGCGCCTGGACGGCATTACGGCACGCCTGCACCTCGGCGCGCAAGCGCGCGGTGTCGGCGCGCAGCGGATCGGCCGCGTATCTGCGCTGTACTTCAATATCGACCAGGGTGACCGCGTGCCCGCGCAGCGCGACCCGCACCGATGCGGTATCGGCATCAGCAGGCAGCCCGCCGATCATGGCACGGACGACGCCTGGTGCGGTAACGGCGAACGACCCCGTCCGTTCCACCCGCGCCCCATCGCGGAAAACGGTGACGGCGGTAATCGGCGCTTGCACCTCTATGACCTCAGCCACGCCGGATCCTCCTTCTATGCGGGATTCCATTGCCCAGGCTAGTCACCGGGTACTCGGGCCGCCGGGGTACGGTGATTGCTGCCCATGACGAAGGCGCCCATGACTGAAACCCGTGAACCGGTCGCGGCACGCGACAGAGCGCGCCGCTCGCGCGCTCTGTTTGCCATGGTTGCCGTCGCCGCGTTCGTGCTGGCGGCTGACCAGGTCTCTAAGGCGCTGGTGCTCAGGAACCTCCCGCTCGGAGATTCGGTCCGCCTGCTCGATGGCCTGATCACGCTCAGGCTGACCTTCAACGCCGGCGCGGCGTTCGGCTTCGGCACCTCCTACACGGTCGTGATCGCGCTGATCGCCTGCGGCGTTATCGCGTTCGTGATCAGGACCGCAAGTCGGTTGCGCAGCGCCGGCTGGTCTATCGCGCTCGGCCTGCTGCTCGGCGGCGCGACAGGAAACCTGAGCGACCGGCTCTTCCGCGCGCCAGGTCCGTTCCGCGGCCGGGTCGTCGACTGGATCAACCTGCCGCACTTTCCCTGGACGTTCAACATCGCCGATTCAGCGATCGTCTGCTCAGCCTTCCTGATCGCCCTGCTGATCTTCCTTGGCCGGCCTCTCGGCAGCCCGGCTAGCTAACTAACTACCAGATCTCGCTGTCCGCGTTCCTGCCCGCGTGCGGCAACGGCATGAGCTTGCCCTTGTCAAGCCAGCCAGAGGCCAGGGGGTAGCTTCTCAGTGTGCCTCCGTACTCGTATCCGAGCAGGAAGTAACGCCGTGATATATCGGCGCTGAAGAAACGGAAGGACACGTAGCTGTCTGCCCGCTGAGAGCGGTAGATCGCCTCAAGTACCTTGCCTGACCTGGCGGCGACCCGCAGCACGGAAATGCTTCCCGGCAGGCCGCTTCGCTGGGTATTGGTCACCAGCACCAGTGTCACGACCTTGCCGTCCGGGCTGACCTGCGCCGCCTCGATAACGCTGTCCTCGTGCGCGGTCAGCGCCGCTCGCTTGAACAGCAAGGTTGTCCTGCCGACCAGGGTGCCAGGGCCTGCGGGGTTGAGTTCGCGAACCTCGTTGCCCGGTGACTTGCAGGCGCTGAAGTGCGAGTCGCAGGCGACCGACACCAGGAACACGAGCTTCCTGCCGCTGCTCGTGAAGGAAAGATCGTCGATCAAGTAACTGTACTGTGACCGCCTTCCGGTGACCTGCGACCAGCTCGTCTGTGATCCGTTCAAGGTGTTAAGCACGATGACCTCATAGGGCGGGCCTCCGATGCCCCCCACGCCGAACGCGAGTTCGGAGCCGTCAGGGGAGGCCGCCATCTGGTAAACCTCCAAGTTGGTCAGAGTTCCGCCCCTGACCTGGGTATACCCGGTAATTCGTCCCTTGCTGGTCAGGGTGAACCGGTAAATTTGCGAGATAAACGCCTGGCTTGTCTGACCGGTCCGCACCAGCTTGCCGCATGAGATAAAGAAGGTTGACGGGCGGGCAACCGTGGCACTGTTGAGCGCGGCTCCGCGCCACGGGCACACGACGTGACCGGTGATCGCGCCGCTGGCGGTGGACCTGATGAGGTGGCCCTTGCCTAGCTGGTAATAGAAAGGCGGGCGGCCCGCGGGGTTCAGCGAGCCGGCCGGGGGCTGGCCGGTCACCACGGCCGATACGGCGACGCCGGTGCCTCCGGCCAGGATGACGGCAAGGGCCGCGCTAGCGGCCGTAGTGAAGCGACGCCTGATCAGCGTCCGCCTGACCCGGTCGATCGTCACCCGGTGCGGCGGTTCGCCAGCAGCGATGACGAGCAGATTCCTTAGCTGGCTGTCCATGCCGGTTACCTGGCTTCCTTTTCCATCAGTGCGGCCAGCGCATCGTCGTCCCTGAGCTTGGCGAGCGCGTGGGCCATCGTGGCTTTCACTGTCCCGACGGCGCAGTCGAGCACCTGGGCGACCTGCGCCTCTGACAGATCGTCGAAGACGCGCAGCACAAGGACCGTTCGCTGGCGGTCGGTCAGCGAGCCGAGCGCACGGCGCACGGCCAGTCGCACAGCGACGTCCCCGGCCAGATCGCCTGCACCTGCGGTGTCAGGAAGCTGATCAGATGCCTTCTCACCGCGCCATTTACGTCGCCGCCAGGTCATCCATGTGTTCAGCATGACCCTTCGCACATAGATCTCCGGGTCATCGCGCCGCCTGATCCGGTTCCAGCGCGGCCAGGCCTTGGCCAGGGCGGTCTGAACCAGGTCCTCCGCCTGCCCGTAATCACCAGTGATCAGCCAGGCCGTCCGCTGCAGCGCCCGCTGCCGCGTGTCAACGAACCGCGTGAACTCGTCCACGTCAGCGTCCGCGTCAGCGTCCACGGCCGCGTTCACGGCTGCGTTCACGGCTGCGTCAGGGTCCACTGCTGCCTCCGGTCTGGTCCGGTCTTCCAATCCGCACGACTACCTTGGCGCGCAAGAAGGTTTACCGTGCCGGCGAAGGTTTCCGCCGGGCGCTGAGGGGGAGCGGACAATCCGACAACACCCGAGATCGGAGGAAATCACATGACGCATCATCCCTTGAGAGGGCGGCGCGTAGCCATCGCCATTGCCTCCCTGGCGGCCTGCGTACCGCTCGCCTTAACGGCGACGTTCGCTTCCGCGTCGACGCCGGCGGCGGGCCGCGCTACGCCGGAGGCTGGCGGCGCCAAGCCGCAGGCCACCTGCCCCTGGCTGAACGAGTCGCTGCCGGTCGCGACCCGGGTGCACATGGTACTTAGTGCCATGACGCTGCCCGACAAGATCACGATGGTCGAGGGCCAGGGCACCAGTCAGCCTTACGTCTTCTACATGGCGGCCCAGCCTTCGCTGTGCATCCCGGCCATGGGCCTGGAGGACGGCCCGAACGGCGTAGGCGACGGCCTCACCGGAGTGACGCAACTCCCGGCCGGCGTGTCGCTGGCGGCGACCTTCGACCCGTCGCTCGCGAACCAGTACGGCAAGGTCATCGGCTCAGAGGAATGGGGCAAGGGCGCCTCGGTGAACCTAGGCCCCACCGTGAACATCGACCGTGACCCGCGCTGGGGCCGCTCGTTCGAGACGTTCACAGAGGATCCTTATTTGAACGCCTCCCTCGCCGTGAGCGAGATCGACGGAGTGCAAAGCACCGGCGAGATGTCGCAGGTCAAGCACTTCGACGTCTATAACCAGGAGACGAACAGGAACACGCCGCAAGACGACGTGATCATCAGCAGGCGAGCCCTGCACGAGATCTACCTGCCAGCATTTGAGCAGGCGGTCAAGAAGGCCAAGGTCGCCTCCGTGATGTGCGCGTACTCGACGATCAACGGCAACTACGCCTGCCAGAACCCCTACCTGGAAACTAAGACTCTCGACCAGCGCTGGGGCTTCAAGGGCTTCGTCACCTCGGACTACGGCGCGATCCATTCGACCTCGGCTGCCCTTGACGGCACCGACATGGAGCAGCCGTTCAGCACCTATTTCGGCTCCGCCCTGGAAACCGAGGTGCAGAACGGCACGGTACCCGTCTCCGTGCTGAACGGAATGGTCAGCAGGATCCTCACGGAGATGTTCAGGTTCGGCCTGTTCAACCACCCGCCGACCGGCACTACCAGCGCGATCGTCACCACGCCGGCGCACCAGGCGGTCTCGCTCAAGGTGGCTGAGGCC
>DATJLT010000233.1:0-3852 GCA_035509195.1 Streptosporangiaceae bacterium | reverse complement strand
TTGGTGGCGTGCGTGGCCTGAAGACCGGAAGGCAGGACTCCGAGTTGCGAGGACAGCCACTGGGTCCCCGCCGCCTCCTGCGGGTGCACGTAGTAGTCGTTGTAATAAGGGCCGCTGTTGTTGAGGCTGAGCTGAGCGGGGTAATCGCCGAGTACCTGCGGCAGCAGCCCGGTCGTTGAGATCAAGAACCCCACGCACAGGGCGGCAGCGAGCTTTGGCGCCCAGGCCTCGCCGAACGCGCGGAAGATGGCGATCGAGCCCGCGACGAGCACGGGCGCCAGGACGATCAGCGACTCCTGGAATACGCGCAGGATCCCGTAGTCGACGGAAAGATCGGGAAGCACCGTGACTGCTCCGAGCACGACGAGGCAGCCGAGGCACAGGCAGAAGAACTCCCAGCCGACCTGTCGCCTGACTCTGCGCACGACCAGGAAAGCGATGACCCCGGCCGCGACGAAGACCTGCTCGCCGTATGCGGCCGCGAGGCGGATCGCCGTATTGACCCCGGCGACAGGTACCCCGGCGTCGGCCAGCAAATGGCCAGCGCCTGTCAGCGGAAGCAAGGGCTCGGCAAGCGCCTTGACCTGGTCGTGCGACGCCACGCCTGCTGTCTCCAGGTAGCTCGTCTCATGCGCGGTAGCGGCCCTGAGCTTGAGTATCGACGCGTTGTAGTCGTTGAGCACTTGCTGCGAGGTCTGCGTCTTCCCGAACAGCAGGCTGTAGCCGACGTTGCCTGATCTCGTGCCGGCCGAGTGCCCGAGCAAGCCCGAGATCGAGGCGCTGGCATCGCTCAGCACGGCCCCCGCCGACTGAGTCGCGAGGAATCCCCATCCGATCGTCACCACGGCGACGGCCAGCAGAGAGCCGATGCCCACGATCCGCACCGGGCTGGCCCATGGCGGCGGCTCTGCGTGGGCCGCCTTCACCGGCCTCACCTGATGCGGAACCCGCATGATCGCGCGGACCGCCCACGCCACAGCGAGAATACCGAGGAAAATGTACATGCTCGAGTAGTGCGAGATCTCGACGCCTACGCAGGCCGCGATGAACGCCAGGCGGCGCGTGCGGACGCTCCACGACTCGTTCGTGATCAAGAGAACGGCGACGCATACGAAGATGAGCCCGACTTCCTGCCGGTTGATGAACGGCATGTCAGTGAAGAAGGTCGGGAAGCCGATGAAGTAAAGCGCGGCCAGCATCGCCACCGGTACCGGCCAGTACCGCCTGGCGATCGTGTAGACCAGCACCGGGCAGGCAGCGAACAGCAACTGAAAGAACAGCTTGTAGATATAAGGTCCGTCAACCCTCAGCACGTCGCCGAGTACGGTCGGCAGGATCGTGATGCTGAGGCAGGCGTTGTAGGCATTGTGGAAGGCGCCGATCTGCCAGCTACCGTGCGCCTGTGTTAGCTGGAAGACCTGATATTCAGTCTGGATGTCGTGCCCGGTCACGTACCAGCCGCGCAGCGAGGTCATCAGCAGCAGGCCGAGTGACAGCAGGTACAAGGTGACCAGGGTCGCGATCTCCCTGACCTCGTTCCGCCACCACAGCAAGAATCCGGCCGTGAGCACCGCCACCGCGAGCGCGGCGAGGCTGACCTGATCGCCTGCGCCATTGTTCAGCCGGTTGGCGCCGAGCACGGCCAGCACGACAACCAGGGCAGAGGCGCCGATCAGGCGGGTTTCCCTGGCCCGCACGGCGTGCCTGACCCGATTGAGCTGAGTCCACGTGAGCGCTTGTCCGGGAAACCGGCGCCTGAGGAGGTAGCACCCGGCAAGCAGCAAATCGGCGAGCAGCACCACGGGCACGGGGTCGAGCGGCCGGCTGACACCGGCGAACGGCAGGATCAAGTCAGCGGCGAGACCTCCGAGCATGAGGGCGCCGAGCACGCAAGCCAGGCTGTAACCGAGGCGCTCGGCCTGGCTGGTGCCGGCCAGGAACGAGGTCGTGGCGATCAGGTAGACAGGCAGCACGATGAGGAAGCAGAACCCGAGCGCGGGGCCGAGAAAGGGCACGCCGACCCCGGTCAGCGCGAGCACGTTCACGATCAGCGCGAGGCCGCAGCCGGCGATCTCCGGCCACGGGTACCCGCGCCATCCCCTCGCCGTATGCGGCTCGGCCGGCAAGATTTCCTGCCTGGTCGCCTCAGCCACCGTGACCTCGCTTCGCCTTGGGCGCCGCCTTCCTAGCCGCGGCATGCAAGACCACGAGGAAGTTGATATTTTCATGATGGCCTGGCAGCACCACTTCGACGCGGCAGGGCGACAGGTTGCAGTACGGCCGGACGCTGGTGTCAACCGTCCAGGTCGCGCCCGCCGTGACCACGTTCGAGGCGGTGCTCAGCGTCTGAGTGTTCCCGAGCGGGTCGACCTGGCGAAGCTCGTATTTGTACCTGGTCGCCCGGCCCTCCTCGTTGGTGATCGTGAAGAAGAGCGGTATCCGCTCCCGGATCGTCGAGGAAGACGGAAGCAGCCAGGCGTACTTGAACGCCAGCGTGGTAAACCTCGACGGCTGGCGGAAGAGCGACAATGCCCACTGATGACGCCCGGCAGGGAACACCAGGCTCGCGCCGATCAGGACGGCGACGATCGCCGCGATGGCTGATGGCCGCCGCAGCCGGACACCTGGGTTGTCAGATCGGTTCATCACCGCGTCGCGATCTTTGCGTATGGCCAGACAGGATGGCCTACTGTAATGCGTGTTCGCCCAGGATGCCGTACTTGGAGCGAGATTGAGACAGGGGGATTCGTCTGGTGAAGCGCCTCGTCCAGGTGCAGCCGCATTACAGCCCGCCTTACGTAGGCGGGATGGAAATGCGGGCCAGTGACCGGGCCAACCGGCTGGCGCAGCGAGGCTGGGCGGTGGAGACCCTCACTTCAAGCGGCCAGAGCTACCCCCACGTCGTGCGCGAAGGAAACCTGACGGTCAGGTACCTGCGCAGCAGGGAAATCGCGCACACTCCGATCATTTTCGCGCTCCCGCTCGCGCTACTGCGCGTGCCGGGGGACAGCGTGGTCCACTTGGAGGCCGCCCTCGCCTGCAGCCCGGAAGTAACCGCGCTCGTCTGCTGGCTGCGCGGCATTCCCTACGTGATGCGGGTCGCGCTCGACAGTGCCGGTCATGGCGAGTTCAGGAGCAAGCTTCTCGGCTGGTACCAGCGGCTGATACTCAAGCGCGTCTACCGTCACGCCGCACTCGTGATCGTGCTGACCCCCGACGACATCGAACTTGTCACCGGCAAGTACCAGGTCGAGCCAGGGCGCGTGCGGGTGATACCGAACGCGAGCGAGTTCACCAGGGCGAAGTCGCCGCGCCTTTCGCCGCACGACCCGTTCAGGCTGCTTTTCGTCGGGCGGGTGGACGCGCAGAAGAACGTGCCCTTGCTGCTCAGGTCGCTGCGCCGGTTCATCGACGTTTACGGCCTGCCCGTGCACCTTGACCTGGCCGGCGATGGCGAGGAGATGCGGGACGCGAAGGAGTTGATCGCCAGCCTTTCGCTGGCCAGCTACGTGACCCTGCTCGGCTTCGTCACCGGCGAGAAGCTTGAAGCCCTCTACGAGTCCGCCGACGCGCTGGTACTGACCTCGACCCGCGAGGCGTTCGGAACGGTGACGCTAGAAGCGATGACGAAGGGCACGCCGGTCGTCGCGAGCAATATCCGGTGCGTGCGAACGATCGTGCTTGACGGCACCACAGGCTTGCTGGCCGAACTTGACGAGGATAGTTTCGCTGCCGCCTTCTACCGCCTGATGACCGAAGAGGGCCTCTACGGGAAACTGTCTGCCGGTGCGCTGGAAAACGCGAGCCGTTATGACCAGGCCACGACGATCGACTCTTATATCGCGGCCTACG
>DATJLT010000232.1:0-35806 GCA_035509195.1 Streptosporangiaceae bacterium | reverse complement strand
CGCGAGGACGACCCCGTACTTGATAAGGCGTCTCATGCTAAGCCCTTCGGTTTGACCTACTTGCGCGCGGCACTGGAGGGGTTGCCGCTCGGCTCGCGCGCTGGCGCCGGACGGTACTTGGGGGCCGGGGTCACCGGCGGTGGTGCCTGTGGGAGACCACAGGCGTTGTGCCAGGTATCGTCATGAATATCACGACTCACGAATCTTGCAACTGTACTGGCTCATGCGCCGTTTAGTGTTGTACGGCGGCGTTATTCTGTGAGATTGTTAGGACAGTATCCTAACTATCCGGGACGTAACAGAGTTCGTGGCCGAACCGTGACCTGGCGCATGAAGTCTGGAAGAAGGCTGGCTTACGGAGGGCTCCTTTACGTGGACATGATCTCGTTCGGGCTGGTCTACCTTGAGCTGGTGTTCGGGCAGCTTGACGGGCTGCCCGGGCCAGGTGAGGAAGTCTTCACCGATGAGTTCGCCATCTCCTGCGGCGGCGCGATCACCAGCGCCACCGCGGCGGCGGCCGGCGGCGCCAAGGCCGGCGTGTGCACCAGGCTGGGCGACGACCTCGGATCGCAGGTAGCGATCGAGCACTGCGCGGCGGCAGGTATCGACCTCAGCACGTCGGCGCGGGCCGACGGCCCGGCTGCCGGGATCACCGTGGTGCTGAACTTCGCCGGGGATCGTGGTTTCGTCACTCATGTCCCCAGGCGGCCAGGATCTGAGTTCTCCGAACTCGACCGCTGGGCAGGCGTGATCAGGGCGGAACGTCCGGCCTGGTGTTACGTGCACGCGGGAAGGGGCGTGCCGAAGTTCCTGCGCCTGGCGCGCGAGCTTGGCTGCAAGATCATGCTGGACATCTCCCTCGGCGACGAGCGCCAGGGCGACGTCATCTTCGAGTGCATCAAGCTGGCCGACGTCTTCGTGCCCAACTCGGACGAGCTCTTCCGGCTGACCGGCGCAGCGACGTTCGACGACGCGGTGTCCGCGGCCAGTCGGTGGGGGACTCAGCTAGTCGTGACCCGGGGTGCTGCCGGGGCTGTCATCGGGCACTCCGACGGCTCATTCACTGAGGTCACCGACGGCGTCGGCGTGGTCGAGGTCAAGGATCTCACCGGCGCGGGTGATAACTTCGCTGGCGCACTAGTCGCCGGGATGGTCGCGGGGGCTTCCCTGGCAGAGGCTGTCGTCGCGGCCAACGTCGCAGGGTCAAAGGCGGTAGGACAGCTAGGGGCCATAGGTCAGGTCGGCGCCGGCAGTGGCGGGTGGCCTTTGCGGCCAATGATCTTGAACTCTGGACTGGCCGGTGCGGTGAGTGGTTCTGCGCAGCAAGAGATCCTGGAGCGGGGCTGATGCCCCCCGCGGATCCCGAGATTCTGGAGCGTGACTGAGTGAAACTGGCGATTCTGGGTGGCGGCGGGGTCAGGATGCCGGGATTCGTGCGGTCTGTACTCGCCGGACGTCCCGGTACGTTCGATGAGATCTGCCTGTTCGAGCCCGATCCCGTGAGGCGGGCCACGACGGGAAGACTGGCAAGCGAGCTGGCTTCCGTCTTCGGCCAGCCGGGCGCCGTCACGCTGACAGACGACGCGGCCGAGGCGTTCACCGGTGCTGACTACGTGTTTTCCGCGATCAGGGTGGGCGGCGACCGCGGCCGGGTGATCGACGAGCAGGTCGCGCTCAGGCGGGGAATCGTCGGGCAGGAGACGACAGGGCCGGGCGGCGGCGCGATGGCGCTGAGGACAATACCTGTCGTGCTTTCCTATTGCGAGCTGCTCAGCCACTGCGCTCCCGATGCCGTGCTGATCAACTTCACCAACCCGGCTGGACTGATCACGCAGGCGATCAGCGCTCAAGGCAAGGTGAAGGCGGTGGGTGTATGCGACACGCCTTCAGGCACGATTCACTCGCTGGCTGACTACCTGTCGCTGGACGGCGCCGAGGTTTCCGCGGGTTACAGCGGGCTCAATCATCTGGGCTGGGTGACCTCGCTCAAGGCGGACGGCACCGAGTTGCTGCCCGACCTGCTTGCCAGCTTCGATGAGCTGTCGCGTTCCGTGAAGCAGTTTCATCCCTTCGACGCGAGCGAGGTCAGACGGGTGGGGGCACTGCCGACCGAGTACGTGTACTACTACTACGACTCGCGCCGGTACATCGAAGGGGTGGCGAAGGCGGGCACAAGCAGGGGCCAGGACGTGTCCGCGCTGAACGAGGAACTGCTGACCGCGATCGGCAAGGCGTTCGCCGACGGCGACGTGCACGAGGCATGGACCGCGTACTCGACGTTGCTAGGAGTCAGGCGCGACACCTACATGCGGACCGACACCGACGGCGACAACGGGCAGGCCGCCGCCCGCGCGGCTCGCGCGGCGCGTGGCCAGGTACCTGTCGAGGCAGAGAAGATCGGCGGGTACGAAGGGCTGGCACTCCGCGTCATCGACGGGTTGTCAGGGCGGGAGCCGGGGAACGTGATCGTGAACACGCTGAACGGTGACACGATCGACTTCCTCGAGCCCGATGACGTGGTCGAGATTCCCGCGCGGGTGTCCTCAAGCGGGCTGGCTTCGCTCGGCCGGCAGCCCGAGCTGCCGATGTCGGCGCGGTCTCTCGTTGAAGCGGTCAAGGGATACGAGCGCGGCATCGTGGCCGCTGCGCGGGCCGGCGACGCCGACCTGGCGGCGGTCGCGCTCGCGCAGCATCCGCTGGTGCCCGGCATTACGGCGGCGCGCGAACTGCTGGCCGACTACGTCGAGCAGCACGGCGAGCACCTCGCCTACCTGCGGTAGCCGGGGCTGACCTGACCGATGACCGAGACTCCGCAGGCGCAGGCGGCGCGGCCGCAGCTCATCAGGGCCATGAACGAGCAGCTGCTGCTCGGCCAGATCAGGCAACTCGGCGTCTGCTCGCGGGCGGACCTGTCGCGGTTGTCAGGCCTTTCCAAGCCGACGGTGTCGCTGGCACTGGCAAACGTGGAGCGTTCTGGCCTGGTGCGGACGGCGGGCCAGCGGACGGGCGTGCCTGGCCGGTCTGCGGTGCTTTACGAGATCAGGCCAGAGGCCGGTTACGTGCTCGGGCTGGATATCGGGCACGAGTACCTGCGGGGCGCTCTGGCTGACCTGACGGGGGAGGTGCGGGCAAAGGCCGAGGCGCGTAGTCCGTCAGGAAGCGTGCTCAACCGGGTCGGCGAGCTGATCAAGCTGGCCGATGGTATCTGCGCAACCGCGGGGATCGGCCGGGCGGAGGTAACCCAGACCGTGCTCGGCAGCCCCGGCGTGTACGACCCGAGCAGGGACGCGATCGTGCTGACCGGCGGGCTGCCCGGCTGGGACAGGCGGGCGGTGCTTGCCAGGCTTCGGTCGGCGTTCGGGCCCGACTTCGTGGTCGAGAACGACATCGACGCGGCGGCCCTGGCCGAGCGGGAGCACGGGCACGGCCGGGAGTTCCCCAGCTTCGCCTTCGTGTCGATCGGCAGCGGCATCGGCATGGGCCTGGTGCTCGGCGGGCAACTGCACAGGGGGGCACACGGCGTCGCGGGTGAGATCGCGTTCCTGCCGATCACGGAGGGCAACAGCGGTGCCGGTGACTCAGAGGTACGCAAGCGCGGCACGCTCGAAGCCGACGGCGCGGCATCGGCGATCGTGCGGTCGGCTCGCGCCGCGGGGCTCAGGGCATCCTCGGCGAGGCAGGTTTTCGCAGCGGCATCGGCAGGGGATTCGCGAGCCGAAGCCATCGTCGAGACCGAGGCCCGGCTGGTCGCGAAGGCAATCTGCGCGATCGTGACCGTCATCGATCCAGGGCTTGTCGTGCTCGGCGGCGGCATCGGGCAGGCGCCAGGGTTCGCGGCGGCCGTCGCCGCTGAGCTCGCCAGGATCTCGCCGGTGATGCCGGAGATCAAGGTGAGCGCTCTTGGGACCAGCGCGGTCGTCGACGGGTGCCTGGCCGGGGGAGCGGACCTGGCGTGGGCACGGCTGATGGGTCAGCTCGCACAGCCTGACGGGGAGACCGCCCTGGTCTAGCCCCGCTTGGGCTCTCAGCCCCGCTCGGGCTCTCAGCCCCGCTTGGACTTGGGCACCGTGCACTTCTGGTTCGGGTGATGCTGCCAGAACCACTGGCATGGGTGAAGGCGGCGCTCAAGCGCTTCAGGCCCCTTGTAGGACAAGGCAGGAACGTACTTGAGCAGCCAGACATTCTCCAGCGGATGATTGAAGCAGACGGGTCGCGGCTTCGTCGTGGGCACCAGGCAGGTCTCCCTGACTCGTACGAAGCCGAGATCCCTCAGGTAACCCTCGAGGTGGGCGATCCTTTGCTCTGGATGGTTCAGCCGCCACAGGTTACGCCATTCGATCACCCAGCCGATGTTCAGCGTCTTCAGGTCGGCGGCAGCGGCCCTTAGCTGATAAGGGGTCGGGTCGCTCGTGGCGCTCTGGTATTTCAGCAGGTACTTGAAGAAGGGATGAGCCTTCACGGCGTTGATCGTCGGTTTCGGCACCCAGGCGGTGTACGACACGGCCCGCGGATGCTCGTCGTTCGTGGCGACGAGCAAGGCACGCTCTGAGATACCTGAACCTACTAGCGACAGGCCGCCGCGCAAGCCGTACGGCACGTCTAGCACGGTCGAGTGCGAGTTGTCCGCCTTGACCGGCGCGTCGAACCACGACATCCGGTCAAGCATCGACTCGGTCGGCGTGAACGGCGGGCCCGTCGTGCCGCCCTGCCAGCCGAGTTCGAAAACCGACAGCGCGGCTACGACGATGAGCGCTGGCAGGGCCAGCCACCTGGTCCGCCGCCGCCGCCGCTTGGCCCGCGACCCGGCGGGGACGTCGGAGGCCGCTGGCATTTGTTCAGGCTTCGGCTTTCGCGCCGCCGCGAGGCGCTGGGTGAGCCACTGCACCACGATGCCGGCCAGCAAGGCCACGCCGATCATCCCGACGAGCGCGAACCTGTCAGCTTCGCGCAGCCCTGACAGCCAGGGGATCCGCACCAGCCAGGTATAGGGCATGAGGTTGGATACCCTGACCTGCTCCCAGGTCTTCATGCCGTCGCGGACGATCGCCACCCAGTGGATGTGGCCCTCGAGCGGCAGGAACTGCCTGCAGGACCGGCCGTATAGCTGGCCTGCGACCGACTGGTTGACCACGCAGCCACTGCCGATGACGATGCTGGTGCCCAGGGAAAGGATCGCGCACCCGAGCCAGAGCAGAGCGAACCACCAGGCATACTTGTAACGTTTCCGCCAGGCGATCAGCAAGCCGACTACCGCGAGTACGCTGGCGACAATCCCGAACCCCGGCAGGCCCTCGCCCGGCTGCACCGAGGTTCCGCCCTGTGGCGCGGCATCGAAAGAATAGCCTGACGGCAGGCTATGCAGGCCGAAGTAAGCGATGCGCGGGCTCGGCGAGAAGAGCGTTTGCAGCGGCACCCCGAACTGGGTGTAGTTCAGTGCCAGCGTGCCAGGCGGCACTGCCGCGCCGCCCGAGGCGTACTGCTGGGCCATGGCGATGAGCTGCGGGCTGGCGAAGACCAGGGCCACGACCGCGCCGATGCCGAGCGGCAGCAGCGCCTTGCGCAGCGACGCACGGTCACGCAGCAGCTTGCCGAAGATCCACGGGATGATCAGGACCGCCGCGAGCAGGACCGCGATCACCGCAGCTTCCTGGCTGGTCATGACCGCGCCGCCGAGTGCGAGGCCGAGCCAGACTCCCGGCGCGATCTTCTGGCTGCGCCGCAGCCTGACCGCCGCCTCGATCGTGACCGGCAGGAAGACGATGCCGAGCGCGATGTTGACGTGATACCAGTTCTGCCACATCATCATCGCGCATAGGCCGAAGAAGGCGCCGGCGGCGATGGAGCCCGGCTGATTCAGCCACAGCCTCGCGGCCCTGTACATCGCGTAGCACAGAAGGCCCGGCGTGATCAGCGTCAGCAGGGTGAAGGCAGCGGATGGTCCCCAGAGCAGCGTGACCGGGGTCATGACATAACCCGCCAGGGGCATCAGCGTGCTGAACCCGAGTTGTATCCCCACAGGGGCGGCCATGTACGTCGTAAAGAAAGGGTTGCCGAGGTGGACTACCTGGTGGGCGACCCACCAGAATCCCCAGACGAACGCGGCCACGTCAGTGGTTCTCGGTAGCTTTCCCGCGGCTAGCCAGGTGAATCTCGGCCAGGTCGCGCCGATCCCCGCCGCTATGTAAGCAAGCAGCAACGTGATATGCCGGAACCAGTTATGCCGCCATAGCCAGCGGAAAAAACGCCCGATCGCGACGAACGGCATCGTTATAGCTGCGAATAGCGGATTGATCCTCAAGCCGTTGCGGCGCGGCGCCTGAGTCTTGGGGGACCTCGGCTGCTGGCCTGTCTCCGCGCCTGAGCGGGTCTTTTCTACGACAGCGGTCGCGGAGCCTGGTGCCTGCGGCTCCCCGGTCGCCTGGGCGCGTTCATGCTCTGCCGCCTGATGAGCCGGGCTGGCTCCGCCTGGCTCTGCGGCATCTGAGGACGCAGGCTTGCCGTCTTGGCCCCCGCCTGCTGAACTCATCTGATCACCTTGTCCGCGTTCTCTTGCCCAGATTTGCTTGCTGACCGCTTGCTGATCTTAAGTGCTGTTTTCTTGACCAAGTTCTGCGCGCGCTTCGCCCTGACGGATTCATGTCTACCCTGCGACTAGACCGTTTGCCGCATGATCGGGCGGACCCGTCCTACCACGCGTGCTAATAAGTACACATCTGCGCCGCCAGCGGCCGCGGGCGGCCAATCGGCCGCCGGCTCTGGGCTACAGTCCTTCAGTGGCACTCAGGGAAACTAGCGTACGCCCGTTGCAGCCATGGCTGATCCGTTGGGAGATCTTCGCGGTATTCGCCGTGTCGCTTGGCGCTAGTGCGCTCAACGCGATCTTGTCGCTGATCTCCTCTTTGCTGTCCAAGCAGTCGCTCGCCAGCCAGCAGGCAACGCTGGTCACACCGGAAGCGGCCAACAACTGGCTGGACCTGGCGCTGCAACTCGCCACCATCGCCGAGTCCCTCGCCCCGGTCGTGCTCGTCATCTACCTGCTCGTCCGCTCCGACGACTACGCCAAGATCGGCCTCGATGCCAGCCAGCCTGGTCGTGACGCCGCCAAGGGCGCCGCGCTCGCCGCGATCATCGGCGGAATCGGCCTGGCCTACTACGTCGTCGCTTACAAGCTCGGGTCCAACCTCAACATCGTGCCCGAGGATTTGCCTGCCGTGTGGTGGCGGATTCCTGTGCTTGTTCTTTACGCGATCCAGAACGGCATGCTCGAGGAAACCCTGATGATCGGGTACCTGCTGACCAGGCTCGATCAGCTTGAGGTCAAGCCGTGGCGCGCGATAGTGATCAGCGCGCTCCTGCGCGGCTGCTACCACCTGTACCAGGGCTTCGGCCCGTTCTTCGGCAACGCCGTGATGGGCCTTGCCTTCGGCATCCTGTTCAGGCGCTGGCGCCGTGTCACCCCGTTCATCATCGCCCACACGCTGATCGACGCCGGCGCCTTCCTCGGCTACGCCGCCCTGCACGGCAAGGTCTCCTGGCTACCGTAACCGCCGCCCCCGCCCGGCCGCCCCGGCCGCGCTCCCCGGCCGCGCCCGCGCCCGGCCCAGAGGGCGCAAATCACCCATAACGCCGAGCCGACCGCATCGTTGGTTCGTTGATGCTGTTCGCAGCGGTTTTCCAGGGACATCGTTGGCCCGGTGATGCTGTACGAACAACGTCAGGTTTCCATCGTTGTCGTTAGCCACCGGGCCGTTGCGACATCAGGAGGCCAGCGATGCTGTAGCCGCCGCGAGCGGGTCAGCGGGCCAGGCCCTCGACGACGCTCGCGCCGGGCAGGGCTGCCAGAGTCGATCCGGCCAGCGCCAGCTTGGACCGCCGGACTCCGCTGCCGATGACGACAAGATCACTGGCGGCGACCGCGGCGTCGATCAGCACGGGCCAGCCAGCGGGCAGCCCGATCGGCGTGATTCCCCCGTACTCCATCCCCGTCTCCGCGACCGCCACGTCCATGGAAGCGAAGGACGCCTTCCGTACGTCGAGCGCCCGGCGTGCGACGTTGTTGACGTCGGCTCGGGTTGTCGCGAGCACCACGCAGGCGGCGAACCTCGCCTCGCCCTCACGTTTGCCGGAGATGACGACGCAGTTGGCTGACACTTCGGGTTTCACGTCGTAACGCTCGCAAAATGCCGCCGTGTCCGCGAGTTCCGGGTCAATCTCCGCCACGCCCACGGCGTCAGGGCCGAACGGCCAATCCCCGCTGCCAAGCACTGCGGCGACGGGCGCGGCGAGCAGTCCGGTGAAACCTGGCGTCGGCTCGAAGTCGAGCTTGCCGAGATGAAAGGTCATCCAGGCAGTCTAGGGAGCGCCCGCGGGCCGCGCCGGGTACCCCGAATACCGCCAAACAGTCCGGTTCTCCTAGTCTTCCTCCATGTCGGTTCGCCAACCTCACAGCGAGACCATCGGTGCCTCAGGCCTGACGGCTGCCACGGTGACGGTGGCCGGACTGACCAGCGCGATGTCCGCGGGCAAGCTGTCTTCTGCCGAGCTCACCAGCTTCTACCTGCGCCGGATCGAGGAACTCAACGGCGGCCTCGGCGCGGTCATCTCGGTCAGCGAGGACGCTGAGCAGCAGGCCGCGGCCGCCGACGCGGCCCGAGCCGGCGCGTCAGGTGGCGTGCCAGGTCCGCTGGCAGGCATACCCGTGCTCATCAAGGACAACATCTCGGTCGCGGGCTCGCCGGCCACTGCGGGGTCGCCCGCCCTGCTCGCGGCCGAGGCCAGCGACGCCTTCCTGATCAGCAAGCTGCGCCTGGCCGGCGCCATCATCCTCGGCAAGGCCAACTTGTCCGAGTGGGCAAACTTCCGCTCCACGCATTCGACCAGCGGCTGGTCTACGCTCGGCGGCCAGGCCGTGAACCCGCACGGCACGGGCAGGAACCCGTCAGGCTCGAGTTCGGGCTCTGCTGTCGCTGTCGCGGCAGGGCTGGCTCCGCTCGCCATAGGCACGGAGACTGACGGCTCGATCGTGAGCCCGTCGAACAACTGCGGCCTGGTCGGCATCAAGCCGACCCTTGGCCTCGTCAGCAGGACAGGCATCGTGCCGATCTCTTCCGCGCAGGACACCGCTGGCCCGATGACCAGGTCCGTGTCCGACGCGGCGGTGCTGCTCGGCGTGATCGCGGGAGCCGACCAGGCCGATCCGCCGACAGAAGACACACCGCCCGCCCTCGGCGAGCCGTTGCCCTCTGGATACACCCAGTTTCTTGACGCGTCGGCCCTGGCCGGGGCCAGGATCGGCATCTGGCGAGACGGAGCGGCAGATGCCGTGCCCGCCGCGGCAGCGGTTCTCGACGATGCTGTCAGGCTGCTCGGCGAACACGGCGCGATGATCATTGATCCAGTACCCCTGCCCGGTGTCAGCGAGATGCGCAAGCCCGAGTTCACTGCGCTCGGGATGGAGTTCAAGGACGACCTGAACGCTTACCTCGCCCAGCTTGGCGGGCAGCACCCCATGTCGCTGGCCGAGCTGATTACTTTCAATATCCGCAATAAAGAGCGCGTGCTGACTCTGTTCGGGCAGGAAATCTTCGTCACGGCAGAGGCGACAGGCGGGCGGTCGGACCAGAACTGGAAGCTGGCACGCGAGGAGGCGAGGACGCTGGCCAGGTCAGGGCTCGACGGCACCCTCGGCGAGCACCAGCTCGACGCGATAGTCACGCTCACGGGAAACCCGGCCTGGCTGACCGATTACGTACTCGGCGATCACTACACCTTCGGCACCTCGTCACCGGCCGCGGTCAGCGGTTACCCGGCGATCACGGTGCCGGCAGGTGATGTTGGCGGCTTGCCGGTGGGAATCAGTTTCCTGGGGCCGGCCTGGAGCGAGCCAAAGCTGCTCGGGCTTGCCTTCGCCTTCGAACAGGTACGCTCCCTCCGATAGCACGCAAGCAGAGCGATAATCTTCCAGCATGGACTCCTGGCCTGCTCCGAGCATCCCCGCACTGCCAGGCCGGTCGCCAGAGACGACGATCTGGGACACTTCGAGCGCGTCCAGGGTCATCGCCGCGCACGGACATCTCGCAACGATCTACGCATGCGGCATCACACCGTATGACGCTACTCATATGGGTCACGCGGCCACCTACATCGCCTGGGATCTGCTGATCAGGAGCTGGCGCGACGCCGGGCATGACGTGCGATACGTCCAGAACGTCACGGATGTTGACGATCCGCTGCTTGAGCGTGCTGACCGTGACGGTGAAGACTGGCGGGATCTTGCTGAGCGGGAGATAGCGCTGTACAGGACCGATATGGCCGCCCTGGCAGTGATACCGCCCGACTTCCTGATCGGAGCGGTCGAGGCGCTTGGCGTGATCGGGGAGTTCAGCGAACGACTCGCAGAGCGAGGCGCGCTGTACGAGCTGGACTCCGACGTCTACGCATCCAAGGCCGACGACCCGCTCTTTGGCTCGGTGTCCGGGTTTGACCAGGCGACAATGCTCGAACTGTCCGCTGAGCGCGGCGGTGACCCCGGGAGGGCTGGCAAGAAGGACCCGCTAGACCCGCTCGTGTGGCGCGGGCAGCGGCCGGGAGAGCCGCACTGGAAGTCCAGGTTCGGTCCGGGGCGTCCTGGCTGGCATGTGGAGTGCGCGGCCATCGCGACCAACTGGCTTGGGCCGGTGTTCGATGTTCAGGCCGGCGGGTCTGACCTGATTTTCCCGCATCATGAGATGACCGCCTCGCATGCGCGAGTCGCGCTTGATGGTCCTGGTGCGCCTGATCACGTTTTCGCCAGGCGGTACGTGCATGCCGGATTGGTGCGCTACCAGGGCGAGAAGATGTCCAAGTCGCTCGGCAACCTGGTTTTCGTCTCCGCGCTGCGGCAGGCCGGCATCGATCCGATGGCGATCAGGCTCGCTGTCCTGGCTCATCACTACCGTGAAGACTGGGACTGGACCGATGAGGGACTGACTGAGGCGGCCGGGCGCCTGGCCCGGTGGCGGACTGCTGCCGCGGCCGCCCGCGATGATCAGGCGGCAGTGGAAGTCGTGGCGGCGATCAGGCAGCGGATGGCCGATGACCTTGATGCGCCGGGGGCGCTGGCCGTGCTTGATGAGTGGGCCGACGGCGCCGGCGTAAGCGCGGAAAGGGCACCGGCCGCAGGGCTGGTCGCAAACGCCGCCAACGCCCTGCTCGGAATCCGTCTCTAAGGCCCGCCGCGGCACTCCTGTGCCCCGGCCCCGCAGTCCCGACTCCGCTATTCCGATATTACCGGCATCACCAACAGCATCGTTGGCCACGTGATGCTGTTACCTGAGCAGAGGCAACGACAACGTTGGCCCCGAGATGCTGTTCTGGCCGCATCAAAGCGCCACCGATGCGGTAGCGATATGCCGGACAAACGACATCGACAGGCCATCGATGCTGTGACCAGCGTCCCGGCAAGGCTAGTGCACAGCCCGCTCGTGACTCCTTTTCGCCAATCCACAGGCCAAGCCTCCCCCAGTGCCATTTCCGTCTCGCCGGGTCAGGCTGGCCTCATGAATCAACTCCAGTCCGATGAACCCCGTTCAGGTGACCATCCAGGCGACGCCGCGCCCCGCCGCCGCGAGCGGCCAGGGCCGGATCGCGGCGGCCCGGCAGGCCCGGCGGGGCGCCGTCCGCGTGCGCCTGAGCCGCCCAGGCGGCGTGAGGAGCCAGGCGAGAACGACGTGCGCTGCCGGGTCAAGGTTGGCTCGGCGGAGGGCGTGCTTGCCGTGGTGCCGCATCTCCTTGGCTTCCACCCGGCGAACAGCCTGGTCGTGCTGGGAATAAGCGGCCCGCACGGCCGGATCAGGCTGGCCTTCAGGTACGACCTGCCTGAGCCACCTGACGGCTCGCTCAGCGCTGACATCGCGGCCCATGCGTCAGCGGTGCTCGACCGCGAGCATCTTACGGTTGCCATCGTGATCGGCTATGGCTCAGGTCAGGCTGTGACCGGGGTGGCTGACGTCGTCGTGCCCGTGTTGCGGTCGGCGAACGTCGTTATCCACGACGTCCTTCGCGTACACGAGGGGCGCTACTGGTCCTATCTCTGCTCCGATCCTCACTGTTGTCCGCCAGAAGGCCAGCCGTACGACCCGGCGGGGCATCCGGCGGCCGCCGCTCTCGAGGCAGCCGGGCTCGCTGCCAGGACGAACCGGGCCGCCCTCGCCAGCACGCTGGCGCGGACCTCGGAAGCGATCGAGCCCATGGCGGACGCAGTGGAGCGGGCCAGGCACCGAGCGGCGCGTCTGATCGAGGATTCGCTGCGTGCCGCCGACGACGGCGACATCCTTCAGCCGATCGCGGACGCCGGCCGGCGATCAGTGCGCCTGGCCGTGGCGCAGTACCGCCGTGGCGCCGAGCTCACGGATCTGGACGAGATCGCCTGGATCGGACTTGGGCTGACCGACCTGCGTGTCAGGGACGACGCCTGGGCGCGGATGGACGTGCGGTTCAACGACGCGCACCAAAGGCTATGGTCGCATCTGGTCCGAATGCTGCCTGCCGAGTTCGCGGCTCCTCCCGCGTCGCTGCTCGCGTTCACCGCCTGGCAGGCAGGTGACGGAGCGCTGGCCAGCATCGCGATCGAGCGTGCGCTCAGCGCTGACCCCGAGTACTCGATGGCGAAGCTGATCGGCGAGGCCTTGCAGGCCGGCCTGCCGCCCTCGGCCGCGCGCCTGCCGATGACCCCCAAGCAGGTAGCCGCGACCTACGCCAGGCACAGAAAGCCATCGCCAGGCTCACGCCGGCCTCGTTAACGCGAGGCAGCGGTTCTTCGGCAGGAAGCTCGCGGCTACAGCAGGGCCGTGGTCGCGTCGCGGTCAGCACGGCCGCTGGCGGGCTCACGGCCTGGCGTCAGCAGGGCTAGTTCCCTGCCCTGCCGGTACCGGAGCGCGGCCTCGGGAAGCTTGCCGAGCCTGCCGCTGAGCAAGACGGTGAGAGTTCCGGCCGACACGCCGGTCACAGGGCTGAGGTCGGGGCCTGCAATGGTGGCCGATGCCGGTTCCCTGACGGTCCTGCGCAGAGCCTGGGCGGCCACGGCGGCAGCGGTGCCGAACAAGATCGCGCCCGGTACTGCCGAGGCGATCAGGTCAGCAGCGAGTTCGTACTCCGTGCAGCCGAGTACGACCGCGCCGCAGCCGGCCGGCGTGCGGCTCGCCGCGTCGGCGATCGCGATGGCGATCCCGTCGCCATCGCCGGCATCGACAGCGGTGGCGAGCCCAGGGCAGGCGACAGGAGTGACCGCCGCGCCGCCGCCGAACTCGGCGATCAGCCTGCGCTGGTAGTCGCTCGCCGTCGTGGCCACGGTCGCCCAGATCGCGACGGTCCGCGCGGCAGCGGCGGCCGGCTTGATCCCTGGCACCGTGCCGACGACAGGAATGCCCGGCTCGAACTCCGCCCTCAGCACGTCAAGCGCGTGCACCGTTCCTGTATTGCAGGCCATGATGATCACGTCGGGCTCATAGGCCGCCGTCATCCTGGCCATCGCCAGCGAACGCCCCGCGATGTCCTCCGGCGTCCGCGGCCCCCACGGCATCCCGTCAGGGTCCATCGCGATAACCAGGTCAGCGTCCGGGCGCAGCTTGTTCAGCTCGCTGGCGGTGGCAAGCAGCCCGAGCCCGGAGTTGATCAGCGCGAATCGCATGCGCCCACGATAAGAGATAAAGCCAGAGTGCTTGGCAAATGCATGGCAATAGTTGCAAGAGAGCATCCGCCCCGGTTCCATGATCACGGCAGGTTGGGGGTGGGTCGCATGTGACGCGAGGACCCCGCGCTGAGGTGCTCCGGCCCGGCGCCGGCCTAACCGGCCTGAAGCGAGCCGCCTGCCTGAAGCGAGCCTCCGGCCTGAAGCGAGCCTCCGGCCTGAAGCGAGCCGCCTGGCAGGCAGCGGCTCCCGGCGCCACCGCATGACCCCAGCGCCCAGCCGGCCCGTCACCAGCAACCCCCGTCCGGCCCGCCCAGCAGCATCAGATGTCCACCGATGCTGTCCACCCGGTCCCGGCCACAACATCAATGTCCCGCCGATGTCACAGGAACAGCATCAAGCAGCCACCGTTGTTACCGGAAACGCCCGGCCAGCAGCAACGCAAGGCCACCGATGCTACTCGCCCCCGCGCCATGCCCCGGCCGCCCGAGCCTCGCCGCCCCGGCTTCCGGTTCTGCGGCCCCGGCGGGCTGGGGCGGGTCAGGTGAGGGCAGGGAGGCCGTCGATGCTGGTGGTGTTGTGCTTGACGCGGTAGGCGGCGAGTTCGCCGGCCGACTTCCGCTCGGCCCAGCGGGCGAGCAGGTCACGCTCTTCGACGAGTTCCATTACTGGTACGGCGTAGCCGCAGGAATCCGAGATCCGGTCGGCGGTGACCACGATGATCGCGCGCTGACTGCCTCGGTCCAGGGCGTCGCCTAGGCTCGCAAACGAGACGCTACCGTCTCGCAATGCCGGAAAGTGCGGGGCGAAGGAGTCCCACCGGGGATCATCAGGCATGATGACTTCGCCGCGGCCGTAGATGCGCAAGATCTTAGGTGAGCGGTCGAACGAGCAGAACATGATCGTGATGCGTCCGTTCTGCCGCAGGTGCGCGATGGTTTCCGAGCCGCTTCCTGTGAGGTCAAGGTAGGCGACGGTCAGCGCATCGATGACCGCGAACGTGTCCTTGTAGCCCTTGGGTGACACGTTGACGTGGCCGCCGGCGCCCGAGCTTGCCAGGCAGGGTGCCGTTGCCACGAAGAACATCGGCTGGTTGAGTATGAACTTGATGAGCCGTTCGTCTAGCTCTGAGTAAGTCGCAGCCATGCTTTCCTCCTCAGCCTGGCGTACCGCGGCGGCTGGTCGGAATCGGTCGATTACCGGACGGTAAGATAGGCGTCTTGTAAGTTCCGCCAGGTCGTTGCACGCTCAGAGTATGGCGCCCAACGGGGAGGGCAACGTGACCGAACTCGCTGATCACGAGAGCCAGGATGTGCAGCAGGGAACGGCCAGCCCGCTGCTCGCCAGCAGGCACGCCGCTGCCGCCAGGCTCAGGCGCCAGTATGCCGCCATTCCTGAAGGGACGCGCGTAAGGCTCGCCAAATCGACCTCCAACCTCTTCAGGTTCCGCGATGGCCCCGCCAGCAGCGACCTCGTCACGCTCGACGTCTCGGCGTTCACCAGTGTTCTGGAAGTGGATGCCAAGGCTCGCACCGCCCTGGTCGGCGGCATGACCACTTACGAGGACCTGGTTGACGCCACGCTCAGGCACGGCCTGATCCCGCTCGTCGTCCCTCAGCTCAAGACGATCACGCTCGGGGGTGCGGTGTCCGGCCTGGGAATCGAGTCGACATCGTTCCGTAATGGCCTGCCGCACGAGTCTGTGCTCGAGATGGAGATCCTCACCGGCGACGGGCGCCTCATCACCGCCACTCCCGACGGCCAGCACCGGGACCTGTATCGTGGCTTCCCGAACTCGTACGGCACGCTCGGGTACGCGCTCTGGCTCAAGATCGAACTCGAGCCGGTGACACCGTACGTGCACTTGAAGCACTTCAGGTTCGCCAGCGCGGCCGACGCGATGACCGCGATCGCCGAGATCGCGCGCGACGGCAGCTACCAAGGCCACCCAGCCGACTTCCTCGACGGCACGGCGTTCGGCCCGGACGAGATCTACCTCACTGTCGCCGCCTACAGCGCGGTCGCGCCCTGGCGGAGCGATTACACCGGCCAGCGCATTTACTACCAGTCCATTAAGGGACCCGCCGAGGACTTCCTCACGATCCGCGATTACCTCTGGCGCTGGGACACGGACTGGTTCTGGTGCTCGCGCGCGTTCGGGGTACAGCACCCGATGGTCCGCCGTCTCTGGCCGCGCCGGTACCGGCGGTCAGACGTGTACAGGAAGCTGGTGGCTTTCTACAAGCGGCAGCCACATATCACCCGCGCGCTCGAGGCTCGCGCCGGCCGCCCCGAGCAGGAGTCGGTCATACAAGACGTGGAGATCCCTGTCGAGCGGTCAGCGGAGTTCTATGAGTTCTTCGCGGCCGAGGTAGGGATGAGCCCGGTGTGGCTGTGCCCGCTGAAGTTGCGGGGCGACCGCGGCTGGCCGCTTTACCCGCTCGCGCCCGGGCGTGTCTACGTGAACTTCGGGTTCTGGGGCAACGTCACGCTGCCGCCTGGCGAAGGCGATGGCTATTTCAACCGCAAGGTGGAAGACAAGGTCACCGAGCTTGACGGCCACAAGGGCCTTTACTCGACCTCGTTTTACACGCCAGAGGAATTCTGGCGGCTTTACAACGGTACGGCGTACTCGGAACTCAAGGCCGCGTACGACCCGGCTGGCAGGCTTGCCGATCTCTATGACAAGTGCGTAGGCGGGAGATGAAGGAGGACAGCATGACGCTGGCCGAGGTATTCGAGAAGGTGGCTGGCCCCGATGCGCCAGTAGAGTTCCGTGCTTGCGACGGCAGTTCCGCCGGCCAGCCAGGCAATCCGCCGGTCACCGTGACCGTGCGCGACGAGACGGCGGTGAAATACCTGGCGCAGGCGCCAGGTGCGATGGGCCTGGTCCGTGCCTACGTCTCAGGGCATCTCGACGTCGACGGCGACATGTACACGGCGTTGCGCCGCCTGACGAACGTGCAGGATATCTCGATCAGCGCTGCGGAAAAACTAGCAATCCTGCGCGATCTTGGCGGACCGAAATTGCTTTTTCCGAGAATCGCGCCGCCGCCGCAGGAAGTCAGGGTAAATCGCTCCTGGATGATAGGAAAAAGGCATTCGCGCGGCCGGGACGCGAGGGCCATCTCCCATCATTACGACGTCAGCAACACGTTTTACGAGTGGGTGCTCGGCCCCTCCATGGCATATACGTGCGCCTGCTATCCGACCGCTGACGCCACGCTCGAGGAAGCGCAGGCGTACAAGTTCGACCTGGTCGCGCGGAAAGTCGGGCTGCGGCCTGGCATGCGCCTGCTTGACGTTGGCTGCGGCTGGGGCGGGATGGTCATGCACGCGGCCAGGCATTACGGCGTCAGGGCGCTCGGCGTGACGTTGTCCGAGCAGCAGGCCCTGTGGGCGCAGAAGGCTATCAAGGAAGCCGGGCTCGAGGAACTCGCCGAGGTCAGGCACCTGGACTACCGCGAGGTCACCGAGACCGACTTCGACGCGGTCAGTTCGATCGGCCTCACCGAGCACATCGGCAAGGCCCAGGTCCCGGCGTACTTCAGGTTCCTCGCGGGCAAGCTCCGCCCGGGCGGCAGGCTGCTTAACCACTGCATCACCAGGCCGGACAACAAGGGCCAGGCCAGCGTGGAGGGCGGCTTCATCTTCAGGTACGTGTTCCCTGACGGGGAACTCGAAGGCCCCGGATACCTCGTCTCGGCCATGCACGACAACGGGTTCGAGGTCAGGCATGAGGAGAACCTGCGGGAGCACTACGCGATGACGCTGGCCGCCTGGTGCAGGAACCTGGACGAGCACTGGGACGAGGCTGTCGCCGAGGTGGGCCAGCCGACCGCGCGGGTCTGGCGCCTGTACATGGCCGGCTCGCAACTCGGCTTCGAGCGCAACGTCATCCAGTTGCACCAGGTACTCGGCGTGAAGCTGCATGAGGATGGCTCATCAGGGATGCCGCTGCGGCCTGACTGGGAGGGCACTGCTTAGCTGTTGCGGTAGCTTTCCGCGACCGTGAAGGCCAGGTCAAGTGCCTGGCTGCGGTTGAGGCGGGGATCACAGGCGGTCTCGTAGCGTTCGTGCAGGTCGTGGACGGCGAGTTTGTGGCTGCCGCCGGTGCACTCGGTGACGTTGTCGCCGGTGAACTCGATATGGATGCCGCCTGGGTGGGTTCCCTTGGCCCGGTGCACGTCGAAGAAGCCGGCCACCTCGTCGAGAACGTCGTCCAGGTGCCTGGTCTTCACGCCAGTCGGAGTCTCGAAGGTGTTGCCGTGCATGGGGTCGCAGACCCAGGCGACGGGCGCGCCTTCCCTGGCGACCGCCTCAACCAGCGGCGGGAGCACTTCGCGTACCCGGCTTGCGCCCATTCTGGTGATCAAGGTGAGGCGACCAGGGATGTTGTCCGGGTTCAGTTCGCTGATCAGCGCGAGCAGGTCATCTGGAGTAGTGCCGGGGCCGATCTTCACGCCCACCGGGTTGGCGACGGACTTGGCGAACTCGACGTGAGCGCTGCCGAGCTTCCTTGTCCGCTCGCCGACCCACGGGAAGTGAGTTGACGTGTTGTAGATGCGGCCGGTTCTCGAGTCGACTCTCGACAGCGCGTAGTCGTAGTCGAGCAGCAGTGCCTCGTGACTGGAGTAGAACTCGACCGTATGCAACTCGTTCGGGTCCGCGCCGCAGGCACGCATGAACGCGAGGGCGCGGTCGATCTCGCGGGCCAGCCGCTCGTAGCGCTGGCCGGCCGGGCTGTCTGCGACGAAGTCGTGGTTCCAGGCGTGTACCTGGCTGAGGTCGGCGTAGCCGCCGGTAGTGAAGGCGCGGCAGAGGTTCAAGGTGACTGCCGAGCAGTGGTAAGCGCGCAGCAGCCTTTCAGGGTCTGGAGTGCGGGCCTTGGGCGAGAAGTCGAACCCGTTCACCGCGTCGCCTCGGTACGCGGGCAGTTCGGCACCTTCCCTGGTTTCTGTGGGGTTGGACCTTGGCTTGCCAAACTGGCCGGCGATGCGGCCGATCTTCACGATCGGCACGCTCGCACCGTAAGTGAGCACGACCGCCATCTGGAGCAAGGTGCGCAGCTTGGCCCGCACCGCCGAAGCGGTCGAGCCGGCGAAGGTCTCCGCGCAGTCACCGCCATGAAGCACGAAGGCCTCGCCGCGAGTGACTGCGGCGAGACGCTCGGTGAGCTGGTCGCACTCTCCGGCGAAGACCAGCGGCGGCAGGCCAGCGAGTTCGCTGGTGACCTTGGCCAGGTGGTCAGGATCGAGCCAGTCGGGCTGCTGCGCAGGCGAGAGGTCGGGCCAGCGTTCCCGCCAGGGCCGGTGATCGGCTGCGTGCAACGCAGTCGGGAAGTCAAGACTGTCCTGAAGCGATGCGGTCGCGCTCGCGCTCATGTCAGCTCAGTGATCCAGTGATCGGGGACGCGGTTACCAGCAGCGAGTCTAGCCGTCGCGACGTGCGGCATCGGGCCGGGGCAGAATGGGGTCATGGGGTCGGTTTCAGGTTCTCGTCAGCGCGACGTTGTCCTGCTCGGTTCTACCGGATCGATCGGTACTCAGGCGGCCGACATAGTGCGGCGCAATCCAGACAAGTTTCGCCTTGTCGCTCTCGCGGCGGGCGGCGGCAATACGGAGTTGCTCGCCAGCCAGGCGCGGGAATTCGGCGTCGAGGTCGTGGCCGTCGCCGACAAGAGGGCTGCTCCCGCGCTTGCGGAGGCCCTCCGGGGAGCGGCGAAGGTCGAAGCCGGCCCTGAGGCGGTCGCGGCGATGGCCGGGCACGAGGCCGACATCGTGCTCAACGCCGTCACCGGAGCCGTTGGCCTCGCCGCGACCCTGTCGGCCCTGGACGCGGGCCGGACCCTGGCCCTGGCTAACAAAGAGTCTCTCATCATGGGCGGCGACCTGGTCACCAGCCGAGCCGCGCGGGGGCAGATCGTCCCTGTCGACTCAGAACACTCAGCTATAGCTCAGTGCCTGCGCAGCGGCGCTGAAGCTGAAGTGCGCAAGCTGATCATCACGGCGAGCGGCGGTCCCTTCCTGCATCGCCGCCCTGAGGAACTCGAAGACGTCACCCCGGAGGAGGCGCTCGCTCATCCGACCTGGAACATGGGCCCGGTGATCACGATCAACTCGGCGACCCTGGTCAACAAGGGTCTCGAGGTGATCGAGGCGCACCTGCTTTTTGGGGTTTCCTTTGCCGATATCGAGGTGGTTGTGCACCGCCAGTCGGTTATCCACTCCATGGTGGAATTTACTGATGGCTCGACCATCGCCCAGGCGAGCCCGCCTGACATGCGGATCCCGATCGCCCTCAGCCTGGCCTGGCCAGAGCGGGTGCCGGACGCCGCGCGCCCGGTTGACTGGACAGCGAAGCAGGCCTGGACGTTCGAGCCGCTCGATGAGGCGGCGTTCCCCGCCGTGTCGCTGGCTCGTGAGGTCGGCATGAAGGGCGGCACCGCCCCGGCGGTCTACAACGCGGCGAACGAGGAGTGCGTAGCGGCGTTCCGTGCCGGCGCCATCGCGTTCACCGGGATCATGCGGACAGTGGCCCAGGTAATCTCGGAACATGGCGGCGCGGCGGGGCCGGCCAGCGGGATCGAGGAGATCTTGGCCGCGGACCAGTGGGCAAGAATCAGGGCACGTGAGCTGACGAAGACGCAGACGGTGGTTAGGGCAGGCTGAGCAGAAGGCCGGCAGCGGTGCCGCGGGCGGCGATGGCCGTGCGGTACCCGCGCCGAAAGGAGAAATGGCGCAGATGACCTATCTGCTTGGCGTGCTGATCTTCGTGATCGCACTGCTGGTGTCGATTTCACTGCACGAGGCCGGTCACCTGGTGACGGCAAAGGCCTTCGGCATGAGGGCGACGAAGTTCTTCATCGGCTTCGGCAACACGGTCTGGTCGTTCCGTCGCGGCGAGACCGAATACGGCATCAAGGCGCTGCCGCTCGGCGGGTTCGTTGACATCACGGGGATGAGCAATCTTGACGATGTTGACCCGGCTGACGAGCTGCGCACGTTCAGGTCCAAGCCAGCCTGGCAGCGCTCGATCGTGCTGCTCGCTGGGTCTTTCATGCACTTCATCATCGGCCTGGTACTGATTTTCGCGGTTACTGCCGGTCTCGGCGAGCAGAACACCAACGTGATCAGCCTTGACGTGTGCGTGCCTGCGAAGGCGACGCAGATCACCTGCCCGAAATCGGCGCAGCGGTCACCTGCCCTGCTCGCGGGCATCAAGTCCGGTGACCGGATCACTGCCGTCGACGGTCATGCCGTCTCCGGCTGGACCCAGCTCACCGCGCAGATCTCCAAGCACAAGGCGCATACGCCGGTGACCTTCACGATCATGCGTAACGGCAGGCAGCTTACCAAGCAGGTCACCCTGGCGAAGGTGACCTGGCGCAAGGGCGGTTTCCTCGGCGTTGAGCCAATGGAGTTCGTTCGCGAGAGCCTGCCGACGGCGTTCAGCTCAACTGGAAGCCAGTTCGCGTCGACCGTGACCAGCTCGGTTGAGGGTCTGGCGAAGCTGCCGAGCGCGATTCCCAAGCTGTTCTCTAGCAAAAGGGCAACCGACGGCGGCGGCGTGACCAGCGTGGTCGGTGTCAGCGAGGCGACCGGTCAGGTCGTCAGCGCAAGCGGGGTCACGTGGCAGGAGAAGGTCGCCTTCGTCGTGCTGGTCGTGGCCTCGGTGAACATCTTCGTGGGACTGTTCAACCTCCTGCCGTTCCTCCCGCTGGACGGCGGCAAGCTGGCCATCACTATCTTTGAGGGGGTAAGGTCCTTCTTCGCGCGGCTGCGAAAGAGGCCGGACCCTGGTCCCATCGACATGCAGAAACTGATACCGCTGAGCGTTGGATTCCTGTTCGTGTTCATTAGTCTCGGCGTGCTGCTGATCGCCGCGGACATCATCAACCCGATACAAGTCTAGTAAGGCGATATTTATGACCGTTAACCTCGGCATGCCGGAAGTCGCTCCTGCTCCCTTGGCGCCCCGCCGGGTTTCACGTCAGATCATCGTAGGCAAGGGCGCGCACGCCGTCCCGGTCGGCGGCGGAGCCCCTGTGTCGGTGCAGTCCATGACGACCACGCTGACCGCTAACGTGAACGCGACGCTGCAGCAGATCGCCGAGCTCACCGCGGCTGGCTGTCAGATCGTCAGGGTCGCCGTGCCTTCGCAAGACGACGCGGACGCGCTCCCGGAAATAGCCCGCAAGTCCCAGATACCTGTCATAGCGGACATCCATTTTCAGCCAAGATACGTCTTCGCGGCGATTGACGCGGGCTGCGCCGCGGTCCGCGTCAATCCTGGGAACATCAAGGCCTTCGACGACAAGGTCGGCGAGATCGCCAGGGCCGCCGCCGATGCCCAGGTGCCGATCAGGATCGGCGTGAACGCGGGTTCGCTGGACAAACGCCTGCTGGCCAAGTACGGCAAGGCGACGCCCGAGGCGCTGACCGAGTCCGCGCTTTGGGAATGCTCGCTGTTCGAGGAGCACGGCTTCCGCGATATCAAGATCTCGGTCAAGCACCACGACCCGGTCGTGATGATTCAGGCTTACCGGCTGCTCGCCGAGCGCTGCGACTACCCGTTGCACCTTGGCGTGACCGAGGCGGGTCCCGCCTTCCAGGGCACGGTGAAGTCGGCGGTCGCCTTCGGCGCGCTGCTCGCCGAGGGCATCGGCGACACGATCAGGGTGTCGCTTTCCGCGCCGCCTGTCGAGGAAGTCAAGGTCGGCACCGCGATCCTCGAGTCGCTCGGCCTGAGGCAGCGCGGCCTTGAGATCGTTTCCTGCCCGTCCTGCGGCCGGGCTCAGGTCGACGTCTACAAGCTGGCCGACGAGGTCACCGCGGCACTCGACGGCATGGACATACCGCTGCGGGTCGCGGTCATGGGCTGCGTAGTGAACGGTCCTGGCGAGGCGAGGGAGGCGGACCTGGGCGTGGCTTCAGGCAACGGCAAGGGCCAGATCTTCGTCCGTGGCGAGGTCATCGCGACGGTTCCTGAATCCCAGATCGTCGAGCGGCTGATCGAGGAGGCCATGAAGCTGGCCGCGACGATGTCGCCGCAGGATGCCTGAGTTCGGCCGGGCGGCGCGGCTCGCGGCAGTAACCGCGGCGGCCGCCGCCCTCGCGGCCCTCTCCGGATGCACGTATCACTACGGCTCGACAGGAAGCGCGTCGGGCGCGCAGGGTTCCGGCGGAGGCAGCGGAGCCGGAGTGACCACTCCGGCCAGCCAGGCGAACCTGCACTGGCGTGCCTGCGGCTCGAACGGGGCGAACGTCCGCTGCGGGCAGATCAAGGTGCCGCTGAATTACGCCGACCCGAGCGGCAGGAAGATCACCCTCGCACTCTCCGAGGTTCAAGCGACCGCACCCGCCAGCAAGCAGCAGGGGATTCTCCTGGTCAACCCTGGCGGGCCGGGCGGCAGCGGCACCAGCATGGCCAGCTTCGTCGCCGAGGGCCTGTCGCCATCGGTCGCCGCCGACTACGACATCATCGGCTTCGACCCTCGCGGAGTCGGCGCCTCTGTTCCTTCGCTGCACTGCGAGCCTTCTTTCTTCTCCCGTGCGCGCCCGAACTACATCCCGGCCAGCCAGCCCGCCGAGCAGGTACTGATCAACCGGGCCAAGACCTACGCGACGGACTGCGAGAAGAAGTACGGCTGGCTGCTGCCTTACATGACGACAGAGAACGTCGCCAGGGACATGGACAAGATCAGGTCCGCCATGGGCCAGTCCAAGCTGAATTACTTCGGCTTTTCCTATGGCACCTATATCGGGCAGGTCTACGCCACTTTGTTCCCCAGCCGGGTGCGCCGGATGGTGCTCGACAGCACGGTGAACCCTGACGGCGTCTGGTACTCGGACAACATCGCGCAGGACTACGCCTTCCAGGGCCGTTTCAACGCCTTCCTGACCTGGATGGCCAAGTACGACAGCCTTTATCAACTCGGCTCGACCGAAGCCGCGGTGCGCAGGTCCTGGTATGAGGCAAGAAACCGGCTGCTGGCGCACCCGGTCAAGAACCCGGCAGGGGTGCCCGTGCTCGGGGCCGACGAGTTCGATGACACGATGCTGGTTGGCGGTTACGACGACGGTTACTGGCCAGGCCTGGCCGCCGCCCTGGCAAGCTACCTGCACTCGGGTGCGACCAGCCAGCTCATGACCCTCTATAACCAGGCAGGCAAGCAGAGCGAAAACGAGTTCGCCGTTTACAACGCCGTCGAATGCGCCGACGTTGCCTGGCCGCGCAACTTCGCCAGGTGGAACACCGATGCGAAGAAGGTCTACTCAACCGCGCCCGTCGAGGCATGGGACAACCTGTGGTTCAACGCGGCCTGCGCGTTCTGGCCGGTCCACGGTCCGGCGAAGCCGCTCCGAATAGGCGCGAAAGGGCTGCCAGGAATCTTGATGCTGCAAGGCACGCTTGACCCGGCAACCCCGTACGCGGGCGCGCTTGTCGCGCACCGGCTGCTGCCGACCTCGAGGATGGTCGTCGTCGAGGGCGGCGGCAACCACGGCCAGTCGCTCGCCTATCCGCCCAACCAGTGCGTCAACGGCTACCTGAACCGTTACCTCGCTACCGGTGCGCTGCCCGGCAAACCGGGACCGGTCAATGCGACCTGTCCAGCGCTTCCCGCGCCCGTGCCAAGTGGCTGAGGCCGATAGTCTGGAGAGGTGCTGCGCACTAAAGCCGGGCGCTCATCGGCGCTCCGGCTACTTGTTGACCGTGACCGGGCAGAGGTGCTCGCCTTGTGCGAACGCGATCCGGTCACGAACGTGTTCGTCAGCGCCAGGATCAGGGCGAACGGACTCGATCCGGTCAGCCTGGGCGCGCAGGTCTGGGGCTACTCGGAGAACGGCCGCCTGGTGTCCGCGTGCTACGCGGGCGCCAACCTGGTCCCCATCGAGGCCGTGCCCGCCGCTACGGCGGCGTTCGCCGAGCGAGCGAGGCTCCAGGGCCGCCGCTGCTCGTCGATCGCCGGGCAGGCCGACGCCGTCCGTGATCTCTGGTCGCATCTGGAGCCGTTCTGGGACCGCCCGCGCGAGATCAGGGACCCGCAGCCGCTCCTGGCTATCTCCCGCGAGCCGCTGATCGAGCCTGACGCCCTGGTCAGGCAGGTGCGCAGGGACGAGATCGGGACGCTGCTGCCTGCCAGCATCGCGATGTTCACCGAGGAAGTCGGCGTCTCGCCGATCGGACCAGACGGCGGAGCCGTCTACCGCGCACGGGTCACGGAACTGGTGGTCAGTGGCCGGTCGTTCGCGAGGATTGAAGGCAGCACGGTGATCTTCAAGGCCGAAGTCGGCGCGGTCACCCCGCAGGCCTGTCAGGTCCAGGGCGTCTGGGTGCCGCCCGAGCTTCGCAACCGCGGTCACGCCGCTCGCGGCATGGCCGCCGTGGTGACCGCGGCCCGTCGAACGCTCGCCCCGGTCGTCAGCCTTTACGTCAACGACTTCAACGCCCCGGCCCGCGCCGCCTACCAGAAGGTCGGCTTCACCCAGGTGGGCGAGTTCATGTCGGTCCTGTTCTGACCCGGCGATTCAGGCGGTACGAGTGAGTCCGAAATGTGAACCCGTACAGGGTCGCGATCAGCCCGCGACTCTGTACGGGTTTCCTAAGGCCAGAACGGTGCTAATGCGGCATAACACGCTGGTTACTCGTCCGTAACCCGTACAGGGTCGCGGGCTCGCGGCGACCATGTACGGGTTCACTTTCTGGACGCACTCTGACTGGCGGGCGCGGCGGGCGCGGCGGGCGCGGCGGGCGCGACTGGCTCGGGCGACTGATCGGCGGCTTCTCCGCGCGCTTCGGCGCGCGGAGCGGGCACGACCGGCTCCTTGTTGGGGTCGGGCGTCACTTGCCGGCCGCCTTCGGCTGCGGTAAACGAGCCGCCAGTCACCTCGCCCCGCCGCGCGGGCTCGTTTACCTTGCCAACCGGATGCCGGTCAGCGTAGAAGACCAGCGAAATCCAGATCACCAGCGCAACGGCAAAGGCCAGCGCCATGATCCCGAGCCAGTAGTTGTGTATCGCTCCCGGCATGACTATCACCCCCCGCAATACTTTCATCACCGTTGGTGACCAATCTAATCGTCAAGCCGGAGCGGCAGGGCAAGCAGAACCCCGTATCGCCACCCGTGACAGCAACGTTGGCGAGTTGATGCTGTCGGGCGGCGCACGCTTACAGCAACAGTGGAACTTCGTTGTCGCGGCAGCAGCATCTCGGAGCCATCGATGCTGCTGCCGCTGCCCGGCCAGCAGCATCGGTGGCTTTTCGTTGCTGCTACCGCCGGGGCCGGCCCTCCCGCGCTTGGCCGGCGCGGGCGGCGGAAAACGAGTTGGCAGTACCGTGGGGTGCTTGCTAGGCTCCTGTGCCCTTGTGCCGAAGGAACGAACGGCAAGGAGCCTGCCCATGGCCTGTCCGATGGAGGAAGATACTGACACAGATCAGGTGCTAGCCACCGAACGCGAGCACCTGACTCAATCACGCGCGTACCTGGCTCTGATGCGCAAGGACGTGCTGTCCCTGCCGGCTCTCGCCGGCGACCGGGTTTCCGAGCAGTACCTCAAAGCCGACCTCTACCGTCGCGCTGAAGCGCTGCGCGACCTGCCAGACACCCCGCTGTTCTTCGGCCGGCTCGACTATGACCGGGCCGGCGAGCAAGGGGGACAAGGCGGGCAAGGCGAGCAAGGCGAGCAGTTCCACATTGGCCGCCGCCACGTGCACGACCCTGACGGTCATCCGGCGGTGATCGATTGGCGGGCACCGGTCTCGCGCCCCTTCTACCGCGCCAGCCAGGCCGACCCCATGAACCTCACCAGGCGTCGTCGCTTCGGCTTCAACGCGGGCCAGCTCACCGCTTACGAGGACGAATTGTTTGACGGGGGCCAGGCGCGGGCACCCGCCATGAGCCGGATCATGATCGAGGAGATTGAGCGGCCCAGGTCAGGCGCCATGCGTGACATCGTCGCCACCATCCAGCCCGAGCAGGACGACATCGTACGTGCCGACGCCGCGCTCTCCGTGTGCGTGCAAGGTGCTCCGGGCACGGGGAAGACCGCGGTCGGGCTGCACAGGATCGCGTTCCTGCTGTACGCGTACCGGGAGCGGATGAGCCGGGGCGGCGTGCTCGTGCTCGGCCCGAACCGGGCGTTTCTCACCTACATCCGCAACGTCCTGCCTGCGCTCGGGGAGTTCGACGCGGCGCAGTCGTCGGTGACTGAGCTGCTGGCCACGGTGCCAATCAAGGGGATGGACTCCGAGGAGACCGCGAAGATCAAGGGCGACAGCCGGATGGCCGTCGTGTTGCGGCGCGCGCTCTGGGAACGCATACGCGAACCGGCCGAGCCGATCATGCTGGTCAGGGGGTCACGACGCTGGCGCGTATCCACCGATCACCTCACCGAGCTGGTCATGGAGTTGTTCGAGCGCGGCGTCAGGTACGGCGCCGGGCGAGACATGCTCTCGCACCGCATCGCGCACGTGATCCTTACCCAGCTTGAAGCGGCAGGCGAGACCTGTGACGACCGGACTCACGCGGCGGTGCGCCGTACGGCGCCGGTCAAGGCAGCCGTGGATGCCATCTGGCCCAAAGCGGACGCAGTGCGCGTGGTGTTTAATTTGCTGACAAATAAAGAGACGATCATCAGGTGCTCGCAAGGCGTGCTGAGCGAGGCTGAGCAGGAGGCGCTTGCCTGGTCCAAGCCGCCCAAGAGCCCCGGGTCTGCCCGCTGGTCGGCGGCCGACGCCGTGCTGATCGACGAGGTGTCCGACCTGATCGAGCGGACAGGCAGCCTGGCGCACATCGTCGTGGACGAGGCACAGGACCTGTCCGCGATGGCATGCCGCGCGATCGGGCGCCGGGCTTCTACGGGGTCAGTCACTGTCCTTGGTGACATCGCGCAGGGTACGACGGCCTGGGCAGCCGGGAGCTGGGAGCAGATGCTCGGGCATCTCGGCAAGCCAGAAGCCGAACTTGAAGTGCTGACAACCGGGTACCGGGTGCCAAGGCAAATTCTTGATTTTGCCAGCAAGCTCCTTCCGCTGATCGCCCCCGAACTTTCTCCCGCCACCTCGGTACGCCAGGACGCCGGATCGCTGACTATCACCGAGGTACCTGACGGAGGGCTAGGCGAGGTTCTCGCCGGCGTCTGCCGTGTCTCGCTTGAGCAGCCGGGGTCCATAGCGGTGATCACGGCCGACAACGCCGTGCCCGCGACGGCGGTCTTGCTGGCTAAAGCAGGGCTGCCGCACGCGATCCTCGACGGCGACACCGAAGCCACCCAGCTCACCGTCGTTCCCGTTGGCCTGGCCAAGGGCCTTGAGTTTGACCACGTGATAGTGGTCGAGCCGGGGGAGATCGCGGCCGCTGAGGCCAGGGGTCTGCAGCGCCTGTACGTGGCGCTCACCCGCGCGGTGTCGCGGCTCACGGTGCTGCACTCGCAGCCGTTGCCTGAGAGCCTGGCTTGATCCGGGTTCGCTCAGGGGACATGATCGGCTTACCCGGACTTAGTGGAGTGCTGTGAGCGTCGTCAGCAGGTTCATAGCGAAAATGATGGAGCTGCCGCCGGCCGAGTCGCGTGCGGTCAAGGTCGAGCGGGACCTTAAGGTGCCGATGACCGACGGCGTCGTGCTGCTCGCCGACCGGTACATTCCGGCCAGCGGCGGTGGCCCCCTGGTGCTGATCCGCTGCCCGTACGGGCGGAAGTTCCCCTTCGGGACGTTGTTCGGCACGGTGTTCGCCGAGCGCGGCCTTCAGGTGCTGCTGCAAAGCTGCCGGGGAACTTTCGGGTCAGGCGGCCAGCTTGACCCGTTCAACGAACGTGACGACGGGCTCGCGACCGTCGCCTGGATGCGGGAGCAGGACTGGTACCCCGGCTCGTTCGCGATGGCCGGCCCTAGCTACCTGGGCATCGTGCAGTGGGCGATCGCCTCGCGGATCGGTCCTGAGCTGAAGGCGCTGTCCCTGCTGATCACCAGCGCGGACCCGTATCAGGTGGTATTTTCCGGCGGTTCGTTCTCGCTGCAGTCGTCGCTGACCTGGGTCAACGTCGTCGACTATCAGGAGAAGCGGTTCGCCGCGCTCCGGCAGGCCTCGGCCGGCCGCAAGCTGAAGCCGCTGTTCGACCAGCTACCTCTCGGTGAACTCGACCGCCGCGCGACCGGACACGAGCTCAGCGACTGGCAAGCCTGGATGTCGCATAGCGATGCCGAGGATCCTTACTGGGCGGAGCGGCGGTTCACGAGCGACCGAGCCGAGGTCGGGGCTGCGGCGAGTTTCGTCGGAGGCTGGCAGGACATTTTCCTGCCCGAGCAGCTTCGCGATTACGCGGCACTTCGCGCCGCAGGACATGAGCCTTACCTGATGATCGGGCCCTGGCAGCACGCCGATCAGGAAGGCATGGCCGCTGCGGTTAAGGAATCGATCGGCTGGCTGCGGGCCGAATTGCTCGACGACAAAAGCCTGCTTCGTACTTCGCCTGTCCGTGTCTTTGTCGGCGGTATCGAAGAATGGCGCGACCTGCAGGACTGGCCGCCGGCGACGACCGATCAGCGCTGGCATTTGCAGTCCGCTGGCGGCCTGGATACCGCCGCGCCAGGCTCGTCCGATCCCGATGCGTACACCTACGACCCTGCCAATCCGACTCCGAGCATAGGCGGCGCTATTCTTACCGCCGGCACGGAGCGGCGCAAGCCGCCCGCTGACAACCGCGACCTTGAGTCCCGTCCCGACGTGCTCACTTATACGAGTTCGCCGCTTCAGGCCGATTTCGAGGTCATGGGCCAGGTCACCGCCGACCTGTTCGTCAAGTCGAGCCTTGAGCACACCGACTTCTTCGCCCGCCTCTGCGACGTCGATCCTTCCGGCCGGTCGATCGCGGTGTGCGACGCGTTGCTCAGGCTGTCGCCAGGGCGACCCGCGGCGAGCGCTGACGGGACGATCAGGGTGGAAATCGGCCTCTGGCCGACCGCGTACAGGTTCAAGGCCGGGCACAAGATCAGGGTGCAGGTCTCAAGCGGCGCCCACCCCAGGTACGCCAGAAACCCTGGCTCGGGCGAGCCGCTGGCCACCGCGACCAAGCTGGTGCCCGCCGATCAGCTCATCTACCACGACCCTTCGCACCCGTCGGCTGTCGTGCTTCCTGTCGCGGTGGTCCCTGGCGCGGTGGTCCCTGGCGCGGTGGTCCCTGGCGGGGTCGGCTCATGAAGGCGGGACCTCATTTAGGGCGCCATTGCGGCTTTGGGCTGTACGGGGTGAAATCGACGATAAGGTGAACGCAGGCACTTCGCCGGACCGCACTCGTCGGTCTTGACATTAAGGGCGAATGACCCGCGGTAGGTCAGCGGGACGACCGGTAACCGTGAATTGGTCAGCAGTGCTTGCAGCGACGCCCAGCCTGGAGCATTCTTTTCATTGATCCATCACTCTATGCACTTGCAAAGCTGCGCAGAGTAACGACAGACAAGCGACAAGGTGACATGGTGACTTTGGTAGCCGGTCAGGCAGGCAAAGCTGCCGATCTGACCCAGCAGCCTGAGCTGTTCACTGAACGGCTCGAAGAACTGGCAGCCGAACTCGGCAGGCGCGGCCTGCAAACCTCGCTGATGACTCCCGCGGGCCGGATTCCGAGCCTTCACGTGGTCAATCCCGGCATGCCCAGGCTCGCGGAAGACGTTTACGTCGGCCGCAGTCAAGATGGCCAGTGGTGGTTCTGGTGGCCATGGGCCGAGCGAATTGCCCCGGGCGGCGACATAGCAGAAGCCGCGGCCGCCGTCGCGAGGGTACTCAAGTCCGCCGAGTAGACGCCGGTTCCCTGCGGCCAGTCGCGGGCTGACCCCCTCAATCCGGGGTTTGAGGGTGCGTACTGCCCTCAATCCCCGGATTGAGGGTGGCCGGGCGGGGCCGGCCGGGGCCGGGCGGGCGGCCGGGGGCGGCCGGGGCCTGCCGGGGCCGGCCGGGCGGGGCTGGCCGGGGTGGCCGGGCGGGCGGGCGGGGCTGGTTACGGGGCTGGTTACGGGGCGGGGGAGAGGCCGGGGAAGGATCTGGGCGGGGCGCCCCAGCGGGCGGCGCGGACGGCGGCGGCTTGCATGCGGGTGGCGGCCAGCTGACGCAGGGAAGGTTCCGCGGCCCCGGCGAGAGGCACGTAGCCGGCTACCACGCTGAGTTCCAGGTCTACCGCGAGGGTCGCTGCCTGCGCAGGAGTGCTGACTGTGAGCGGCAGGCGGTAGGCGACGGCGGCGGGCTCGGGGGTCGCGCCAAGGGCGGTGATCATCGCGGACAAGGAGTCGCGGGCACGTTCGTGGATCACGCAATCCGACGTTGCCTGTGAGAAGGCCGCACCGCTGAGGTGGGCGCCGACGACGCCGTAGCCGTAGCTGGCGGCTTCCTCGGCCTGAAGGGCGCTCTGCAGGGCGGCGACCTCGGCCTTAGCTTTCACCTGGAACTCACGGAACGACGCAGGTAAACGACGTGCGCCGCCTCGGAGGCGCTGATGCTTGCCAGCAGCCTGGCCAGTCCTGGCGGGACGGTCGCGAGCTGAGCCGTCAGGCGGGCGGCGGCAGCTCGCTCAGCGACGGCTAGGGCCCCGCTGAGGGCCGCTGCCCCGGCGGGGAGCGCGGGGATGCCGCGGCTCGGGGCGATCTTGGTACCGGCCAGCCTGGGCGGCAGCACCAGCCGGGCGCGGAGTTGCTTCAGGTGGGCCTCGTGCTCGGCGCGGATGGTAGCGATCACATCGGCCGAACCAGAAGATTGCCGCGAAGCCGTCGCATAAAGGTCAACGAGGGCCTCTTCGTGCGCTATCAGGTGCTCGAGCGTTACTACATCGCCGGAGATCTTCGGCACGGGCCCGAGTGCCGTAATCCCCTTGCAGCCCGCCAGCCACAGCGTGCCGACGGCAGCCGCCGCGACGCCGAAAAGAGCTCGACGGGTCACCGCTACGTTAATCTCGCGCCTCCCTGCGCAAACTTCCGCGCAACCTTCCGCCCGATCGCGGGCACCAGCATGCCACTTCGTTCGTTGCTCAGATGCGTCATCAGTACATCGCTGAAAGCTGGCCAGCGAAGTCGGATGACTACGAAGAGCTACAGGTCAGAACCTCAGGCTGTGGTCCCGGATAGGCTAGTGGCCGGACTACTACAACAGCAACAAGGTCGGTTGCGAGGAGGGCGTGATGCGCGAGGACTCACAGCGCGGCGCGCCGCGATCAGGGCGGGCGCCGGGCCGGCCTGGCGCTGGCCGCGATACGCGGACCCCGCGTTCCGACGGCCGGAACCCGGCGCAGGGCTACAAAACGGGCTCCGTACCAAACCGCGGTGCGCCAGACCGCGGTGCGCCAAACCGCGGCGCCCCTAGGGGTTCAGCCGACACGGCCAGGCTTACCAGCGTGATCGAGCCGGTGCTGAACGCCATGGAGATTGACCTCGAAGCGGTCAAGCTCAGCGCGGCAGGTCGGCGTGTCGTGCTCAGGATCGTGGTCGATGCCGACGGCGGGATCAGCCTCGACGACATCGCCGAGGTCAGCAGGGAACTGTCCGCCAGGCTCGACGCGAAGAACGTGATGGGCGATGCGCCTTACACGCTGGAAGTAACCTCGCCGGGCGTGGACAGGCCGCTGATCCAGCCCAGGCACTGGCGGCGCGCGGCCGGACGCCTGGTTGTCTTCGAGAGCGGGAACGCGGAGCACAAGGGGCGCGTTGTCATTGCGGATCAGGACGGCGTGACGTTCGACATCGACGGCGACCAGCGCACGTTCAGATTCGCAGACCTCGGCCCAGGCCGAGTGCAGGTGGAGTTCGGACGCCTGAACGAGATCGACGACGATCTCGAACCCTTCCATGACGCCGAGGACTCCGCGGTGAGCTCAGGAGGGTCGTCCTCCAGGGCTAGCAAGGAGGATCCCGATGGACATTGATGTTTCGGCGCTGAAGAGCCTGGAGGCCGAGAAGGACATCTCGATGGACCTTGTGATCAAGGCCATCGAGGATGCCCTGCTGGTGGCTTACCACAAGTCAGATGGTGCCGCTCCGTCCGCCAGGGTCGCCGTTGACCGGCGCACCGGTCACGTGACGGTCTGGGCGGCGGAGACAGACGACAGTGGCGCCGTGCTTACCGAGTACGACGACACGCCAGCGGGGTTCGGCCGGATCGCGGCGACGACGGCCGGGCAGGTCATCTTGCAGCGCCTGCGCGACGCCGAGGACGAGCTCACGTTCGGTGAGTTCGCCGGGCAGGAAGGCAACATCGTCGCGGGCGTCATACAGCAGGGCAAGGACCCCAAGGCCGTCCTCGTCGACCTGGGCAGGATCGAGGCGATCCTGCCGCCGACCGAGCAGGTGCCTGGCGAGCGTTACGTGCACGGCGAGCGGCTCAAGTGCTACGTGCTTTACGTCAGGAAGGGTTTCCGCGGTCCGTCGGTGACGTTGTCGCGCACGCACCCCAACCTGGTCAAGAAGCTGTTCGCGCTCGAAGTGCCAGAGATCGCCTCTGGCGCGGTCGAGATCGCCGCGATCGCTCGCGAGGCCGGGCATCGTACGAAGATCGCCGTCATCGCCCGCGAGCCAGGCGTGAACGCCAAGGGCTCCTGCATCGGCCCGATGGGCAGCCGGGTGAGGAACGTGATGGCAGAACTGCACGGCGAGAAGATCGACATCGTCGACTACTCAGAAAACCCCGCACAGTTTGTCGGGCACGCGCTGTCACCCGCGCGGGTCACCGAGGTGCGAGTACTCGACGAGGCCAACAGAGTCGCCCAGGTCATCGTGCCTGATTACCAACTCTCGCTCGCCATCGGCAAGGAAGGGCAGAACGTCAGACTCGCTGCCCGCCTCACCGGGTGGCGGATCGACATCCAGCCAGACACCCAGTCGGAGCCGAACGGGAATAGACCTGAGCGGCCGGTCGCTCCAGCTAAGGCAGGGCATAGTGCACCGGCAGGCAAGGTGGCTGGTGCCGCCGACGCGCCGGCCCTGTAAGCTGTTAAGCGGACGGCTATGCGGTCTTCGTCTCTCGGCATGTCCGGATCGGTGATCCGCACGTGCGTTGGGTGCAAGACTCGTGCCGTCAAGTCCGACTTGCTCCGCGTGGTGGCGGTTGACGGCGAAATCGTTGTCGACTCATTGGCGCGCAGACCGGGCCGGGGGGCATACTTGCATCCCAGTCAGGAATGCTTGGAGCAAGCCAGGCGCCGCCGGGCTTTTCCGCGAGCGCTGCGCGTGACCGGGCCGCTGACCGACGAAGGGCTTGCCAGGTATCTGGCGCTGGCCTGAGAGGGTTGCGGCCTGGGCATGATGCTGGTGCGGGTGGCTGGGCTTACGGTTCGCGGTACCGCAGCATGGTTGAGCGGGTGTAAGCCCGCACTGGGCTGGCCAGGTGAGCGCAGCTCGCCGGCCTACCCAAGCCAGAGCGGCGAGAAGGCAGTTTTAAAGCTGCCTGGGCGGACTGGAACGGCGGGATGGTAACGAGCGGCGAGGTATTTGAGACAGGCCGGGTGAGACAGTGATGAGCGCTCGATGAGCATGCGGCGATGAACAGCAGGAACTGACGCCGGCCGGAGCATGCCTGCCCCGGACCGGCTGAGTGGCCCGGGGTTGCCCGGGCCGAGGCAGGGAGCGTAGTGGCGAAGGTCCGGGTATACGAACTCGCTAAGGAGTTCGGTGTTGAGAGCAAGGCCGTAATGGCCAAGCTCCAGGATATGGGTGAGTTCGTGCGGTCGGCCTCATCAACAATTGAGGCACCGGTTGTCCGCCGGCTCAAGGAAGCGTTCGCGAGCGAGACCGCATCAGCGAAATCAGGTAGCGACGGCGCGAGGCGCGCTGGCAACGGGCGTACGCAGGCACCGGCGCAGCCGGCGCCGGCCGCGGCCAACGGAGCCGCCGCCGCGACGGAAGCCGTCGCTGCGGCAGAGACCGCTGCGGCAGAGACCGCTGCGGCAGAAACGGCCAGGCCAGCGGCTGAACCGCCGGTCAGCCCTGTCGAGCCCGCAGAGTCGCCTAGGCCGACCTCAGGGGTGCCGCAGGTTCCCTTCAGCCAGCCCGAGCAGGCGCCAGCCCGCCCGGCTGAGGGCGGCGACCGGCCAGCGCGCGGACCGGTTCCAAGCGCTCCGCGCGGCGTGCCAGGCCCTGCGGGGCGTCCGGCGCCAGGCGGGCAGCCGAGGCCAGGTCCCGTCCCTGGCGGTACGAGGCCGGTTCCTTCCGCGCCATCCGGCGGTCAGCCGGCGGCAGGACAGCGTACCGGCGCGCCCCGGCCAGGCCCGCGACCAGGCAATAATCCGTTCAGCTCGACACCGACCGGCATGGGTTCCGCGGCCAGAGGTCCTCGTCCAGGTCAGCCACAAGGCACCGGGCAGCCCGGCCCTTCAGGCTCGGCTGGCACGGGTGCCGGCGGAGCCGGCGGCGCGCGTCCTGGCGGTACGGGTACCGCTGGCGGGCCTCGCCCGCAGGGTCAGCGGCCGATGTCAGGCGGGTCTCGCCCAGGCGGGCCTGGTGATGGCGGTCCGCGTCCTGGCGGACCTCGCCCTGGCGGCCCGCGGCCTAGCCCGAGCAGCATGCCGCCCAGGCCGTTCGGCGCGCGTCCCGGCGGCGGTCCAGGTGGACCAGGAGCGGGTGCGCGTCCCGGCGGCGGTCGTGGCGGGCCCGGAGCGGGCCGGGGAGGTCCCGGCGGCGGCGGTGGCCCCGCCGGTGCTCCGCGTACCGGTACCGGCGGCCCCGCGCGCCCGGGTGGTGCAGGCGGACGCGGTCGTACAGGTACGCAGGGTGCGTTCGGGCGTCCTGGCGGCCGGCCCTCTCGCGGGCGCAAGTCAAAGAAGCAGCGCCGTCAGGAGTTCGACAACATGCAGGCGCCGTCGATTGGCGGCGTGTCGGTACCGCGCGGCAACGGGCAGGTCATCCGCCTGTCACGCGGCGCTTCGCTGAGCGACTTCGCCGACAAGATCGGCGTGAACCCTGCGCTGCTCGTGCAGGCGCTGTTCCACCTCGGCGAGATGGTCACCGCGACTCAGTCGGTCAACGACGAGACGCTCCAGCTGCTCGGCGCCGAGCTGAACTACAACGTCCAGGTCGTCTCCCCCGAGGAGGAGGACCGGGAGCTGCTCGAGACGTTCGACATCGAGTTCGGCGACGACGAGGGCGACGAGGAGGACCTGGCCCCCAGGCC
>DATJLT010000231.1:0-7208 GCA_035509195.1 Streptosporangiaceae bacterium | reverse complement strand
AAGTCCTTGTCAGGATCATTCAGGCCTCGCTCAGGCAGCATCGGGTAACCGTCACGGCCGGGCATAAGCAACTCGTCAAGAACCTGCGGTTCGCCCACGTAACGTCTTACGCGGTCGTGAAGGCCGGTACCTGGACGGTCAAGGTAAGCGGGGCGAACGAGCATGCCGCGCAGTCGATCGATTTCGCCGCGGGAACGATTCATACCATCGTCATCCTCGACGACCCAGGGCACTTGAGCATTGATGACCTGGTCGACGCCGCCGGAAGCAAGGTGATTCCGGCCGGCGCTCCCGCGACCGGCTTCGGCGGTTCCGCTCCAAGGCCGGCTCCTTCGATGCTGCCCTGGCTACTGGTCACCGTGGCCGGCCTGCTGTTCTGCGCCGCCGGAGTCAGGTGGGCGACCAAGTCGCGCGGACTTCACGCCGTCTCCCGCCGCAGGCCGCCAGCGGTGACGTGACGGCGCCAGCCGGCCGGCCCCCGTGGGCCGCGGCACAGCACCGTCGCCCTGAGCCACGCCGACGCCGGCGATCATCGGCCGGACTGGCGCTGGTCGCCGCTGGCCTGATCGCGATCGTCATCGGCGTCGGCGGCTGGGTCCTGCGTGACCATGCCGCGAGCGCCAGGCTGGCCAGCCAGCCGACCCGAGCCGACCATCAGCCTGGACACAATGGTCCCGCCGCCCAGGCGACCGGTAAGGCCGGCCGGATCACCGGTACCGTCCACCCAGCCACGGCCCTGACCGTAGCCAAGCCGTCCTGGCTCGTCATCCCCGCGATCGGGGTCAGCACCACGCTGGTCAGGCTCGGACTGACCCCGCAGGGCACGCTGCAGGTGCCGTCGACTACGGCCGTCGCCGGCTGGTACACGAGAAGCCCGAGGCCTGGCCAGGTCGGCTCGGCCATCATCGCCGGGCACATCGACTCCCGGCTAGGCCCTGGCGTGTTTTACCGGCTCAGCGAGCTGAAGCGCGGCCAGTTCGTTTATGTCATCAGGACCAACCATACGGTCGGCGTCTTCGAGGTCACCGCGGTCCGCCTGTACGCCAAGGCCCAGTTCCCTGCTGACGTGGTCTACGGTGCCGTGCCTGACTCCGAACTCCGGCTGATCACCTGCGGCGGCGATTTCGACTACGCGACTGGCTCCTACCTGAGCAACGTCGTTGTCTACGCGGTCCGTGTCAGCTAGCCAGACAGTTCTGTCCTAGCGGTCGCCGTCAGTTGCCAGTCTGACGATCAAGCCCTTAGGTTCCGTCCCATGCACGGCATCGATGCGATCACTGAGCAAATGATCAGGTCTGTCCTCGGTTACGCCGAGGAGAGGCTGAGACTGGATCCGGTGCCGCTCGACAAGGGCTCGCGTGACCCGGCCGAGCTTCAGGCCGCGCTGGCGGGCCTGCTCGGCCCGCAGGGCCACGATCCCGATGAGGTGCTCAAGGTCTACGCGGAGACCATCGCCCCCGCCGTGATCTCGGCCGACAGCCCGCGCTTCCTCGGCTTCATCCCTGCCGCGCCCACGAAGGCGGCCCTGCTCTTCGACATGCTGATCTCGTGTGCCTCGATCCAGGGCATCTCCTGGCTCGAGGCGGCCGGCGCCATCCATGCGGAGAACCAGATGCTGAGACTCATCGCCGACCAGGCGGGGATGCCCGCCTCGGCGGGCGGCTGCTTTGTCTCAGGCGGATCGGCCGCGAACCTGTCCGCGCTCGCGGTCGCGCGCGAGCAGGCTAAGCTCCGCGATCCCGCCAGGCAGCGCTGGCGTGTGCTCGTCAGCGCGGACGCGCACTCCTCGATCACGAACACGCTCCGCATGCTGGAAATGGACGCGCTGGTCGTCAGGACCGAAGACCACCGCCTCACCGGGCAGGCCGCGAGCGCGGCGATCGAAGAGGACGGCTACCCAGGTTCCATCGCCGCGATCGTCGCGACCTCGGGCACCACCAACGCCGGCATCATTGACGACCTTGAAGGTCTCGCGGGCATAGCGCGCGAACATCACGCTTGGTTCCACGTCGACGGTGCCTACGGCGGCGCAGGCATTTTCGCGCCCAGCATGCATGGCAGGTATTCAGGCCTGGAACGCGCCGACTCGTTCGTGGTTGACCCGCACAAGTGGCTGTTCGCACCGTTCGATTGCGCTGCCCTTCTCTACAAAGACCCGGCCCTGGCCCGGTCGGTCCACAGTCAGGACGCCTCTTACCTGGACGTCATCCACGACAGCCCGGGGGAGTGGAATCCCGCCGATTATGCTTACCACCTGACGAGGCGAGCCAGAGGGCTCCCGTTGTGGTTCTCAATGAGCGTTTACGGCACCGACGCCTATGCGGAAGCGATCGAAAGCGCGCTCGCGCTGGCGAGGCAAGCGGCAAGAGAGATCGCCAGGCGCGACTACCTTGAGCTGATCAGGCCGCCAGAACTGTCCGTCGTGTTGTTCCGCCGCCTGGGCTGGACGGGTGCCGAGTACGCCACTTGGGCTGACGCGCTGCTTGATGATCAGGTCGCGTTCATGCCGCCCTCAGCTTGGGAAAATCAAACGGTGGCGAGATTCGCGTTTTTGCATCCGCGCACTTCGATGGACCTCGTCATGACCATCTTGGATCGAATGGCCTGACTTCGGGGAGGGCGGTAGTGGGCAGCGACTTCAGCAGTGAGGCGCCTGAGCTTACCGGCCTGCGATCGCTCGGCCAGCCAAACGCCCTTGTCAGCCAGTTCGACTTCACCGACTACAGGTACGAGTGGCGTCGGCTATTCGCCGAACTGTTCGGTACCTTCCTGCTGGTGTTCGTGGCCGCCGGCGGCCCGATGGCCAGCGCGAGAATCGGCGGCCAGGAAGTCGCGCCTTCGGTGCTCGCAGCGGCTCCCGGCCTGATGGTGCTCGCGATCATCTTGTTCATGGGCACCGTCTCAGGCGCGCACCTCAACCCGGCGGTCACGATCGCGTTCATGCTGAGGGGCGACTTCCCTTCCCGCCGGGTGCCTATGTATATCGTCGCCCAGTTCGCCGGCGCGGTGCTTGCGGCTCTGGTGCTCGTGGCCCTCATCGGCAAGCAAGGCCAGGCCGGCCTCACGCTGCCAGGCCACGGCGTCTCGACCGTCGCGGCCATGGGCTGGGAAGCGGTCCTCACGGTCGGGCTGGTCTCCGTGATCCTCGGCACGGCGTCTGGTGCCCAGCAGATCGGGTCGCTGGCCGCGATCGGCGTCGGCAGTTACATCGCGCTGGCAGGCCTGATCGGCGCGCGGATCAGCGGCGCCTCGATGAACCCGGCTCGGTCGCTCGGTCCCGCGCTTGTGCTCGGTGACTGGACATCCTGGTGGGCGTACCTGACCGGGCCGCTGATCGGCGCGGTGGTCGCGGTCTGGATCGCTTACATCCTGCGCGGTCGCGGTGGAGGAAGCTTCGGCAGTCGCGCGGCTCAGGGAACGCTCGGTACCGGCTGGATCCCGGCGGTCGGCGGCAGAAAGAAACTGTCGTAGTCCCCAGGTAGATTGCTCCTATGACCGAACTGACCTTGATGGCTGTACACGCTCATCCCGACGACGAGGCGTCAAGCACCGGCGGGGTGCTGGCTAAGTACTCGGACGAGGGCATCAGAACAGTCGTCGTCACCTGTACCAACGGTGAGTTCGGCGATGGCCCGGCGGGCCTCAAACCTGGCGAGGACGGGCACGACACCGCGGATGTAGCACAGACGCGGCTGGCCGAGTTGCGCGAGTCCTGCAAGCACCTTGGCGTCAGCGACCTTGAGTTGCTCGGGTACCACGACTCAGGGATGCCGGACTGGGAGTACCACAAGAACCCCGAGGCCTTCTGCAACGTGCCGCTCGATGTGGTCGCCGGGCGGATCGGTGCCCTGATCGAGAAATACCGGCCGGCCGTCGTGATCGGCTACGACCCAGACGGTGCCTATCAGCACCCCGATCACGTGCACTCCGCCCGCGCGGCACTCGCGGCCGCGGAAGCCACAGGTATCCCGGCGAAGTACTACATGAGCGCTATGCGCCGAAGTGACTGGCGGAAGGTCGCGGACGCGATCAGGGCCGCAGGAGGTGACTTCCCTGAATGGGAGGTCACCGAGGAAGAGGCCCAGGCGATGGCCGAGCAGGAAGCGCGCATCACTACCACGATCGATATCAGGTCCGTGCTCGACAGGAAGCGGGCCGCCTTGCTGACCCACGCCAGTCAGATAGCCGATTCCTGGTTCACGAAGATACCGCCCGAGGTAGGAGAGGCAGTCTTCGGACGGGAAACCTTCATCAGGGTATTTAGCAAACCAGCAGCGTCAGTGCCCGAGACGGACCTGTTCGCTGGTCTGCGGTAGCTGTTCTGGGTCGCCGTGCCGGCCGGTCCTGGCATGCCTGGCGATTTCCGCCAGGCCGGCTGCCGCGCCGGGCGGCAAGGTCACGAGCGCGGGAAGCTGATACCGCCAGCTGAACTCGAACAAGTCGGACATCAGCAGGATCGCCGCTCCCGAGAACAAGAACAGCAGGCAGGCGAGGCCGAGCTGACAGCGCTCGAGGCTGGCGGGGCGGAATCGCGCGACAACCGCGATCGCGGTTCCGGCCAGTCCGGCGAGCACGCAGAACGCCAGCAAAGGCCCTGGCGTGTAGCCGCCGTCGAGCTGATAGGCCCGCAGGAACACCGCTCCGGGTCGCCAGACGTACGGGCGGCCTCCGCCGTACCTCGCGATCGCGGGCAGGACCTGCACGGGAGTCGCGTGGGGCGACAAGTACGGATACCTGACCTGGAACTGCCACCGCGACAGTGGCGTGTCGCCGGCGAAGGTCTTTTTGGCTGGTGAAAAAAGCTTGATGACATCGCTGGCGTAGGTGGCGAGTACCCGGCCTGGCTGCTGGTGCAGGACGGCGGTGTTGAAGCTGGCGACCAGATGAGACGCTCGCGCGCTCAAAGGTCCCTCGTAGTACTTACGAAGCGGCGAACCAGGAGAATGCTCGAGCCAGTCAGGTCCGTGCGCCCGCTGCGCGGCGGTCGGGCAGAGCCCGCGCTCTGCTGGCGGCAGCCTGAGCGTGGCACAGTCCGCTGACCAGGCCATCCGGCCGTAAGTTGTGGTAACGCCCGAGTGCGAGAGATAAAAGTGGCCGACGAGGATCTGGGAGCCTGTCAGGTACACCAGGATGGGGAGCACGAACGCGGCCGCGAACGCGGCCATCCTGGTCAGCGTCGTCCGCCAGCCCCGGCAGGCCGCGATCAGGTAAATCAAGCCCGGCAGCACCAGGATCTCGCCAACCTGCCTGAACGTCGCCGAGATCCCGAGCATGAGCCCGGCCGCGATCACGTAACGGTAGCCAGGTACCCCGACCTTCCAGAGCAAGATCACCAGGCCGGCGACGATCAGCGCCTCGAACCACACGTCGGGCAAAACCATCTGCTCCATCTGAAGCTGGTAGCCGTCGAGCAGCACCGGAGCGATCGCGAGCGCGGCCAGCCAGCGCGGCACGCCCCTGCGGAGCAGCACCACGTAAATCGCGACCGCGATGGCCAGGCCGAGCAGGTGCTGGACGGCGGCGACGACGTCGAAGTCGCTCAGGAAAAGGATGGCCTTGAGCGGCAGCCGGTAGCCAACCGGGTCGTTACCGCCCGAGTCGTACAGGTACCTGACCGTGTCAATGTAGAAAAGCGCCGGCCGGTAACTGAACTGGACGAGCACCCTGAGCGCGAGGCCGGCAATCAGCAGGATCGCGGCCAGCCAATGGCGGCGCGGTATCTCCTTCATCAGGTGACCGGGGCCGCGACTTCCGGTTGGCCATCGTGGCTGGCCGCAGGCGCGACCTGGCGGCGGCCGGCCAGCGCGAAGACGATCGCCGCGATGCCGGCGACCCCGGCGGGTGGCAGCGTGACCAGGGCAGGGAGCTGATAGCGCCAGGAGAACTGAAAGGCATCAGACATCGCCAGCAAGAAAGCACCGCAGCCGAAGAACAGCAGGCAACCGAGCGCGAGCGCCCTGGCCTTGTCGGGTAGGCGCCGGAACAGCGCGAGTACGGAGCCGACGAGACCCGCGATCGCGAACAGCGCCATCACCGGTCCTGGCGTGTAACCGCCGTCGAGTTGGTAAGCGCGGAGCAGCTCCGCGACCGGCTTGCTGACCTGGGCCTTACCGCCGTAGGCGTGGTCGAGCACGTGCCTGACCAGCGGGCCGCCGGCCGGGGTGAGGCGAAGGCCGAAGACGATGTCGCCGCTGCGGTCAACGGTGACCCAGTTCGGATAAACCGGGTAGGAATCCTGGAACTGCCAGCGGGAGATCGGCGTGCCGCTCTGGCTCGAGGTTCGCTTGATCGCGAACAGCTTGAATCCGTCTGCGACAATCGCGGCGGCGACACGGCCGGGCTGTTGCTCGGCGACCTGGTGATCGAACCTGGCGATGACCGCGTAGCGGTTCAGGCCCTTGGGCGCGACCCAGGCCTTGATCGGCGAGTGAGCGTCGTGGTCGAGCCAGTCGATGCCGTACGCCCGCTGACGGGGCGTGGCGCACAGGGGGCGTTCATAGGCGGGAATACGGAGCGCGGGGCAGTCGGCGGCGGTCACCATCCGGCCGTAGGTGGAGATGCTGAGCGATCCGCTGTCTAGCCAGAAGTGACCGGAGACGAAATAAGAGCCGGCCAGGTAACCGACGACAGGGACGGCGAAGGCCGCGATCAGCACTGCCGATCTGGTCACGACGACCCGCCAGCCGCCTGCGGCGATGACCACGTAAAGCAGGGCGGGGATGAGCAGGATCTCGCCGACCTGACGTACGGTCGCTGAGGCTCCGAGCAGCAGCCCGGCCGCGATCAGATACCGCCAGGCCGGCTTGCTCGCCGGCCTGAGCAGCAAGACCGCGGCGGCGCCGACGATCAGGGCCTCGAACCAGACATCTGGCATGATCGTCTGCTCGATCTGGAGTTGGTAGGCGTCTAGCAGCACGGGAATGGCGCCGAGCGCCGCCAGCCAGCGCCAGCAGCCAAGCCGCACGAGCACCAGGTATATGACCAGGCCCATGGCCAGCCCGAGCAAATGCTGCACGGCCGTGACCAGCGAGAGGTTGCCGACGGTGAGCAGCAGCCAAAGCGGTGCCTTGTACCCGACAGGATCGGCACCTGGGTAGCCGTTGTACAGGTACTTTTCCGTGTCGATATACATCAGCGCGGGCCGGTAGGCGACGAGCGCCAGCACACGGAGCACCAGCCCGGCAGCGATTGCCAGCGTGATCAGCCAG